>CAZXDA010000014.1:0-15023 GCA_964639445.1 uncultured Candidatus Saccharibacteria bacterium
CTGCTGGCTTGGTGCGAAATGCGCAACGTCTCGCCACACATTCAACTGGTAACAAGTATGTTCGAGGGTGGCCGCAACCGCCCTAAACACCTAAGCGCGCGGCAAATTATTGAGCGCATTGCCAAGCACTTCCATATTTCCATAGAAGACATTTTAGGCCCCAAACGTGATAAAGATATTGTGGTGCCGCGCCAAATAGCCATGTATATGTTGCGGGCCGAGCTGCATATGAGTTTTCCCAAAATCGCCCACGAGCTGGGGCGCAAAGACCACACCACCGCTATTCACTCCATTGACAAAATAGAGAAAGAAATGAGCTATGACGGGCCAATAAAGCAATCTGTCAGTGAGTTAAGGGAGAGGCTTTACGCATGAATATTGTGTATTACTTGGGTAAAAACTTCGGAAAAGTTTTTGGTTTTTTCACATTTTCCACAATCAAGCTAAATTACTTAACAAGTCAAGGATTTTTTATACCAAAGCCATACACAGCTTTTAGTCAGTCCCATTTTGTTTATCAACACAGCGATCTTCTTAATTCCCCACTTTCCACATATTCAAATAATGTAGCTAAAATTAAATAAAGGATTAATAGTATGCACCTACAAGTTACCCAAGAAAATCTAGCCAAAGCTCTAAATACGGTTGCCCGTGTAGCCAATACCCGCCAAACTTTACCTATTTTAGCTAACGTTTTACTACAAACAACAGATAACCGTTTAAGTATTTCAGCTACCAACTTAGATATTGCCATTACTCACCGTATTGGTTCAAAGATTGAAAAAACCGGCGCTATTACCGTTCCTGCCCGCCTTATGCAAGATTTTATCAGCAGCCTGCCGGAAGGCGTACTTAAACTCGAACTTACAGAAAATAAACTCCATATCACAACCGATCAGTATAAATCAACCATTAACGGCATTGTGGCCGACGACTTCCCTGTTATGCCAGCCATTACCGCTGGCAGTACATGGAAGGTCGCCGCCGCCAAGCTTAAAAAGGCTCTTTCCCAGGTGGTCTTTGCAGCTAGCGCCGATGATGCCCGGCCGGTGCTTACCGGTGTTTATTTTCATACTATTGGCGGCGATGTTCTAACGGCAGCCACCGACAGTTATCGATTAGCCGAGCGTTCTTTGGGTAAGAGTAAGGGCACTGTTAACTTTTTGGTGCCTGCCACCGCTGCCCAGGATTTGCTGCGCATTATTTCTGATGCTGATAAGGAAGTGGTGGTAACGCACGATGATCAGCAGGTGCTGTTCCAAGTTGACGACATTACGCTAGTGGCGCGTCTGATCGAGGGCAACTATCCGGATTATAAAAAATTGATTCCATCCAAATTTGCCACCGTTGCCAAAATGGCACGGGCCGACTTTCTTAATATTACTAAGGTGTCTGCCCTTTTTGCTCGCGAGTCCGCCGGCAGTGTGACCATAAAAGTGGGAGACAGCAAGGTTGGTATCAACGCCATAGCTTCGCAGCTCGGCGAAAACACAGCTGAAGCCCCCGCAGAAGTTAAAGGTGGCGGCGAAGTAACTCTTAACTCGCGCTACCTAATTGATGCTTTGAACGCGTTCTCCGGCGAGCAAATCGAATTTTGCTTTAACGGCAAATTAGAACCTTGTATTTTACGCAGCAGTGACGACCCCAAATACCTCCACCTAATCATGCCCCTCCGCTCTTAACGCCATTCCCGCGTAAGCGGGAATCCAGTACGATTTTTAGATATGAGAAAAGGATATGTGTACATGTTGGCATCGAAAAAGAACGGCACTTTGTATGTGGGCGTCACAAGTAGCCTTATCCAAAGAATCGAACAACATAAACAGTTAGTAGTTGAAGGGTTTACTAAGAAATATGATGTTAAAGACCTAGTGTGGGTAGAAGAACACGATGATATAGAATCAGCGATTGAGCGCGAGAAACAGATTAAAAAGTTGAATCGTGCTTGGAAGCTGCAACTCATAGAAACAGATAACCCAAATTGGCATGATCTGTCCAAAAAACTATAACTGGATTCCCAATCGAGTTGGGAATGACGTTGGCCGGCTATGATTGACTCGATTCAGCTGCAAAACTTTCGCTCATACAAAGATGAGTCTTTTGAATTTGATCCCGGCGTTAATATTGTCATTGGGCCTAATGCCAGCGGTAAGACAAATCTGCTAGAGGCCATCTTAATTTTAGATTCCGGCAAATCGTTTCGGGCTAAAGATCAAGATTTAATTCATTTTGGCAAATCATGGGCGCGACTGGATGGCTTTTTCGGCAGTAGCCATCGGGTGCTGAAATTGAATAAAGATCGTCATCCCGGACTTGATCCGGGATCCAGGCCAGATTCCGGCCTGCCTGCCGGTAGGCAAGGCTTTCGCGGGAATGACGAAATGCGATTAACTAAAACTTTCGAAATCGATAACAATTCTTTTAAACGCTTGAGCCTCGAGCGGACAGTCCCAGCAGTACTGTTTGAACCTAATCACTTACAGTTGATTACCCGCGAGCCGGATTTTAGGCGCGCCTACTTTGACGATATTTTAGAGCGCAGCCTGCCGGCTTATAAAAATCTGGCTGCGTCTTATCGACGGGCGCTGGCGCAGCGCAATGCCCTGCTTAAGCAAACGCCGGCGGTCGCCAAAAAACAGCTGTTTGCTTGGAACATTCGTTTATCTGAACTTGGTTCCCAAATCGCCAGCGCCCGTCATGAACTCGTTAATGACATCAATAAATCCCTAAGCCGAAGCTATAGCAAAATCGCCAAAAAACGCACCAAAGTTGAGCTGAATTACGAAACGCCATTCGACACCGGTAACTACTCCAGCCGGCTACTGGCCAAACTGGAAGCCGGCATGCAAGCTGATTTTCAACGCGGCTTTACCGCTTACGGCCCGCACCGCGAAGATTTTGCGCTGTATCTTAAAGGACAGCCGGCTCAAGCAACAGCCTCACGCGGCGAAATCCGCTCACTTTTAATTGCCCTAAAAATTTTCGAGCTTTCTCTGGTCGAAAAAGCCCGTGCCGCCAAACCAATTTTCCTGCTTGATGATGTATTTTCCGAGCTTGATGGCGCCCGCCGCCACCACCTAGTCGACTACCTCAAAACCTACCAAACAATCATTACAACCACCGACGCCGACGCTGTCCTCGAATACTTCTCCAGTGGGCACAGACTTATATCTTTATAAAAATCTTTATCTCTAATACCTTCGAGCTACCATATCCTTGGCTAGAGCTAAAAATCCATTGAACGCAGATGACACTTTGGCGGGGTTATCCGAGTATTTTATTCCTCTTTCAGGTATTAAATCTGCAGGATATCCTCCCGAGCTTACTCCATAATAATTACTAATCATTTTGCCGTCCTGACCACCGTTATCTGTCTCCAGCGCCATAGAATGGGGCATGATTCGACCCGACTTATTTGCTTGGCCAAAGACAAAGCCCTCTTTATAGATACCATTTATATTGGCATATTTCTTGCTATTTGCTCCCAGATTTATACTAGCGGACATGGGAACGTCTTCGCCCTTCCTCATCGCTACCGCTAGCCAGTCGTAGTTGCCGGGATATTTTCTGCTTGGCGCACCAACATAGTAGATATATATATCAGTATGATAAATCTGGCTGAGTTCTTTATGTCTAAGCTTAGAAAAATAAGGCGAGGTATGCATTTGGCCTACGATCTGCGCGAATTTTTTATCAAAGCTATTTATAAAAGCTTGCGGGCTTCGCTCGGCTTGTTGAGTAATTTCGGCCTCAGCGCCAGCTGGCTGGGCCGGTGCGGCTTCAATAGATGCAGCGCCTCCGAACAAACCTAAACTCGCAGCCCAAGCGGCAGCTTTCGCGCGCCTCTCGTATGTTCTATTCAATCGATTAGGATTTTGGCCATAGTCAACCATCGGTATTATCATAGCACATAATTGGAATACAGTCAAGCATTACCGCTAAGCTTAGGAGCATCAAGGGAAACTCTGGGTTAGGATGCAAATTTGAATTGTAGTTTTGAAAGATCGAAGCCAGCTTGTTGTAACTCATCCCGCGCCGCTTGATCGCATATTTGTTGAGCCGAGCCTGAACTTACCGATATTACAACGGTAGGAGTTGTGAAATTTATCAGGCTTAATGAACATTGATCGAGCGTCTCAGGCAGTATACTTTGAAGCTTAAATAAGTCTGGAGGTATGGTCTGATCTTTAAGGCCTACGCGTTTAATGACTAAATTACTATTGCCATAGCCGGTAGAAAAATAAACATATGATTTATCGCTGCTAAGTGCAAGCTGACTAATGGGTGAGCCTAATGGCATATTTGCTATTAAATTAGCTAAACCACTGCCAATATTGAACGACCATAGTTGATCTGCGACTCCATAGATAAGATTGGAATCATCAAGCCAGATTGGACTAATGATATTGGATTGAGGTATAAAGGCCACTTCATTTAAGTTATCGTCAGTAACAACGCTTTCAGAATCACTGCTGATTATCAAGTTTTTACCATTTGGAGACCACGAGGCCGTATACGCTTCCATATTTTTCCTGACAGTTTTTCCGGTTTGATAAACAACGGTTACCGTAGCATTTCCCCCTTTACCATTTTTTTGACCTGTTTCTAAAACCGCTAATTTATCTTGAGAGGCCGCGAAGGAGGGGGAGCTGGTTGCGGCCGTATATATTTTTTTAAAACCCTTCTCTTCGGTCCCAGTGTAGATATCGGAGCCTGATGCTACATATAGCTGTTTATTTGGCGCAATGTCATAATTTACAAATCTATCGGAGTTATAGGCAAAAGGAACATCGAGGCGACTGATTGATCCGCCGCTGATTATATATAATTGGCCGTCTAAGCTCTTGCCTACCCCATAAGAAGGATTGGACCACTTAATAGTCTGGAAGCTAAGCTCAGAATCAAACACCCTAACCGCATTTTGGTTATTTATTTGATAAATTTTTTTGTCTAAGAGATCGACATAAAGTAGCTGACTACTGTCTGCTGTAAAACTGGCAGCGCTTCTATATTCAACCGGTTCAACCCCTTTAGGTTGAGTAGGATTAAGTACTAGTTTTGTGGTTTGATGCGCCTTGACCTCGATCCGCTGAGATACAGCCGAGACGTTGCTTCTTACGGAAATTAAATATTCTCCAGATCTAACTGAGACAGACAACGTCTTGCGCGCTTGCTTGGAGAAAGAGCTATTGCCTGCTTTATACTTCTCGTCATTGGCCTTCGATATTGTAATTAGATTATTGTTGTTTGTGGTAATCACGATTTTGCCATAGGTTAAATAATGTATGAGCCAAATGGTTACTCCCACCAGGCTACCTATGATAACAACTATTACTATCGTTTTTTTCATGCTTATTGCCATGTTGGCCATCCTTCAGGCAAAGAACCTAGCGGTGTCTCTCCAGGATATTGATACGTTCCTCCCGGAGCGCCAAGAGCCTTCATCAAATCGGAGAAGTTCACGCCGGAGGCAGTAGCATGACCTTCTACATAAACATTATGCGCCATCGCTAAATAGCCTTCGGTAGGATCAGCCGCCCAACCAGTCTCTATATTTGGGTCGTGGTCTATCATATTACATATAGTAGTATCAGAGGTAACTATGTCGCCTGCATTAACAGTAGGTTTACAGTTCTCTGCGAAAAAAACGTTCTTACCAGCAGCCGGACCGTCTGCCAGAGTATAGTTAATGTACGTGCCGGCCGGCCAGGCAGAGCTGGTGGTTACAATATTTATTTTGGCGTTGCCTATAGCATAAATCGGGCCGCTACCGCTATAATCTACCCCTTGATCAATTCTTCGCGGGACTAAGTTTTGAATAGATCGCAAAGGGTTTTTGTAGGCGCTGATAGTGCTTCCACCGCTGGAGCACACAGCTCCAGAAACAGTTGATTGCCCGCCACTAGACAAATAACTAAAAGTATTTATTACAGATTGAACGTAGATATCAGAGTGGTTATATGCAAAGGCAGCTTTTCTTAAATCGCTTTCACTAGCTCCGGCTACTCCACCAGATTTAGCTATATAATTTGCGGCGCCAAAAGCAGCATCTGTTAGATCATTGGCATCTGCCGATCCATCTCCATTCCCATCTACGCCGTTATCACCCCATGTCGAAGGTATAAACTGGAAAGGCCCCGCTGCTTGAGAATCAGGGTTAGATTTCCAGCGTCCGCCATGTCCGTACGGTGGAGCTGGTTCGCGCCAGCTACCGTCGCCCGTAACAGGGGGGGGCTGTGCTGAGTCGGCATTATTAGTCAAATCGCCACTTCTAGAGTTCTCGGCATAGTAGAATGAGGCTATGAAGTTTGGGCTGACATTGAATTTAGTCCCCGCTGCCACCAATATTTGCTGGAACCTTGTTTGAGCAGCTGGTGACATACCCTTTCCTACCAATGGTGATATTGACCCACTAGAGCCAGTAAGAGAGAAGTTGTTACACGATGACCCTGACGGCTTATACCACACCGTATCGTTATATATACTTTGTTGATCTTCTTGACTAATAGATTGTGCGCCAACTAACGGGCTGAAAGAAATTATCAGCCCAAAGGTCAAGAAAAATATCCTAAGCAGCAATCTTATATCGAAAATCCTCATTTTTTTAGAAATCATAATGCCAGTGTTTATTTACAGAACAAATCTCTGAGTTCCTATGGCCACCGTACTTTGCTGCTATGGCATCGTTTCTAGAGACATCGAAAGGCATGCCTTGACATTCAAAATCTACGGCCAAGCCTTTGTAGTGGTTTGAGCCTGCGGTGTGGCATTTGTCCGTAAGAGCATTCACGCCAATTTGGGCACCCTGGGCCATATCAAGAATTGCCTTTAAAATATTGGGGTTTAGGTTTGCGCTTGTTACACCCTGCGTGGATTTATCTTGGCAGGTAACCGGAGCGGCTTGCCCGCTGGCTACTGCTTGTAAAACGGCTTTAGTACCGCCGTTGGGGCTGATAGCATCATAAGGGTATGACACATTGGGGTCAGCCAGCACCTGTTTTGCCAAATCTTGTAAACTAGCTGAGGCGCCGGGATTCTCAGAAGCGCCACCGGAATTTGTCGGGGAGCCTGACAAATCATCTTGAGTTAGGAGACTAGAGCCGTAGATGGCGCCGGCGCTACCTGCGGCAGCTTGGATTAGAAGGCACGGATTAGTTGAATCACTTTCCGGCATGCCGGTGTCTGAGTTAGTAGTAGCGCTATTTTGCCAAGAAGCATTGGTGCCCTTGTCCCAATCTAGATTTACACCGTCTTCTTTAGAGCAGTTCTGCTCCCAGTAGGTCTCCGGGTCGGCATTGGCGGTAGCCAAATTCGGATCGCCTGCCGGGTAGCCGTATTGAGTAACTCCAAATGGGTCCGCTACTGGCGCAGTGGCAGCAAAGACTTGGTTGAACGAAAATAGCGAAGCGAAAGCATGATTTATCTTTCCGAACGGATCGCTAAATATGCTGGCAATAGTTTGGCTGGCTGAGCTCCAGCTATCAGGCATAGCCATAGCAACTTTTGTGACCAGCGAGTAATTGCTATTTGTATCAAACATGCGTGCAAAAAAGGATTTACTCTTGAATTCTTGGATGCTCTGCTGTGTTTGCTCGGCTAAAATTACTGAGGCCTGTTGGGTGGTTAAGACTTTGCCGCCCAAGCCATTTTGAGCGTAATCGTTGCCCGCAACATCGGCGCCGCCAGCCATCAAATCAAACGTTCGGCCTCCGCTCATATTATCACCAAAGGGCGATGGTATGAGGTAGTTCGTGAAAGCTGTAATTATAGGAGCCGCTGCTCTTGAGATGTACCCCACAAGGTCGGTATAGCCAGGAATGATTCTTAGAAATGAATCGGCAATTGTCGTGGCTACACCAATTGCTTTTTTAAGGATACTCCCAGCAGTATAATTCCAGAAATCAGCTAGATCTTTAAGAGGGCCTAAGTTTTGAACAACTGTCTTAATAGAGTTTAGAACTGAATTCTCTCCCCCCAAAACTTCTTCTTGGCAGATCAATCTACCTGCTGGCACCAGCTTGCCGTTATTACATATGTAATTCTTTGTAGATACTTTACCGGTGTCTACGCCGTCTATTAGGTTCTGGTAAAGCGGTGATTGTTCTGCGCTGGCAGTTCCACCAGTCGTTGCACTTTTGCTGGGGCCAAGCGAATTGTTAAAGGAACCTAAAATAGCCAAATCGATATGCCCAGACTTTGTCTCATCTGCATACGTGCGGTAAGTAGTATATAGACTCACCATAGCAGAGGCGTTAGTGGCATATGACAAAGCTTTTATTTTCGTAGGAGCTTTTTCAAGAGTTCCGATGCTGCTCGAAGCAGCGTTGATCCAGCCGATGATAGGGATAACCTTATCGGCCACCTCCCCAGATGCAACTGCAGTAGCGTCGCCACCAAGAGACTTAACAACTTGTTTAACCAGGTATTTTTTATAGCCGTCATCCAATATGCCTTGAGAATGGGCTAATACCGAGGCGTATTTACCTGTGTTGTCGGCAGCCAGCGCGTTTAATTTTTGTTGCATTTGCTGCTGGATCTTGCTTTGGTTGCGTCCATCAGTATCTTTCTCGGTTCTACTGGAAGGGTCACAACCACTATCAAGAACGCATTGGATAACTAAAGCCAAGGTCTCGCTTCTCGGCACCAAAACGCGCTCTGCCAGGATCATCTTGGCGACTTTTGTTTTGTTGTCTTTCCAATCAGCGAAATTGTCTCGTGTGGCACAGGCTATAATGCAACGCTTTAGCCCATATTTCCGACTCAGTAGCCCACCGACTTTGAATCTGTACATGGCTTGCTTCCAGCGCGTCTCATTGCTTAGGGCATTTCGATAAGCTTGCCGAAGTTCAGCACGACCTACTCTTTTAAATTGGCCATCATTCGATTTAGAAATAAAATCGTCCAAACTTTCGTTTGAACCTACAAAATCTTTAAGATCTATCCCATTCCCAGTGAAATCCGGTGTTTTAATAAAATAAGAGTTCCCTGCTTTTTTGAACTCCAGACCATATTTATCTGCTAATTTATTTTCCAGTCTAGCAGTCGACCAACCTCGGTATAGGTTGGACACCAGAGAAGTTCCTTGGATGGCTCTAGGGGTGCAGCCTTTATCTACAGTGCTCCCCTTACAAGTGTTCAAGCCCGGCAGTACATACTTTCTTATGTAGTTGCTGAAGAGTACATCAGTTTCCTTCTGCACGGCGTTTTCCGAAGTTGCAAAAAATCGACTTTGTAAATTATTAACAATATGTAAAATCTTAAAAGGCAGCAGGGCAAAAAAACCTATGATTAGCAAGGCGACTAAGCTGGCAGCGACTCCTCCTATAATTAATTTACCTCTGTTTTTCCCGGCAAAACTTAATACTCCTCGAACAGAAGGTTTAATTTGCGCTATCTTAGCCTGATTAGCATCACTTATATAGCCTCTGCCGACTTGACCCTCGTATTTATCAGAACCGGAAGGTTCGGGTTTTTTGGCTGAGGCTTCAGCGTTGGCTAATTCTTCTGGGTCATAAACGGCAGGCATTTTTGTGTTTTCTTGTTTTGGGCCTTTTTAAGTTCCGGGGTGGCTAATTTCGACTATGGTTGAATCCGGCTGCTTAGTGGGAGGCAAAATCGGCTCAACCTCGCTGCCGGGTGGCGGCGCCTCTTCCGCGGAGGTTGGCGGCGACGCAGGGGTTTGAGCGTCATTCCCGCGCAAGCGGGAATCCAGACCTGGATCCCCGATCGGAGTCGGGGATGACGGAATAGGCTGAGCTAGAGATGCGGGTTGAGCCTGCAGGTCAATCGTCCCTTGCGCTTCGGGCTGGGGTGCGAGGTTGGAGACGATCAGATTTTCTTCAGTTGGGCTGGCGATAACTTGAATATGGACGTGATTCTGGCCGGCAAAGAACAGGCCTTGGCCGATTGGGAATTGGCTAAGAAGCTTCTTCTCCTCACTTGTTAACTTAAAGACATCGGCTAGCACATCAACCGCGCTCGGGCTTTGCTTGAGCAAAAACGTCATAGAAGCATTAGCCACAATCGCCCGCCCCATGCGGCTGGCCATAAAATCTTCTACATCTTGGCTGATGGTAGTTAGCCCTAGGTTGTATTTGCGCGCGCGTTTGGCCAGTGAAAACATAAAATTGGCACTATCTTCGTAGCGCATCAGCTGCCAGGCCTCGTCAATCACCAAAATGCGGCGTTTTTTCTCTGCCTTTGTTTTGTTCCAGATAAAGTTCAGCACAATGTACATGGCGACTGGCCGTAGCTCGTCTTCCAAATCGCGGATGTTAAAGACCACCATTTGATTGTTGACGTTAACGTTGCTCTGCTGAGAGAATATGCCAGCAAACGTGCCAGAAGTATATTTGCGCAGTCGCTGGGCGAGCTGCGGCCCGGTACCGCCCATATGCAACAAAGTGTCATAGAGATCGTTAATAGTTGGCGGCGTAGCGCCGTGGGTGTGTGGATCGTTGGTAATGCCAACTTTGGCATATGTTTCAATTAAGGCGCTATCTAAATCAGCCTCCTCTGCCGGATTAAGCGCCGGCAGCATGGCTGCTGCCCCGCTCTGCATCATTTGAGCCTGGGCGCCGCCCATCATTAGACGCAGTAGGCCGTGCAAGGTGATTAAGTTTGAACGTAAGGCATTATCAGCTTCCTCCGGATCAACTACCTGCGGCAGGTCAAACGGGTTGATGCGAGTGGAGCTAGCCAGGCTTAACCGCACATAAACACCGCCCACAGCCTCGGCCATTTTTTGATATTCGTTTTCCGGATCAATAATAAAAATTTCGGTGCCGAACATCATGGAACGCAGCGCTTCCAGCTTGACCATAAAGCTTTTACCGGCGCCGGATTTTGCAAACACCACACTGTTACCGTTCTCTAGGCTGAAGCGGTCAAAAATCACCAAGCCGGAATTGTGCATATTGATGCCGTATAAAATACCGTTTTCTTGGCTTAAGTCGGCTGAGGTAAACGGAAAACTGGTAGAGATGGCGCCGGTATTCATGTTGCGGTAAATTTGCAACTGATCGACAAATTGCGGGATGGTGCTGTTTAGGCCTTGTTCCTGCTGGGCAGTGGCCGGTTTGGAATAAACCAGCTGCTGGCCTAGCAGCGCTTCCACTCGTTGGCCAACAACTTCCAACTCATCAAGCGAATTGGCGTAAATCGTAAAATAAAAACCAAAGCGGAAAAAGCGTTCTTCGCCAACCTGCAATTTGTCGCGCATCTCCTCGGCATCTTGGACGGCTGCCTGCTTGCCCGGATCACGCACCCTGCCTTTTTCGGCGTCTATCTGAATCCCAGCCTCCAGCTGCGATACTTTTTTGCGTAAATTGTTAAGAATTACTTCGGTGCGTACCGGTTGAATCACCATCGAAAGATCAATAATTTCATCAAGATTAATAATCGAGCTTAACCAACCGGTGTACACCTGTCGAGGATAGCCATAAACGTAGTAAGTTCGGGCAAAACGGGTGCCCAGCTGGAAATAATTGCCAAAAAATTGCAAGCTGCTTGGAGCGATAAAATCACGCAGCGCGGTTACACCCTGGACAACGTCGTTAGGGCTCTGCTGGGTTTTTGGCGCTTGTTTCTTTTTACCGAACCCCAACATTAGACTTCCCCTCCAAGGTTGAGTTGCGGTCTAACCTCTTCAGTGCGGGTAATGACCGGCGCTGTTAGATCGCGTGAAGTGGCCAGGTGCTGATGGGTGGCTGTATCTGGGTTGTAAGCATTGTAATAAAGCTCAATCAGCTCCTGTGTGCCTAAGGGTATACTTTGTATGCCTGCTTGGCCCAAGCCCTGGATCACGGCTTGAACCCGGTTGGACAGTTGGGTTTTGGCATCTTCTAATCTCTTCCCATCAATGACTACATGCGGCGTTCCGTCTTTGCTAAATAGCCCAAGCAAGCCGGTGAAAAAACCTGTACTTTGTTTGATGGCGCTGCGCACGTTAGTGTCTGCATCCGGGTATTTAATAACTACGTAAAACTGCTTATCCATAATATTGGCTTGTTGCAAAATGACGGACAAGAAGCCAATGTAGTCTTCCATAAGTAGAGCCAGCAGCATGTTGTCCTGGCTGGCGCGGACTTTATTTAGTCTTTGCAGGTACGGTCGAAGATCGACTTTTTCGCTGCGGATAAAAATCTGGATGGGAAAGTTGAGAGAGTTTAAAAAGCCTTGGTAGCTGAATTCTACGGCTTCGCGCTCCTGCGGGCTCATTAAGTCAAAGTTGATGGCCTTGGCCATAATTACGGCCCGAAAACTACCGTCGTCCATAATTACCAAGCCGTCGCGGATCTCGGCAATTTGCAGTGTGTTTTGAGTGCTATTTGGGTTTGAAGTATTATTCATCTGCCACCCTTCAGTTTTAGCGGTAGTTTAGTGCAGCGAAACGACAACTTCACTGTCGCCAATCTTTTTAGCGTCTGGTTGACGATTGGCCAAATTTGCGATTGATGCCACACTTAAATCATTACCACTTTGGGCTAGCTCCAGTTTAGCAGCTTGGTTGGCGACTGTCACCTCTGGCTTGATGATGTTGGGCGCATCTGGCGTGTGTTGGGCGCGAAAGGCAGCTTCGGCAGCGGCAAAGCGGTGGCTCAGTTCATCTTCGTTAGCGGCTAGGCGGTAAGCCGGCAGGCCTTTTTGAATTTCAGCCAATCCCTCAACAGTTTCGGCTTTGGGCGGTGTGGCCGGCGCCGGTTTAGTAGCTAGCTCGCCGCTGGTGATTTTTTTGGAAAGCTCTTGCTTGCGTTCGGCTTCTTTTATCTTTAGTAGGTCCCAAAAATGCTGGGCCACGGGGTTGTTTTGTTCATCTAAAATGTCATCAGCCGGGGTGATGTCCGGCGCGATGTTAGTAGTAGTTGCGGTCTGTGTATCCATGGCCATGGCCAGGCTTTTTAATTTGCTGGCCACTTCGCTTTGGGTATAACTTTTGGTGAGCTGACGTTCGTCTTTTTTGGGTGCTGTAACGGTTACGAATTGGCTAATGCCGCTTTGATTCCAAATGCGCAGCTTTGGTTTTAGCAGAAAACGAATGCGCGATAGCAGCCACACCTCGGTTGGTTGCTCGCGCCCCAGCGGGCTGGCTAAGACCACAAACAAAAACATCGGCAGACCGAAAATGAGTATCAGCAGCAAGCGAAAATAGCCCAGCTCGCTGCTAATAAAAATCTTAAAGTTAAGAAACCCCAAAAAACCGGCAATCATCACATAAACAAAGCCTTTAAGCCCCAAAGGCCCAATCAGTTTATCTTCGGCTTCGATATCTTGTAAAACTTTATAAACAGCCATAATAATCAGTTTATAGTTTAGAGTTTTTAGTTTTTAGAATTCTATTCACTATCAACTAACCACTATTAACTAGTAATAGTATCTGATAATTAAAAATTTATGGCAATAAGTATAAAAGGAAAAGCGGCGGGGCGAGTGAGCGAATCACTCAAGCCCCGCCGCCTGGCGGGCGCTAATCATGCCCGGCGAAACAGCCGGTTGACTAGCGCCCTTGCGCCTCGGGCTCCGATCTTGAAGAACAGGAGCCCGAAACGGTACAGCAGCCTGTCCAGCTGCAACTTATCACCTCCTCTGGCTGTCATCCTGAACTAGATTCAGGATCTAGAAAATCGTGGACAGAATGGCGATCCCTGCCGCCAAGCAAACCGGAATCCCCAGCAGATACGTCAGCACCTGGCCGCGGTGGCCGCCGCCAGCGAAGCGCTGCCAGTTGCGCCGCCAGCGACGCAGTATCCAGACGGCCGCACCCAGGAACGCCGGCCCGAAGACCAGCGCCGCCACATGCCCGCCCGACAGCCTTTGGCTCAAGAAGATGATTCCAAGCCCAAAAAATGTCAGACTAAGGGCGAAGAAACCAGCGGCCTCGAACTGCTGACCGGGGTCGCTGTCGGGCGCTCCATCGCGACGCCAGCCGCGCAGTACACCGCTGCCCCAAAGCACCATAGCCGCTAGCGGCCATGTAAATGCCATCAGAACGACGAGAAGGACGTTTCGCTGTTCTGCTCTGCGGAGTTTTTCGTCCCCCTCATTCAGCGAACCTACTGAAAGCACCCAGGCTAGGAGCCCGAGCATTACCCAGACAAAAGTGTCCACCTTTCTCCTCCAGAGGACGGCTGAAGATTATTCTCCAACATTAATATCTATAACATAAATACTATAAAAGTCAACAACAACTGCTTTGATTAACGCAAGTTACCATCCGGCCTGACTCTGCCCACCATTTCAGTTACAGCGCTCGCAACGTCACGATCAGTTCGTGCTGTCGTCAATAAGGTATTGTTGATTATTCCAGCATCAACCAATGGAACCCCCTCATTGGTGCCCCGATTGCTGTTTAGAGCCGTTATGCCTGCAGCTCCCGCTCCTCCTGCTGCCGATATCATTGCCCTAGCAGTTTCCCTATTAATTCGTCGACTAGTGGATTCGCTAGTGATAGCTTGGCCAAAAGATACATACATAGAGTTTATTTGCCGCTGAGCTTCAGCTGCAGCAGCTGCAGCAGCGGATCCAGCGGCTGCGCCCACACCTCGTGCGACAGTTTGACTCAGATGCCCTAGTATAGTTTTGACTGTTTCCGCACCTACACCACTATCAGTCGTGAAAGATAGCGGTGTTATATCAGCTACTGTCGTGTCTAGGTCGCCAAGCCTATCCCCAGTTGGTGTGTGAATAGTCTGTGAGTAATTCCGATCTTTGTATAGATGAGGAAACTTTGCTAATAGTGTCCCAGAGTTGGCATTGAGGAATTTATTCCACCTTTCCCATTCTTCACCGCCATTAGCCAGTGCGTGGTGATGAAGCTCTTCTACCACAGGATCGTTCGGCCCGCCAAATTGTGCCATTTTCTCCACAGCTGCTCTCCACTCTGCTTCAGTACGTACTTTACCATGCACTTCATGACCCGGGCCCGCTCGAGCAATGTCTTGAACGAATTGATCGTGGCCACCCGGCAATGACTGAACATGGGCCTGAGTTATCTCATGGTCAAGGGCTTGATGGGCTTCTTTAAT
>CAZXDA010000015.1:0-13396 GCA_964639445.1 uncultured Candidatus Saccharibacteria bacterium
GCGGCGGCATTTACTACAATTCCAACTCCAGCCAATTCAGAGGCTGTGCCAATGGAGCATGGAATAATCTGGCGGGCGATGATGTGGTTACAAGTGTGCCTACAACTAACCTGTACGATGGACGAAAGGTCCGGCTGCGGGTAAACTCCGGCTCAGATCTAATTGACCTAACTTATGATGCGACGGCGGCTAAGTGGTACAGTCCGCAAATGACTCTGATGAATTCGACAAGAGGTTCGGGTAATGATATCACGTTCTACATTCCCGCCCTTACCAGCACAAAAATTGGCGTGGCCAGTGCTTCTGTGCGCTGGCGCGAGGCCTATAATGCCGGCCTGCGATTTCAAGTACGGATTGCTGGCCAGTCCAAAACCACCCAAGTGCATACCACCATTGGTTACGTTACCGCCTATCAGATTGATGGAGGAACCGAGAATCAGGAGTTAATCGGAGACGCCATTGCCTCCGGTAACTTCCATACCAGTAGCGCAAGTGTGTGGAAAGGACAAGATACCGGCTGGGGGCAGGTGGCCAATCCAGCTGGAATTAAGGATGTGCTGATTCTTTATCTGCAGTTTGCGGACACAGCCGGTACAGAAGACCTTTACTTTAGCGGTTCGGTTCTTGGCCGCTGGGTGAGTCAATAAAGATAAATTCAGCCAGATTTAGTTTTGCTCACGGTGCGGCGGTAGGGGCGGACAAAGCGGCCGGAGGTTACGCTCCACTGGGTTTGGCAGTTAAAACAGTGATAATGATGAAGGTCTTTTTGCAGGACATTCATACCGCAATGAGGGCAGCGGCTGCGGGCATGCAGCCAATCGCGGTATGTATCTAAGCAATTTTGAATATGGTCATTGTTTATTTTTACGCCGTATTTCCCGCCGGTTTTAGCTGCCAGTTCCCAAGCCTGACTCTCTAGTTTAAGAAGTTCAAAATCGCTGTGGTAGTTGTTGTGGTCGAGCAGGGCATGAGCTAGTTCGTGCAGAACGCCGTATTGCAGCTTCTCTAGGGGCTCATTTTTTTTATAGGTTATAGTACTATTTTTGGGCGACCAATGATCTTGTGAGCCCGCTTTGAATTTGAACTGCGGAAAATCACTCCGTAATTGGTTTATAAAGTCCTTTTTTGTCTGGATTCCAGCCTTCGCGGGAATGACATTATTTAAGGTTTTGGCGGATGTATTCATAGCAGCCATAGATGACGGCCTCCGTTGGTTTATCTGCCTTAATTATAGGCGGAATTGGCACCATATTGTTGTGGTATTTTTTTAACTCTTCTTTTAGCGACGAAACAAATTTATCAAATTGGGCACCCACGCTGCCTCCAAGAATAACAACACTGGGCTGCAGTGTGGCAATCAATTCGCCAATACCCTTAGCTAAGGCCCGGCTATATTGCTGCCATACAAAGGGGTTATCGACTTCTTTGGCTAGTTTGCCGTATTTTTGTTTAAAGGCCCGGCCAGAGGCAATGTTTTCCCATTTTTGCAGGCGGCCCTCATGTTCCAGGACCATTTGGCCGGATTCGCTGTCAGCAAAATCCGGATCAATCTTACCATCTGTGATAATTCCATCACCTATTCCGGTGCTCAAAGTTAAATAAAGCACCTTTTTATACTCTTTATGAGCTTGAGCTTCGTACAGTCCGGCTAAATTGGCGTCGTTTTCTACAAAAATTTGGGTGTGATGGCCAAGTATTTTTTCCAGATCGGCGTTGATGGGCGCATTGTGCCACGGCAGGTTGCCAAAGGTAAGCCCAATACCTTTCTGGCGATCAACTTTGCCCGGGATAGCGCAGCAAACCGCTAAAAAGTGATAATCTTTAAATTTGCCTTGCGCTAAAACAGCTTTAAGATCGCTCAGAAATTTCTCATATTTTTTATCAGTAGCGATTTTTTGCTCATGTAACACTTCTCCTCTGTCGGAGAAGGCAGCTAGCAACGTCTTAGTGGCCCCCACATCAATCGCCAGGTACATAAGTACATTCTACATTTATCATTTAACAATTTACCAATTAAGTATCATTTAGCCATTTACAAAGATAGGTTCGGTAAATGTTATCTGGTAAGTAATTCGGCTAATGATAATTGGGAATTGGTAAATCCTTTACAAAAGGGGTAAAACTCCTTACAATTTAGGCAATCTACAATTATTAGTTTAATCGTAGTATAGGGTTCGAAGGAGTCTGATTTTTTATGGCAAAAACAAGTGCCAGAAGTTTAAGTATGGATGAGTTGCTGGCTGCTAGTGACATTAAGCAAATAAAGGCTGGCGATGTGGTTGAGGGCGTGGTAGCTAGCGTCCGCAAGCATGAAGTCTGGGTCGATTTAGGCGCCAATGGCGTGGGCGTAATATTTCGCCGCGAAGTAGGCGCAAGTCCGCTCAAAGAGGGTGAGAAAATCACTGCCAGCGTGATTGAGCCGGAACTAGACGAAGGTTATGCGCTGCTTTCCATGAAGCGGGCAACCAAAGATCGCGGTTGGGGAGAACTACAGAGGCTTTTTGACGAAAAAGAAGTTGTCGAGGTATCACCGTATGCTGCTAACCGTGGTGGTTTGCTGATTGAGCTTGAGGGCATCCGCGGCTTTTTGCCAGTCAGCCAGCTGGCCGCCGAGCATTATCCGCGAGTGTCTGACGCCGATAAAGACGAAATTTTAACCAAACTTAACGCTTTGGTTGGTACCATATTGCGCGTGCGGATTTTGGATGTTTCACGTAAAGACAACAAATTGATTTTTTCAGAGAAAGAGGCGGCCCGCGACCAGATGCAGCAAAAGATTGGAAAACTGAAAGTTGGCGATGTGGTTGAGGGCGTAATTACCGGCGTGATCGATTTTGGCGCTTTTGTGAACGTGGATGGCATTGAAGGTTTGGTGCACATTAGCGAAATTTCGTGGGAGAGGGTAGAGGATCCTAAAAAATACGTCAAAGTCGGCGAGCGCATTAAAGCCAAAATTATTGCCATCGACAAAGACCGCTTGTCGTTGAGTATTAAACAGATGAGTGAAGATCCGTGGCTGGAGGAAGTTAAAAACTTTAAAAAAAGCGCGGTAGTAGAGGGCAAAATTACCCGCATTACACCGTTTGGCGCCTTTGTGCAGCTTAGCCCCAGCGTGGAAGCTTTGGTCCATGTGTCAGAAATGAGCGACAATGACGCGGTTGATCCGGAAAAACTGTTCAAACTAAACGAGAAGAAAAAGTTTAAGGTGCTGGAAATTGATACCGAAAACCGCAAAATAGCATTGAGCCTTAAAGATGTAAAATCTACGACCACTAAAAGTAAGTCCAAATAGAATGAAAGGAGCGGCTCTGTGGCAAAAACCATCGAGATTGACGAAACTATTACCGTCGGCGAGCTGGCGGAGCTGCTCCAATTGCCCGTCTCTAAACTGATAGCCGAACTCTTTAAAAACGGCGTCATGGCGACCGTTAACGAGAAGATAGATTTTGACACAGCCCAAATTATTATTGGTGAGCTAGAGGGTGTAGACGTGGAGCTGGCGCGGCGCGAAAGCGCCGCGCCAGCTCCACGAGCCAAGCGTGAAGTTTCAGGCAAGGCGGAGCCACGACCGCCGGTAGTAGCACTGATGGGGCATGTTGACCATGGCAAAACATCTCTGCTTGATGCCATTAGACAAACAGAGGTAACCAAAGGCGAGGCCGGCGGCATTACTCAACACCTTTCGGCTTACCAAATAGAGCACAACGGCCGACTGATTACATTTTTAGATACTCCGGGGCACGAGGCCTTTGCTGCCCTGCGCGAGCACGGCGCGCGGCTGACAGATGTCGCTATCATTGTAATTGCCACTGATGAAGGCATTAAGCCGCAAACACTGGAGGCAATCCGCTTTGCCCGACAAGCCGGCGTCAAAATGATGGTGGCCGCCACTAAAATGGATAAGCCGGAAGCCGATATTAACAAGCTTAAACAACAACTGGCTGAAAACGATTTAACAGCTGAAGACTGGGGCGGTGAAACGATTGTTATGCCGGTCTCAGCTAAAACCAAAGAGGGAATTAACGAGCTGATTGATATGGTGCTTTTAGTAGCTGATGTGGAAGAGCTGAAGGCCGATCGCCAGGGGCCGGCCAGCGGCATAGTAATTGAATCTCACATGGAAAAAGGCCGCGGACCGCAGGCTATTGTACTGGTAGAGCAGGGTACGCTCAAAAGCGGTGACTTTGTGCAGGTCGGTAGCACTTGGGGCAAGCTTAGAAGCTTGGAGGCTACTGACGGACGCAGACTAACATCTGCCCAGCCGTCTATGCCGGCGGTTATTACTGGCTTGCGGGGCTTGCCGGACTTTGGTGACGACTTTGAGGCAGTAGATAGTGAGAAGGCGGCGCGTGCTCAAGCCGCCGATGTCGCCAAATCTAAACAGAAAGCCACCACCGCGACGGCCACCACTGGCAGCGAACTACTACGGATTATCAGTCAAAAAAGCCAACTGACAGAGCTTAACGTAGTTGTGAAAGCCGATGTGCAGGGCTCTTTAACATCTGTTATAGATAGCTTAAAGGCGCTTGGTACCGAGGAAGTAGCCGTACGGGTTGTCAGCTCTGGCGTGGGTGTTATCACGGAAAATGATGTTCATGTGGCGGCCACAACCGGTGCTATAATCTATGGCTTTAATGTGGATGCTCCTGCTAGTATTAAACGGCTAGTTCAGAGAGATAAGGTTCAACTGCGGCTTTATAAGGTAATTTACGAGCTGATCGATGATGTAAAGAAAGAGCTAGAAGCGCGTTTAACGCCAGAGGTGGTTGAGGAGGAGCTGGGTAGGCTGATTGTAAAAGGCGTGTTTAAGACCACCAAAACCGAAACTATAGCCGGCGGAGAGGTTACGAAAGGCAAACTGACGGTTCCGGCCCTGGCGCGGGTTTACCGTGATAAGGGGCTAGTGGCTGATAACTTAGAGGTTACAAACCTTAAAAGCGGGCCAGCTGATGTTAAAGAGGTTATTGAGGGGCAAATGTGTGGCCTTAGCCTCAAAACCGAATCTAAACTAAACCTCGCCGAAGGTGACCGCATTGAACTCTTTAAACGCGAAACCAAAACCCGCACCCTATGAGACCGAAAACACCAATCTCCTCCGAGACCGTTCACGCGCGGACGGTCGTCTGCCTGAGCTGCAATAAAGATTATCGCATCTCCGCAGCCGACCGGCCCGGCTCCACTTAGGGTAAGGGTGAGTCTCTTCGAAGATTGGTGTTTCGGCCATATCGTCATTCCCGGCTTGATCGGGAATCAAGCTGTTTTGTTACAGGATTGGTACGATCGCGTCAAAAGCGTATAAATCTGTGGAAAAGTGCCGCGGAAGTGCTTGTTTTTGTGGTTGATAACCGGTATTGTTAGCTTAAGTTAAAGCTAAAAAGAAAAATTCAAAAATGTCTGAAGAATTTCCAGCCCCAACAACTCCTGGCGAATTTCAAGGTGTTAACCCGAGTGATTTCCGCACACCACTACCTTACGAACAAACACCAACGCCAACAACTCTTGAACATACACCATCTGTAGCATCAGAGGCTACAAAGATTCCAGTTATAGATGCTTCTGAAGAGACTGCGGTGGTTTCTGAAGTGCCTCAACCTCCAGATAAACTAAAAAATGGCTGGAATTATGCATACGAAACTGACGGCGGAAACATAGTGGTCAGACGAGGTAATGAAAGTAGAGTGCTTGATAGAAATGAATATGAGGGGCTAAGAGATGTCGATCCCGGAGAAGTAATAAAAGAAGCCACCGCCGATTTGAACGCCGAAGCCGATAGATTAGTTGCCAATACCCCCTCGTTTCTAAACTCAGAACAGCCTGCAGAGACACCCAAGACTGAGGAAGCAGAAGAAAAAACGAGCGAGCAAGCAAGTGAAATTGAATCGCTAAAAAAAGAGATTAAGGAGCTTCGTGAACTACTACGTGAACAAAATGGACTATTGAGACAACTACTCGAGCGTGATAAAAAGCCCGAGCCAGAACAAATTCCGGAGCCTGGACCAATTACAGAGGTAGAGGCCGAAACTGCTAGGCTTGAAACGCGGCCGGAAGAGAAAGGCGATACCACAATTAATGGCGAAGACGAAGAAAACGAATATGAGTGGAATCCTCGAGTTGGCGACCAAGTTTGGGTAAAGAAGCCAGATGGCACATGGGAAGGTGACTGGTCTATTGAACGAATTTATGACAAAAAAGGCGAACAGTGGCTGAAGCTAAAGAAGTCGTACGAAAGCGCTTATCTTGATAAGCCAGCTCACGAGGTAATGATGTGGCAAGTTTTGAACATGGTGACGTTGATGATGAAACAGAAGAGCTGGGAGAGCCGCAAGAGGCGCGTTGGACGCAACTTGCCAATTGGCTAAAGGGCAAAAGCAAAGCTGCTAAGGATGCTATGATCGCCGCGAGGATTAAAGCTACTAATAAAGCACTCCGCATTGAGGAGCCCCCGGAAGAAGAGGAGGTGCCAGAGGAAGAAAAAGAGAAGAAAAAGAAATGCCGCCGCGTAGCCTTTTTTGTCGGCGGACTGGCTCTTGGGGCAGGCGGTACTATGCTTGCTTGGTGGTTGACTTCTAAATATGGCGTCAACCCGTTCGAACATCATCACGCTGGTGCGGAAGCTATTCCTCCCCCGGGGCCTAAGCACGCACCTGGACCAGAGGTTATACCGCCTTCGGGGCCCAAACACGCGCCGGGGTCGGAGATTATGCCAGGCCCACATGCTGGTTCAGAAAACATTGGTAATTATCATTATCCTTGGAATTGGGCGGAGCATGAGGTCGGGACAGCCCGGGCGGAGACATGGCTACACGAACTAGGCAATAAAGCTGCTCAAGCCGGACATCAGGTAGAATGGCATAGAGGCGGGCTTTTACCCAACGGCCAGCCATCTGAGTGGATTTCTGTAGATGGTAAATCTAATACTGCTGAAGTAATTAAAATCTTAAGTAGCTATAGGTAATAGAAAAGCTTATAATGTTGTGCAAGGAGAGGGGTGGTCATGTTTCAGCTAGACGATAATTTGCTGCGAGAGCTGGGGTTGGCGGCGTTGCCGGCATCTGAGAAGAATAAGATGCTGGCGCATATTTACGAGACGCTGGAATTACGCGTTGGTATGCGTCTGGCCGAACAGATGACAGACGCCCAGTTGGATGAGTTTGAGGGTTTTATTGATCGCAACGACGAAGCAGGCGCTCTAAAATGGCTGGAAACTAACTTTCCAGACTACAAACAAGTTGTGGCTGACGAGCTAGAAAAGTTAAAAACAGAAATCAAAGCCCAAGCGCCACAGATTGTTGAAGCTACCATGAAAGAAGTTAGCGGCGATAACCGCGCAGAAAATCAACCCCAGACATAGTTAGTCCAGAAGGTGCTATTAGCTCTTGAATTTCCAGCCACCCAGGCTGGCATTGTATTACCAAGTCGCCGTTAGATTCGTTAGCGGCAACTCGGACTTTAGTAATAATAATTTCTTTGCCAAAAATTTTGGCCCGGCTTCTTGGCCAGCCGGCATAGGCGCGGACTTCGCGTTCGATTTGTTCGGCCGGTTTTTTAAAGTCAATCCAGCCGTCTGTTTTTTTGATACGCTTGGTGTACGTTGCAAGCTCATCATTTTGCGACATAGGTTTTTTAGAACCATCGAGTATTTTGGGCAATTCGGAAATCAAAAGCTTGGTACCCAAATCACTTAATTTATCAGCCAGTTGTTGTTTTGTCTCGTTGCCGGCTAACTTTATTTTGGCTTGAGCGAAAATGGGGCCGGCATCCAGCTCTGGCACCAGCTTCATCAGACTGATACCGGTTTCTTTAGCACCTTCTAAAATAGCAGCCTCTATTGGCGTCGGCCCGCGATAAAGCGGCAGAAGCGACGGGTGAATGTTAATAATGCCTTCAGGGAAAAGCTCGAGCACTTTTTGTGGAATGATGTGGCCGTAGGCGGCCAGAATGGCGGCTGGAGCTCCAGCCGCCATTCTGGCTAAATCGGTCGGAATATCATCTTCAATTCTGGCTACAATCTCATAGCCGCTGTCGAGCAAAGCGCGACTGACAGGTCTATCGGTTGTTACGCCGGTGGCCAGTTTTTCGTTACCGAAGAATACTAGTCTTTTGGAGCTGTCCATAAGGGATATTTTTTAATTTTCCTTCTTTAGTTAGTTTAAAGAAAGCATCTGGTTTGTCTTTAATATGGTCGACGAACATCACGCCGGCGGTATGATCAATCTCGTGCTGCAGGATGCGGGCTAAAAAACCTTCGGCCTTGACTCGGATGGGACGACCAAGTTCATCGAGCGCCCGTACGCGTACTCTGATATAACGGGGCACCTTGCCGTAAATATCTGACACACTCAGACAACCCTCATAATCTTCTTCAATTTCACCTTCGCGCTTAACAACCTCTGGATTAATGAAGACGCTGAACGTCTTATCTTTTTTATCCTCAAAATTATTGCGAATAACAATAATTTTGAGTGGTTGATCAATCTGGATAGCAGCTAAAGCAACACCGACTTCATGCGGGCGGGTGGCCTCCCAATCGAGTGTCGCCGCCTTCATGTCCTCAATTACTTTGCGCACTTCATCAGTAATTACACCTACGCGCTGCGATTTTTGCCTAAGGTGTTCAGCAGGCAAAGTAATAATTAAGTCCTTTTTGCTCATAACTTAGAAGTAGTATAGCAAAAAAACAGGGGTATTGGGTCGTAGGGTCATAGGGTTATAGATACCTACAACCCTGCAACCCTCTCACCCTATACCCCTATAGTAAGTCTATGGGGTCGAGGTCTATGGCCCAGTTAGGTGGTACAAGATTGGCTATTTTTAATAGATGGTCGCGCTGCTTGCTTTTGACTACTAGCTGCCAATAGTAATAGCGCCCACGACGAGAGTAAAAAGCCGGCGTTGGTCCAATAATCTCGACCGGTAATTTTTGGGCGACTAGCTTTTGGGCCAACGCGGTGGCGGCTTTTTCAGCCCCAGCCGAGCTAGCGCGGCGGCAGCTCAGTTTAAGCAGGTAACTAAAAGGAGGGAAACGAAAATCCTGTCGCTGTTTTAATACATGTTCATAGACTTTTTGATAGTCGCGTTCAGCAGCAGCTTGAACAATAATATTACTCGGCTCGTAAGTCTGAATTATTATTTGTCCCGGGCCGTGCCCACGGCCAACCCGCCCGGTCACCTGATAAAGTAGCTGAAAACTACGCTCTTCAGAAGTATAATCGGGTAGCGACATTGAACTTTCGGCCGCAATTACCCCCACTAACCCCAGTTTTGGTAAGTCGAGGCCCTTGGCCAGAATTTGCGTGCCAATAAGAATATCAATTTTACCTTCCCGCAGTCGTCCGTAGAGGTCGTTAAGTCGTTCGCCGGCCACATTATCGCTGTCAAAGCGTTGCAGATGCGCCTGAGGAAACAGTTTAGTCACCGACGATAGCAGTGCTTGCGTGCCAATACTTTTATATATAATGTCGGGATTGGCGCAAACATGGCAGTTTATAGGCGGCGCAGCCTTAAAGCCACAGATGTGGCAACGAGTAAGATGGCCTTCAGCGTGATAGACCAGCGGAATATCACAATTTGGGCAGAGCAGTTGCCAGCCACACTTGTTGCATAAAATCAGCCGCGCGGCGCCACGCCGATTCAGGTAAATCATAATCTGTTTTTTATCAGTTAGAGCTGCTTGCATAGCCTCTATTAACTGACTTGAGATATAGGGATCCTTACTGAAGTTACTCCGGTCTTTAATGTCGATAATAGTTGAATCCGGCTCGCCATAATATGTTTTTATGGCTGGCTGCGTCATACGAGTAACGGCGCCATGACTCTCGGCTAGGTAATAATCAACTACCGCCGGCGTGGCCGTGCCTAAAATTACCTTAGCGCCGGTTAAAGTGCCCGCTTGAGAAGCCACGCGCCCGGCGTGGTAACGCGGAGCCTGCTCCTGCTTATAAGCCGGTTCATGAGCTTCATCCAGAATTATCAATCCTGGGGCACGCACTGGACTAAAAAGTGCCGAACGCGGGCCGATAACTACTACTGGCTCGACTGCTTCTAGGATCGACAACCAGACCTTTTTGCGGTGAGCTGGCGTCAACTGAGAGTGCCATACGTAAACAGGGTGCCTCAGCTGAGACGAAAATACGTGAGACAGCTGGGCTGTTAGAGCAATTTCCGGCGTCAACATCAAAACTGAGCGGCCGCTTTCCAGCGTTTTTCTAGCTAGATCGAGGTAAACTCTGGTTTTGCCGGTACCAGTGTTACCATGCAGAAGAATAGTAGTTGTTTGAGATGTATCTATGTCATTAATAGCCTTTTGTTGATCATGGGTTAGCGGCTGCTCGAGGTTGAGCTCTAAAGCCACGCCAGCGGCTGATAACTGTGATTCGGATAACCTTGGCTCGCGAGTTATCGGCGCAGCCGGCGCAAATTGACGCAGTGCTTCACCAAGTGAGCAGTGGTAATAATCCTTTAGCCAATTAGCCAACGGCAGACAATGGTCGGGCAAGAGGTGAGCGCTTAAAGTAGTTTTTATTTCTTTAGTGGTGAAAGAAGGCATTTCGACTTCGCCCAGTACGAAACCGGTGGCCAGACGATTACGTAAAGGTACGGTAACCACATGTCCGGGTGCTAACCTCTCTTCGTAAGAATAGGTGAGTGGCGCATTACGCCGATAACGGTTATCGGCCACAAATACCTCATAGTAGCGCATACCTATATTGTAATGCTCAACTGTCAATGCTCAATGTTCAATGAATGAGCAATGGCCAATGATTCAATGTATTGTTGCATTGCTGCATTGATTCATTGAACGAAATTGCTTAACAAGTTAAGTAATTTGTGATTCTTGCAAAAATAAGCAAGGATGATTTATACTAAACCTAGACGTTGTTTGAATAACAATAGAGGTGTAGGTATGCTTGATACTTTTATCACGTCCAGAGTCAGGCGCAAAATTATTGTGGTCTATGCTAAGTATCCGGATTTTAAAACCCATGTCCGAGGATTAGCCAAGCTTATTAAAGAAGATGCCGGCAATATTCAGCGTGAGCTGAAGCGGCTGGAGAAAATTGGTTTTTTAATTAGTGAACGCCAGAGCAATACCAAGGTTTACTACACCAACAAACACTTCCCGATATTTAAAGAACTGCAATCGATTGTTCTAAAGTCGCAGCGAGCAGCTAATCAAAGGCGAGCGCAAGGCCTAAGGCCACAGTAGGGTTACTGTAACCCTATAACCCTTGCCGTTTTTTATCTGTTCAGATAAAATACGGCCTATGATTACGGTGACGAAAAAAGATGCAGGTGAGTCTGTTGAGAATTTGCTTAGGCGCTTTAACCGCAAAGTGCAGCAATCGGGCGTTCTAGTAGAGGCCAAAGATACTCAGTATTTTGAAAAGCCGCCTACCAAGCGAGCGCGTCGTACTATGGCAATTGCCAGAAACGAGCGCCGAGCTGCTAAAATCAAAAGATTAAAACTCGGTAAATAGATATGAGAAACCCCTTCGCGGTTTCTCATCGCGCCGGCAAAATGGGATACATTTTGTCGGGCTGCTCTTCCGGAGGAAAGAAAAATAAACGATAATATGTCCATGCTGGAGAAGATTGAGCGCGACTTAAAAACCGCGATGCTAGCTGGTGATAAAACTAAAGTTGAAACTCTACGCGGTCTAAAAAGCGCTATTTTAAATGAAGCTATAGCTGCCGGCGCCAAAGAAGTAGGATTAACAGATGAGCAGATTCAGAAGGTACTTGCCCGCGAATCTAAAAAGCGGGCTGAAGCCGCTCAGCTTTATAAACAAGGCGGCAATACACAGCGCGCCAATGCCGAACTGGCTGAAAAAGCCATCATTGATAGTTATTTGCCGCAGCAAATAGATGGGGATACTATCGCCGCTGCCGTTGACGAAGAGATTGCCAAATTGGCTTCGCCGCAACTATCTGATATGGGCAAAATTATCGGCGCTGTTAAAGTTAGGCTTGGAGCCGGTGCCGATGGCGGCACCATCGCCCGTATTGTAAAGGAAAAACTGCAGTGATAATCCTTTTTGGCGTAGTTGGTAGCGGCAAAAGCGAGCAGGCTAATCGCCTAGAGCAAAAATTGGCTTGCCCGCATATTACAGTCAGCCTGCTGCTTCATCAAAGACAGAACCGGCAATGGGAAGAATTAATTAAAGAAGGCAGATTGGTGCCCGATGACGGTGTTATTTCGGTTCTGGAGACGGAGCTTGCCAAAATTGACGCGGCCAGGTACGAATTCATTTTAGACGGTGCGCCACGCTCTACCGGGCAAGCGGAGTGGCTAGTTAAAAAAATCAAATCCGGGTCGGTGAAGCTGACGGCCATTATTCATCTTAAAGTCTCCAAAGAGACAACCATGATCAGACTGCTTAAACGCGGGCGGGAGGACGATAAAAAAGAGATTATTGCTGAGAGGTTTAAACAATACGAGGCCATTACCACTCCAGTACTTGATTATTTAAGAGCTCAAGGCCTAAAGATTAATGAAGTAGATGGTGAGTGGTCGGCGGATGTGGTGGAGCGCCAAATCTGGCAAGTTATAAAAGACAAACTGTCGTGACTAAGTCACTCCAATTCACATTTCACATTTCACATTTCACCTTAATTTCTCAATTATCATTTATCAAACATAGGAAATTGGGAATTGTTAATTTATTGAAAATTGTTAATTGTAAATTGAAAATTGCGATTTCCGAGAGAGGTTATTTTGCGGCCTAAATCAGATACGGAAATCGCCGCCATGCGCGAGGGTGGCCGAATGCTGGCTTCTGTATTGGATATGCTAAAAAGCACCATTAAACCCGGGGTTAGTACCAAGGAACTGTCAGACTTAGCGGCCAGGGAAATCAAAAAATTAGGCGGACAACCGTCTTTTTTAAATCATGACAACTTCCCCGAAGCCATGTGTGTTTCTATTAACAGTGAACTAGTGCATGGTCTGCCCTCGCCAAAGAAAATAATTCGCGTCGGTGACGTGGTTGGCCTGGATTTTGGCGTAGTCTATAAGGGCCTGGTTACGGATGGCGCCATGACAATATACGTAGGTGATAGACCGCCGGCAGATGTGCGGCGACTACTGGAAGGCACCCAAAAAGCCCTAAATGCCGGAGTTGATGCTGTTAAAGGTTCCGGCACGCGTGTTGGTGATATTAGTGCGGCTGTGCAAAAAACACTTGAGCAGTGTAAATTAGGAATCATTCGTGATCTTGTGGGGCATGGGGTGGGCGATAAGGTGCATGAGCCGCCGAATATCCCCAACTACGGTGTGGCTGGTACAGGGCAGATGTTATCTGCCGGTATGACAATTGCGATTGAGCCCATGGCATCACTTGGTGATTGGCAGATAAGAATCGCCCCCGATAAATGGACAGTGGTAATGGCTGACGGC
>CAZXDA010000016.1:0-11583 GCA_964639445.1 uncultured Candidatus Saccharibacteria bacterium
CCGCCAACCTCGACCACCACCATCTGCCCATGTTTTTCAATGACCTTACCTTCCAATGTGGCAATCATAGCTTTATTCTACACGAACAGATTGGGCATGGCAGATGGCACAAGCTAGGGCGTCGGCGCAGTCATCTGGCTGTGGCACTTCTTTTAATCCTAAAATTATGCGCACCATTTCCTGCATCTGTTTTTTGTCAGCTCGGCCGTAGCCAGTTAATGCTTGTTTAATTTGCAGGGGTGTATACTCGGCGATTTCTAAGCCAGCCAGTTTGCCAGCCACGATCGCCACTCCTCTGGCCTGCGCCACCGTCATGGCTGTAGTCACGTTCTGGACGAAATAGAGCTTTTCAACAGCCATATGTGACGGCTTTGACTGAGCAATTATATCCGACAGCTCCTCAAAAATAGTTTGTAAACGTACTCCATCATCTTCTTTGACTGGAGTGCGAATCACACCGGCATCAACCAGTTGGGGCTTTTGGGATTTACCAACTTCAATTACGCCAAATCCCAAAAGCCCCGTCCCCGGATCAATCCCCAAAATCCGCATTAAACTATTACTCCTTCGGCAATCTCGAAGTTAGTGTGGGTGTTGGTAACATCATCTAAATCCTCCAGCGCATCCATTAGATTAACTACTTTGCGGGCGGTTTCCGGATCATTAATCTCAACATTGTTGTTTGGGACATAAGTTAGCTCGGCATCAACAACTTCCAGACCGCCATCTTTTAGAGCATCCCGAACTTTAGCCAGTTCATTCGGCACGGTATAGACAACCGTTTCACCTGTTTCCGGCTCTCCGAAAATGTCTTCAGCGCCGGCCTCGATAGCTTGCAGCTGGATATCTTCGCCAATACCCTTAACTCTAATTACGCCTTTTTTAGAAAATTGGAAGGCCACACTGCCGGCCTCAGCCATACGCCCGCCATTCTTGGAAAAAGCTGATCTAACCTCTGGCAAGGTGCGGTTACGGTTGTCAGTAGCACACTCTACCATTACAGCCACCCCGCCAGGACCATAACCTTCATAAGTAACATCTTCCAAAACAGCTGCTGATTTGTCGCTCGCTCGGGCAATAGAACGATCTATATTGACTTTGGGCATACCGGCTTTCTTAGCCTTTTCTACTATCACAGCCAGAGCAGAATTAGCGGTCGGATCTGTACCGCCGCGGGCGGCAATGGCAATCTGATTGCCTAATTTAGTAAATAAGGCGCCGCGTTTGGCGTCATTGGCTTCCTTTTGCCGCTTAATTGTTGACCATTTGCTATGACCACTCATTTCACCGATATTTTAGCATGTTTTACAGGTGTTTACACCTTGAATTTGACCATCTGTAAATATTATTGACAATTAATAAAGCTTATGCTACTATTAGCCAGTTCCTGGGTGGTCGTCTCGGACTACCCGAGACGCACCCCAAATCTCGTGTCAACTCGACCCCTAAGGAGGGGAAGAAATGCTGCGTCAGCAGTGGAGGCTCCTTCTGTTCGTCGCGATTTTCTATATCGCTACGGGCATCGTCGTTGCCGTGGCGAAGGCGGAGGGCAATCCAAACCCCGTAGGGGTCACGGCGGCGTTTTCCGGATACCCCAGCTGTGTGGTGCCCGGCATGAACGCCAAGTGGCCACTCAGAGTCACGAACAACAGCACGCGACCGGTGACGATCATCGTCAACCTGACGTACGTCACCAAGCTGACGGACGCGGATCCACACAGCGTCATCATCACCAACGGCACCGACCATCTGCTCGGCAGCTTCGGCTACGAGTACTGGCGGTTCAAGATCGCGCCAGGACAAATGGTGACCAAGCTACTGGTAACCCGCATCCAACCGATCTTCGACGTCAAGAAGGGACCTGTGCGCTACGGGCTCACCGAGCTCGTCTACGTCGCCGAGATCCCCGGGCTGGAGATTCCCGTGAGCGCCAGCCCTGCCTACTGCTTCGGAGTATGAACGACACGAGACAAGCCCCGCGCGCCGCCAGGCGCGACGGGGCTTTCTCATTATTTATACCTCTTTTAAACCACTTCCTTCTCCCCCATACTGGAGTCCTTAATGTATGTTATAATAAAATTATAACGTACTCTTGGCGGGAGGTTTGAGGCTCAGGCGCCTATGGGTAACCAGCACTGTAAGCAGTATTGATGCGTAAAGAATTAACATATTAGCTATGCTGATGGAGCGGTGGAGGAAGATTCCAGGTACGCTGGATAAGCCCCGCACCACATCTAAGGTGTAGGTTAGGAGCAGGTTGGCTGGCCACGCCAGCCAACCTGCAATGGACGGAATCAGCATGCCGGCGCTGGCGGCAATTCCGGATAGCAACATGGCATAAGGCACCAGCGGTACCACTAATGCGTTTGCCAGTAAACCGATTAACGACAGCTGGTTAAAGCTCATCATAATCAATGGCAGTGTCATAACTTCGGCCGCCAAAGTTTCAATCACAACCATTGTCAGATTTTTTGGCTGGCGTTTGAAAAGCCTCTCTGCAACCATTGGCGCAATTATCAAAACACCGAAAAATGCCAAGAATGATAAATACCAGCTCATATCACCCCAAACATAAAATGGATTGATAAATCCTGTAAGTGCCGCAGCAAAAAGAATCAGTAGAACTGGCCGAATTTTGCGGCCGTAGTACCAAGCCCACAAACTAAGTACTGAGATTATGGCAGCCCGGACAATCGAGGCCGAAAAGCCGGTGACCAACATGAAAAAACCTATCAAGGCCAAAGAAGCCATCAGCCGTTGATACTTTGAGCCTAATTTTAAGCGGCCGATGGCTCGAACAATGATTGTTAAATTATATCCACTGACAGCCACAATGTGCACTAAACCGACCATAATGAGTTGGTTAGTCAGTTCCTGGGGCAAGTTATTTCTTTGGCCAATAAGCAATCCCAGACCAAACGAGGCATTTGGTTCTGGCAGCGCCGATTGCATGCCGGCGGAAAAACGTCTAGTGAAGCCGTTAATCCAGCTTATATCAGCCCCCACGCGTTTGAGCTGAGAATAGGCAATTCTGGCTTGATTAGAACCGCGCATGGGGAAGAGTTTACCGCTGACTTGCACCTTATCACCTCTGTAAATCATGCGCTCACCAAATCCGCTAATTTTAAAGTTGCCAGCCAGAGATAGCGATTGCGGTTCGATTAAATTAACTTTATTAGCAGTAAATTCAATTTGCGAGCGGTTGCCATAGACCGAATCGCTGATAGCTGTAGCCTCGATAGTAACTTTTTGAGCAGTTAAATCTTGTAGCTGATGGAGTTTTTCTATGTACAGATTGCCACGCCAGAGACCAATGCTCAAACCCAAAAATACAATAGCTATTAAACTCACAGCGTTTTTAGGTTCGAGAAGTAGCAAACTGCAAGTTGCAAGTAGAAAGAACCAGAAAGAAGGTTCAAAGTTAAATTTGCGAGCTAGCCCTAAGCCAGCCAAAACCGCCGCACATCCCACCGTAATCAAAGTCGTGCGGCGGTAATGCCTCATCCGCTAATCATGTCATAGCACTACCCAAAAATTAATTGCTTACGGTTTATCAGCTAAAAAGGATTGCTAAAACCATATACACCACCATTAGGATTGGTGGAACAAAGTACCCCATCAATGTGCTATACGGGTTTTTAGCATTGCGTGCTAGATAACTCATGATAGTACCGAGGATAAGACTGGTTATAGATGCTAGTACACCTAAAATTAGACCACTAGCTATATCAATAGCACGATTATCACTATATCGATCTTCTTTTAAGGCGGCTAACCAGCCTAAGAAAAGCCCCAAAATGGGTGTCCCGAAAAAGATAAATAGGATTATGGTTATTCGTCTAGTCTTAGACATATCTGTCTTAAGTATACATTGGAGGGCCCGGCGGGTCTCGAACCCGCGACACGCGGCTTAAAAGGCCGCTGCTCTACCAACTGAGCTACGGGCCCATAACCAACTATCGGTCAATATTATACCACCCTCTACCACTGTTTTTGTTATGATGGGGCTTGATGGCAGACAAGCAATTTAGCCAGCATTTTGAAGAGTGGCTTAAGAGTAACCGACCGAAGACTCTGCAAGGTTTAGTCGATCATTTTTCGGAAAAAAGCTTTGCCATACTTTTTCTAATTCTAATGGCGGTGCCTGCTCTGCCGCTTCCAACCGGCGGTGTGACGCACATTTTTGAAATCATTGCCATGCTGCTGGCACTAGAGCTAATTGCCGGCCGGCGCTACGTCTGGCTGCCAAAAAAATGGCTGTCCAGAACCATGCCGGTCAAATTACAGAATTCTACTCTGCCCTTTCTTATTCGCTGGATACGCAAATTAGAGCGAGTATCACGGCCGCGCTTACATGTGATTTTAAAAAACTCTCTCTTTGTTAGACTTATCGGGCTACTGATTCTAATACTGACGGTATTTGCCTTTTTGGCGCCGCCTTTTTCTGGACTCGATACTCTGCCGTCTTTGGGGGTGGTTCTAGTATCGTTGGCACTACTGCTTGACGATTTTGCGGTATTTATTTTGGGGCTAGTCGTCGGAGCAGTTGGTATCGGCTTGGTGATAGCAATAGGTGAAGTCGTATTTAGATTAATATAAACATCTCATTTATGGTGACGGCTATATTTAGTATGACCAAGCCAGATAAGAAGTAGACTTAAGACAAAACCGGAAGCAATAATAATCGTCTGAACCCTTTGTAAGTTTATCCAGCCCCAGTTGTCGCCAAAATCGGCTCTAGCTGAAGCATTAAGCAGAGGCACAGACACCAGCGCCAGCAATCCGCCGGCGCTTAAAGAGGTAATTAGATGTAAAAGCGGCTTTATTGATACCAACTTTTTAGAAAATGCCCGGCGTGTTAAAAGCAGCGTTAAAAGCATTGGCAGCATCAGCAGAATTAAATTAAGTGTGCTGCTATCGACCCGCAAATCTAAATGCCCGGTTAAGTTTTTAAGATCGGCATTGCCAAAAGTTACCAGTACAAAAGAGGCGCACAGAGTTAAGTAAGCTAAAGCGGCATTGCTGCGTAAAACCAGAGTCAGCACAAACGGCGCAAAAATCAAAACGGCCAAAATGACATCAGCCATCCCGATTAGACTCCAACCTTCAATTTAGAAAGATAATGTTCAAATAAACTAAATGCGTGTTGTCCTCCGTACCCCCATAGTCTGCAAGTTAGGGGCTGGAGTCTAACGGGATGTGCCCCGTTAGAAGTCTGATTTATATGTAAATCAGAACCAGACGTAGTCGTGCTACTTCTAATCGGGGCCATAAGCACAATAATACAGCGTGTCGCGTGAAGCGTATAGCGTATAGAGAATTGTTACTAAATTGAACGATCGTTCAATTTAGTAACATAAGTTTCTTGACTAACTGAGTATTGTTAGGCGCCGACGCGGTCTTTGCGCTGACGACGTTTGGCATTTAGTTCTACGTATTCAATTACTTTCTCAGCCACATTGCGACCGGTTACCTGTTCGATAGATGAACCAGGGCTAGAATTAACTTCTAATACCAGCGGGCCTCGTTTGCTACGCACAAAATCAACTCCGCAAATATTTAACCCCATGGTTTTGGCAGCTCTAACTGCCACTTTGCGCTCTTCATCTGTCAGTTTTATGGGTGTTCCTTCGCCACCTTGGTGAATATTTGAGCGGAATTCTTCCTCTATATTTATACTCTGACGTTGCATGCTAGCAATTACTTTGCTTCCAACAACGAAGGCTCGAATGTCGGCTCCCTCGGCCTCTTCGATGTACTCTTGGAGCAAAATATTCGTGCCTTCCTCCTCCATCAGATAAAAACCCTGGAGTACCGAGCGAGCGGCTTTGCGAGTCTCGGCCAGTACAACGCCGCGGCCGTGAGTACCACGAGCTAATTTAATAACGACCGGTGGACCATTGAGCTCTTCTACTAATCTATCTATTTCCTCGGTTGTAAGCCGACCTCGCGAGAAAATGGTTTTTGGAATCCCGATGCCCGCCCTAGCCAGGAGCTGAGTAGCCCGAAGTTTATCGCGTGATCGTACAATAGCTATCGAGCTAGCGGTTGTAAAAACTCCCTGCATCTCAAACTGCCGGACGATGGCTGTGCCATAACGGGTGTATGACGAGGCGATGCGCGGGATAATGGCATCGAAGCCCTTTAGCACTTCGCCGTTGTAGGTAACGATCGGGTTGTTCTGTTCTATTTTGGCCTCGCATTGGGTATAGTTAATTACCTCCACTTCATGGCCGCGCTTAAGCGCCTCTTCCTTGAGTCTCTTGGTGGAGTAATTACCCGGCCCTTTAGATAAAATTGCTATCTTCATAAGTTTATCTCTTTCTTTATCCGCTCCATTTCGAGTTTTAACCGTTTCCGTCTAGCTTCCTCTTTCTCGTGTAGAGGAGTACCCTTGCTTACGTCTACAAGAAACTTCCTTTGCAGTGTACTACGCCCGATAAGAACTGGGTAAAGTTTAGTTGATCTGTCAGTTAATGTGAAAGTGGCTTTAATGGTACGGCCTTTTATTTCTACCGGAATCTTAACCTTGTACCTAATTTGTTTGTGGCCAAAGGAATTGGCAACCCTGGTCAACTCAATATCTTTTTTCTTGAATACAATTTTTTTACCCGTATAGAATTCACTACCTGGAGCAAAAAAAACGCAGTGTAATTCGCCTTTAGACAACCTAGCCTTACTGCACCAGATAGAAGAAGCGTCTGCGCCCGTGTCAACCTTGGATATAACTCTGTGGATATTAAGAGTAGGGAAACTGACCTTCTCTGCTCTTCCAATAACATCTAGTGTTTTCATCTTGTATATTTTAACATCTTTTACGTCTTTAATCAACTTTTCTTTGCTTTCTGAGTTACTTTTCAAACTTAATGTTACTGTAAATGTTATTTATCATTTCCAGTGTCGATTTTTTTAGCTCATCGTTTTCGCCTAAAACACTTTGTTTCGAAAATATTGTTGCCAATCGGGCTCCAGGCTTAATTTTGCTTCCGATCGGTAAATAGCGTTGTAGCAGAATATTATCTGTCTTATCATTTTCATCGAAGCGGTAAGCCGGAAGTAGGAAATGTTTTCCGTTTCCTCTATACAATCCTGATGTTGGTGAGTTTTTGAGATTAAATACAGAGGTCGCCTTAGAGTGGATAACCAGCAGACTACCTGTAGAAAAAGATGGATTAACAGAGTGATCCAAGATTTCGTAATCAAAATTACCGGTTTCTAGGATATGTAAGAGATAAAACGGTAAATCTCCGGGTTGATAGAGCATGTCTAGAAGTGGTGTAACGCCTGTTAATCTTTGATTGACTTCCAAGACAAGTGGTTGACCTCTTTTTCTATCAATCAAGAAGTCGACACCAAATATACCTCTGTATCCTGACTCAAGTAAGAAGCTGCCTATAGTCTCGCAATAGCCGGCCATCTCTTTATAGCATCCCAAAAACTGATCATTGAAAGAAATTTCTGCGCCGCAAAATTTGTCTGCTTTAGTGTTTAAGACGTTCAATAGCGATTCATTGCGAACTATTTGTTTCTGCAGCGGGCCTACAAACACGCCGTAACGCGTAACACAGCACTGTAAACTCCTTTCTGCCGCGTCCTCAACGTACTTAGAGACAACGAATCTTCGGCTCCCGTGTATTCTACTAATAGCATCTAAGGCGTGATGGTAGTCATCGAGGCCCCGAATTACAAATGTCCCTTTGCCGCCACTTAGAGACTCGTGTTGGAGAACAACGGCCCCCTCTTCTTTTAAAATGGATAGGGCTTCTTTTTCTGAAAATGGGTCTAGTATCTTAAAGCGCGAAAACGGTAGCTGGTCCTTGAATTTGCTCCGAAAGATGATTTTGTTTTCGAGAGATTCGCTCCTCTTAGAAACAGTACCCAAGAAACTAGTACTGGAATGTCGTAGATTTAAGGGTATATCAACACCAAGTGGCTTATACAGCAGGATGTTATATCCTGGAAGATTGTTCAATACAATATCCTGAAAGCTCGGGTTGTTAAGTAAAGCCTGAGTGTTGAGACGTCGTGCGGGTGTTTTTTCGCGACTGTTGAGAAGTAGAACTTGGGGCGCCTCTGCAATATCTATGTCCCAGCCATAAAGTGAGATTATCTTGTAATCTTCGAACCACCGCTCTGGGCCTAAACGCGGCCATGGCACAATGCCGACACCGGCAATTTTAATTCGTCTGTCATATCGGATCTTCATGATCTAAAAAGAGTATTAAGCCTTCTAATACTACCTTTTTTGTCTTAGATATTTAAGGATTGATTACAGCACTCAAAAGATGCTCAAGGCGGAGGGTGCCGCCGAGTTCGGGGTGGAATTGGCTGCCGATTTGGCGCAGAAGCGGATCGTACATCAACTCGACACCGTGCTCTGATTTTGCTAACGTTTCAAAACCTTCTGGAGCCTCTGAAACGCTCCAGCCGTGTGATTCAACTTGCCTAAAGCTCTGTTTGCCAAAAAGCTGCCAGCCTTTTTCGGTCACATCAAGAGAAGATGTTTTAGAAATTGTTTTACCTAAATAAGGCACTGGCTTATCGTAAGCCTTAGCCATAATTTCAAACCCCATACAGATGCCAATAAGAGGTTTTTGGCAGCTACGGACGAATTTCATCTCATCCTCATACCAAAGTCTGCCTTGATAGTCCGTATCATCAATCTCCAACCCTTCGCCGCCCCCGCCAGACAAAATCACTAAATCCTTATCTCGATGGTAAAAATCTAGACCAGGCGCGTATTCCTGAATTTCAACGTCATGACCGACTAAGGCCTTGTTGAGGGCTTTTAGGTGAGCAGTATTGTTGTTTATAAGTAGTATTTTCATCTTTTATTTTCTGATCACCATTTCGTTTATCTAGAATCTTGAGTGGGCTACTCGCGTGTAAACAAACCAGACAACAACCGCCAGGATAACTATCAATGTTATGATCATGGGAATAAAGCCATTTTGGTTTTTGTGCATCCTATTTCTATTGTAATACCAAAGTCAATAAACATAAGCTTTTTTGACAAGAAGGGCAGTTCTTGCTATAATAAGTTTTATGGAAGATAGACGCCAACGCGATATCGGCCCGCCAAAAGGAGTTGAGCGAAGAGGAGCTCCCAGGCGACGCGAACTAGCTCAAGCCTTAGGTAACGCTGTGCTCGAAATAGAACATGAGAGATTTTTAAGGCAAGCGGCTGAGGAAGAGAGTGTTAAACTAAGAAAAGAGGTCTATACAGACAAATTGACGGGTGCAGCTAGCAGACGGGCATTTGATGAAAAGTTTCCTGAGCTAGTTGAAATAGCTCATACAAATAACGAACCTCTGGCTTTTTTATTCTTTGATGGCAACAAAATACATGATTTTAATAAGAAGTATGGCCATCAAGCCGGCGATAGAGTCTTGCAAAAAATAGCGCAAACTCTTAAAAAGACCGCTCGCCCTACCGATTTAGTAGCCCGTCTTGGCGGAGACGAATTTGGCGTAGTGCTGACAGGCTTTAAGCCCATGCCAGGCGTTACTGAGGCTGAACTCATTGATGACACTATCGCCAGGTATGGAAAAGAGATAAGAGGTGGTATTTCAGAGCTTAGATTGCCGGGTGACCCCCGAGTTGGGGCCAGTTTTGCAATTGAAGTGTTGAGGGTGGGCGAATCGCCAAAAGAATTATATGCCAGGGCTGATGCTGCCTGCACAGCACTGAAACGCCAGCAAGGTTTAGCAAGAGATTAGCGGAAGAGGCCTTTGCGGCCGCCAGAGCTGCGAAGCTTTTTAAGTAACTCTGTTTGTTGTTTTGTAAGTTTGGCGGGGGTGTCGACAATGATGGTCACTATATGGGCGCCGCGTACGCCGCCGCGGTTGAGGTTAGGTACGCCGTGTCCAGAGAGTTTAAAGTCGCTACCGCTTTGGGTGCCCATTGGTATTTTCATATGCACAGGCCCATCGACTGTTTCAACATCTATTTCAGTTCCCAGAGCGGCATCAACCATGCTGATGTGTTCACTGGATAAAATCAGGTCGCCCTCGCGAGTGAATTTTTTATGCGGCTTAACTTTTATATTGACGTATAAATCGCCCTTTTCGCCGTGGGCTACGGCTTCGCCGTGACCGCGCAGGCGGATTACGGCGCCATCGTCAATGCCGGCCGGAATTTTAAGTTTGACGTTTTGGCTTTTGCGCTGGGTGCCGCGGCCGCGGCAAACGCTGCACTCTTTTTCCGGAACCTTACCGCGGCCGCGGCACACCGGACAGGTAGTCGCTTGGCGAATGTTACCGAAAATCGTCCGCGTAACTCTATGCACCTGGCCACTACCTTTGCATTCCTCGCACTCTTTGAGTTCGTAACCGGGTTCCACTGTCGTTCCTTTGCAGTGCTCGCAGACATCTTCCAAGTTCAGTCTTAGATCAACTTCGGTGCCAAAAACCGCTTGTTCGAAAGTAATTTCCACATTTGTTTCTACGTCACGTCCGCGACTCGTTCGCGTACTAGATGTACGTCCCCCAAAGCTGGTTCCAAAAAAACTATCAAAAATATCGCCTAAGCCCAAATCACCAAAATCAAAGCGAAACTCCTGCCCTGCCTGGCCGAACCCGCCAAAATCAAAACCGCCAAATGGCCCGCCATCAGAAGCGGCACTTGTGCCTACACCAGCATGTCCAAATTGATCGTAACGCTGACGCTTGGAAGGGTCTTTTAAAACTTCATAGGCCTCGCTAACCTCTTTAAATTTGGTCTCGTCCCCACCCTCTTTATCAGGATGGTGCTGAATAGCCAAGCGCCGATACGCCTTCTTAACTTCATCGGCCGACGCACTTTTACCAACCCCCAAAACCTCATAATAGTCACGCTTAACCATTTTTTAGCTCTCTCTTAAGCCACACCTCGGACTTTTTGGAAATTTTAGAAACTGGTACAGCTTCTAGTACGAAGGTATCATAGCTGTGAAGTTTGGCGACTTCACGTTCAATTTCTTCAAATAAATCCAACCGGCTTTCCATTTGCAGCAAGATCTCGTTAGAATGCTCTATTTTATTTTTCCACCAAAAGTCAGAAGTTACCAAAACTTGTCTAGCACAAGCGACTAAATGCTTAACAAGTAAAGTATTTACAATCTTGTCAGCTTCTTTTTTGTCTGCACACGTCAGCCAAACATGACAAAATCTAACCGTTTTCATTAAACCTCTTAGAAAGTTCCTTGATATTTAGAAGAGAAAAAACCTTATTTAGAGCAGCATGATTCTCATCCGTTTTTCCATCTCTATGCACCGAGTTTGAAAGAAACATCAACTGACCTTTGGCATCAATTATCTTTTCTCTTTTGGGGACAAAATGAAGTTTTGTGCAAAAACTTAAAAATGGTACTAAGAGATATGTTCTCTCAAGGTCGCATGCTAAATCCCTCATAACTGGCATTGCCTCATCAGCTAGCTTATTGCTCCCAGGACTTGTAATTATATGAGAATAATATGTAAGCTTATAGCCTATTTTGGCTTTGAGTTTTCTATATCTCCATATTGGCTGAAGAAAAAAGTTGGAAAAAATGTAGCCTACTATTGCGGTTATGACCCCTAGAAGGAAGATGAGAAGTTCCACTC
>CAZXDA010000017.1:0-11575 GCA_964639445.1 uncultured Candidatus Saccharibacteria bacterium
GTATAAGGGTAAAGGCATTAAATATGTTGATGAGCAGATTATCAGAAAGAGCGGTAAAAGCGGTAAGGAGGCGGCATGAGCAAGGATTCCTTAGCGCATAAGCAAATACAAACTGTTTTGCGGGCGCGTAGAACACGCTCAACTGCCCATGGCACCAATGAACGCCCTCGCTTATCAGTTCATATCAGTAACCGCCATATTACAGCTCAGATCATTGACGATACAGCCGGCAAAACGCTAGCCTACGCCACAACTGTTGGATCTAAGACGGAAGGAAAAATGAGCGAGAAGGCAGCTTTTGTTGGCGGCGAAATTGCTAAAAAAGCTGCTAAAGCCAAAGTTAAAAAAGTCATTTTTGATAGAGGCAGCCGCCGTTATCATGGCCGGGTTAAAGCTCTGGCAGAGGCCGCCCGAGCAGCTGGATTGGAGTTCTAAGTATGCGTCCTGACAGAATGGTTGAAGAAAAGAGATTTGACGAGCGAGTGATATTCGTCAACCGCGTAGCCAGAGTGGTTAAAGGCGGGCGCCGCTTTCGTTTCCAGGCGCTGGTGGTGGCTGGTGATCATAAAGGCTCGGTTGGTATGGGCATTAGCAAAGGAGCGGATGTGACGGCAGCCATCAATAAAGCTACTGATGTTGCCAAAAAAAATATGGATAAGCTGCATATGTACAAAGGCACGCTGACGCACGAGGTAGAAGGCAGAGTCGGCGGCTCTAAAATCTTGATTTTTCCGGCTGCTGCCGGAACCGGAATCATTGCCGGCGGTGTGGTGCGCTCTATTTTAGAAGTCGCTGGCATAGAAAATGCCATTTCTAAATCTGTCGGTTCAAATAACCGCGTAAACGTGGCATATGCTACGCTGGCCGCCTTGCAAAGCATGGTGCCGGCAAGAAAATGGATTACCACCAAGCAAACTCCCAAAAAAACCGAAACCAAAGCAGCTTCCAAAGTTAAATCGGAGACTAAAGCATGAAATACCACGAAATAACAGTTTCAAGACAGAAGAAAGCCAGGCGTGTAGGCCGTGGTATTGCTGCGGGTCGTGGCAAAACAGCCGGCCGCGGCACAAAGGGCCAAGGCGCCCGTAAAAGCGGCGGTGTTCGCCCCGGTTTTGAAGGCGGCCAGACACCTATCTATATGCGCTTGCCGCATTTGCGCGGTTTCAAGAGCTATAAGCCTGCCTCAGAAAATGTTTTCACCGGCCAGCTTGACTCTATCAAAAAGGCTGTGATTGATAACTCTGCCTTGGCAGAGGCCGGCATAATCGCCAATCCACATACTGTAGTAAAACTTCTTCTAAAAGGAAATGTTAAATCCAAGAAGACAGTCAAACTGCAAGCCGCAAGCAAAGGCGCCATCAAAGCTGTCCAGGCCGCCGGCGGCACTTTCGAAAAAGTCCCGCGCATGCCACGACCTGGCAAAAAATCGGCATCTCAAAGCTGATATACTAGAACACAGACGGTGCGATTAACCGGAGGGTCCAAACATCAAACTCTACAGGGCAAATAAGTTTTTTTTATTAAACGATCTTCTATTTGTACGTTATAATAAAATTATAACATACAATACTGGATTTATTTTTATAGAACATTTGAGAGCTACAAAATGAATTGGGGAATCATCCTCAAGTCGTTAGGCCATGCCGAGATGCGCGGCCGTATTTTTGCTGTGCTTGGCATGCTGCTGGTTTTCCGCATTTTAGCCCACATTCCGGTGCCGCTGGCCGATCCGCACACCCTTAAGCAAGTTCTTGATAATCTTTTTACCCAAACTAATACCAATAATCTGTTTGGCTTTCTTAACACTCTTTCCGGCGGCGCACTGTCTAATTTCTCGATTGTGCTGGTTGGTCTAGGCCCCTACATTAACGCCTCCATTATCATGCAGCTGCTCACCAAAGCCATCCCGCGGCTGGAAAAAATGCATAAAGACGAGGGCGAATACGGCCGTAAAAAAATCAACCAATACACCAGAATGCTGACATTCCCGCTGGCTATTATTCAGTCAATTGGCGTTATCTACCTTATCCGCCAAGAAGCCCAGGTTATTGGTGGGCTGGGCGATATTACGGCCAATACATCCTTTTTGCAGTGGGTTTTGATGGTGGCGGCTTTAACCGGTGGCGCTATGGTTTTAATGTGGCTGGGCGAGCTTATAACCGAGCGTTCCATTGGCAACGGCATTTCGCTTTTAATTACAGTCGGTATTGTCAGCCGCCTGCCAAGCTTAATTCACGAGCTGGCCACCGGCACCACATGGAAATCAAGTGCATCAGCCAGCGATAAACTGACGCTTTTTCATCATAATTTCAGCAAGCACGGGTTGATTATAATTGGGATAGTAACTCTGGCGACTTTGTTTGTCATTTGGGCGGTGGTTAAGCTTAACGAAGCCAGCCGCCGTCTAACTGTTAATTATGCCAAGAGAGTGCAAGGTAACCGTACATATGGCGGCGTAACCACTACACTGCCAGTCAAGTTAATTACCGCCGGCGTTATCCCGATTATCTTTGCAGTAGCCTTCTTGTCTGTGCCAAGCTTTGCCGGTCAGCTTTTAACGCGCGGGCAGGGGGCAAATGCCATACCTACCAGCCACTGGCAATCTATTGGTGTCACTTTGAGCCAGTTGTTCCAGAATCCCAGCCGGGCCACTTTTGCCGCTGGCGGCTGGAAGCCCTGGGTCTACCCACTTACTTACTTCTTTTTAGTCTTTATCTTTACTTACTTCTATACCAGCGTGACGTTCAATTCCAAAGAAATCGCCGAAAACCTGCAAAAACAGGGCGGTTTTTTGGCCGGTATCCGTTCCGGCGAACAGACAAGGCAGTACCTAAGTAAAACCGTTAACCGCTTAACGCTTTTTGGCGCCATCGCCCTTGGTTTACTGGCCGTTTTGCCAATAGTGGGGCAGGTGTATATCAATCAAAACATTGCCATTGGCGGCACAAGCATCTTGATTTTGGTTTCTGTCTCGCTTGAAACTCTGCGCCAAGTCGAATCCCGCGCCCTAATGATCACATACGACCAATACGAACAGCCGGACTATTTCTACCAGGCTCCCGGCGTCGAAGCCGCCCCCTCCTCCCGCACCGCCATCCTCTCCCGCCTCCGCCCACCCCGCTCACGTCTACGCCTCCCCCGCAAAAAATAGCAATTTATTCTTCTCTGAAACAGGGGTATAATGTGGTCAACCGGAGTTTCGAATGCCTACTTTTTTAAATTTGTCAAATAAAGTCGCTGTCATCCCTAAATACACTGGCGAGGGACATAGAAGACGCCTAAAGGACAAGTTCTTGCAGTCAGGATTGTCTGGATTTCACGATTATGAAATTGTAGAGCTCCTTCTAACTTTAGGTACGCCAAGAAAAGACTGTAAGCAAATGGCCAAAGATGCTATTAAGGAGTTTGGAGGACTTCGTGGGGTTCTCGATGCGTCGACAAACGACTTGCAACGGATACGCGGCATCGGTCCAGTCAACACCTTCGGTATTAAGCTATTTCAAGCTATCTCTGAACATTACGCTATGGAAAAAATTCAGGATAAAGTATTGATGTCTTCAGCTCAGGCAATTGCAGAGTATCTACAAAAATCAATCGGACATAAAGATAAAGAACATTTTATAATGCTATCTCTTGATTCTAGGTACAACCTAATAAAGATATCCAATATTTCGCTTGGGTCAGTTGATGCAAGTATTGTTCATCCCCGTGAAGTTTTTAAGGAGGCTATTCAAGCCTCGGCAACTTATATCGTAATCGCCCATAACCACCCTTCGGGGGACTTAGAGCCATCACCAGAAGACATTACGCTCACTAGGCGGCTATCAGATACAGCAAGGATTATCAGTATTGAACTTCTGGACCATATTATTGTAACCTCTACTAGTTTTCTGAGTATGAGGGATAAGGGACTAATGTAGAATGACAGACCTTGAGAAATTAACAAAAAGAGTTGTTAAGTTCCGTAATGATCGTAATTGGAAACAGTTTCATAACCCAAAAGATACGGCGGTTTCACTTTTGCTTGAGGCAGCCGAATTCTTAGAACACTTTCAATGGAAGTCGCCTGATGAAATCACTACTCATCTTAAGAGAAAACATAAAGATGTTAGCGAAGAGCTTTGTGACGTCTTATATTGGGTTTTACTGATAGCTCATGATTTGAAAATTGATATCGAAAAAGAATTCGAGCTAAAAATGAAGAAAAACGAAACTAATTATCCGGTAGATAAGGCTATAAATCGCCACACAAAATATACAGAGCTTTAAAATGATTCTCTACGAGGGCACAATTGAGCGATTTCAGGAAGATGTAATGCAGAATAGCATTGCAGACAGAGCAGCCGAAAGATATCAGATCTATTACAACCGGAAACCAAACAACTCCGAGTATCGTTCTTGGGCTTCTTCTTTAGCTATTTTAAACTACTCCTTTCAAAATGCAGACCTTAAAGATAACCACATAATCGTTGAGTACGAACTGCCATATTCCTCGCTACGAATCGATGTTTTATTGTTTGGCGTGGATGCTTCCGGGCAGGAAAATGTCGTAATACTTGAGCTGAAGCAATGGTCGAATGACAATGTTTTCCCATCTGAGACCGAAGGCAACGTGATTGTGGATTATGGCTCATTTCAGAAGGAGCAGCCGCACCCATCATTACAAGTACAGGGGTACTACTTTCACTTAAAAGACTTTATACAAATATTTAACGAAGAAAGCTCACCGAACTTGAGCGCTTCAGCTTATGCTCATAACTATGCAAAGGCTGGGGAATCGATACTTTTATCAACCGAATTCAAGGATATCGTCAAAGAATTTCCATTATTCGTAAAAGAAGATTCAGTTGAGCTCGCGAGATATCTGAAAGATCGCCTTCAAGGAGGAAAAGGCCAGTTGCTCTACGAGCGATTCGCAAGGAGCCCGATCGGCCCTTCGAAGAAACTACTCGACCACACTTCAGAAATGATAAATAAGCAACAAATCTTTAACTTAGTTGATGATCAAATTGCTGCTTACAATGCGATCAGACACAGAGTCAATCAGCTATCTAAAACAAAGCAGAAATCAGTAGTGATAGTAAAGGGCGGTCCGGGCACAGGGAAATCTGTAATTGCTCTAGAAGTCATGGGCGAGCTTATGCGTCAAGGTCGCACCGTTTTTCATGCCACTGGATCATCAGCTTTTACCAATACTCTCAGACAGATCGTGGGCTCAAGAGCTAAAACATTATTCAAGTTCTTTAATAGCTTTACGACCGCAGAACCAAATTCAATTGAGGTTTTGGTGTGCGATGAGGCTCATCGCATCCGCGAGAATAGTAGTAATCGATATACCCCAAAATCCCAACGCACTGACACCCCGCAAATCGATGAGCTTTTGAGCGTAGCTAAGTTGTCAATATTTTTCATCGATGAGTATCAAATAGTTCGCCCAAATGAAATCGGTACTGTTAGGCTAATCAAGGAAGCCGCTGAGCGGGCAGGTATAAACCCTGATGACATTGACGAATTTGAGTTAACAACCCAGTTCCGTTGCTCTGGATCAGATGCATATCTACAGTGGCTAGATGATGTTTTGGATATCAGGCCATCAGATATTGCCGCCTTTGACCCAAAGATGGAGCTCAGAATCTTTGATAGCCCGCAATCAATGATGACCCAGATTCGAAAGCGTAATGAAGAAAAAAATAACTCTGCTCGCATAACTGCTGGTTTCTGCTGGCCGTGGAGTGACCCTAATCTAGATGGTTCATTAGTAAAAGATGTAAAAATAGGTGATTTTGCTATGCCTTGGGAGAAGAAGGATGCTTTTTGGAAATGGGCGACTGATGATAGTGGTATGGAACAAGTAGGTACGGTTTATACGGCCCAGGGATTCGAATTTGATTATATCGGAGTGATCTTCGGCAAAGATCTTGTTCATCGCAAAGATGCTGGCTGGATCGCTCAGCCAGAATTTTCTCATGATTCAGCCGCCAAGCGCGGAAATGAGCAATTCGCTCGGCACTTAAAACACGTTTATAGAGTATTGCTTAGCCGCGCACACCGTGGTGTATATGTTTATTTCATGGACAAAGAAACCGAAGAATATTTCAGAATCCAGCTTACCTAGAAATTTCTCTCATCGAACTGGGCCCGGTAGAATTTAGATTGAGGAGGTGAGAGATGAAGGAGATTAGAGGTACTAAAAGGGCAGAGATGTATTACAAAGACTTTAAAATAACCAGTGTTTGTAGAGCTGACTTAGAAAGTGTAGGGTTCGAGGCTTCGAACATTGACGATGGCACAATGGCAGAATTAGTCTCCAAAATGGCAGACGCCTACTGCGATATGGGTTTCTGGATAGACCTGGAAATAATCGCCGAACAGCTCGGCATCAAAAAGCGAACCAAGAACTAGAAATTTCTCTCCTCGAAATTCTACGCCCTGGGAGTCTATGTAGCAGCGCTGTAAACAGATAATCTGTCCCTCGTGCTGCATAGTTGCTGCATAAGTTTTATGTTTAGATCCGTGAGTCGGTGGAGGGGTAAAGCAGATGGAGCTCTTAAGGTGTCCTCATTCAAATCTATTATTAGTCGACGGTGCCTAATAGCGACTTGTATTGGCAGACCGGAAGTTATGGTAATCAAGCCAAGGACATCTCTGACTTGCTGAATACGCGCTAGAGTCGTAGGGCCGCTAACAATAAAGTGCAGTTGTCGATTAAGTAAGACGACAAAATATCCTAATTGGGCTAGGGCGCTCCTCCACATATACTCCGGTTCAAGCATTTGCAGGTCCAGAGCAAGCACTTCGATAGCCCTACACCTGTTAATCAATTCGGCCCAGCGCTCCAGATCCTTGAATCCGAACCAGTGCATGTGCGGTATAACTTGCACTCCAAGCTGTTGAAGCATCTCAAATATAATCAAACTACGCTTCATATTAATAAGCCTTTCGGCGTGAGGCTGATTAGCGAATACAGAGTAATCAGGCGCGGTATAAATGCAGTTCAACTTTGCTAGTTGGGGAACCACTCTGTAACGCTCGGCCCAGAGCTTCTCTAAGATTGTGTCGTTGGTGTAGCCCAAAACCAGAACAACGGTTGATCGGGGCATATTAGTCACCGTGTGAACGTCAGTTCTAACTCGGCCAAGCTTAGGTGATAGCAAATCACCAAGGGTCGTAGCCACAAATTTAGGAACTCTGTTCTTGAAGAGTCGACCGTTGCCGTTTCCAATGCTTGGTATAAAGTCTGGAAATTCAGGCAAATTTACCGGCTGGATCTTAATATCACCGAAACCGATATTATTGATATCGGCTAGCCAAAGATCGAAGTCGGGATGGTCTTCCGATATAACTTCATACCCCCTGTCAGGCGACCTTGGTTCGAAACAATGAGTATCACCCTCATCTAGAAATGGCTTAAAAGGGCAATGGGGATTACGTAACAAGCTGGTCTGCATCTCATGCGCCTTCACCCCAAACTTCGATGGTTAATTCCGTGTCATCAGCTTCGACAACTTTGGCTCTATATCTATAGCCAAGTTTCATACAGCCAAGCAGGATCTCGGAGTTCGGGCCCTTATACTCACCATAAAATCGTCCATTTTGGAGCAGTACTATTTTTGTCGGTCGCGCTGCGTCTGGCAACAAAGTTATATTGGAGTTACGATCTAACTCGGAGGCGTTAGATAACAGAAAAGTTGCTCTAAAAGTGACCAGACACCGCTTGTCCGAAGCCTCGGATTGGAAGCCGGAGTCGAGAGCTGCCGAGCCACCTATACCGGCTTGATTCCTGCTTTTCGGTTTTGGTTTCGGGCTGTTTTTATCTTTAGGGTAAGCAGATTTTGTCATGTGGTTCATCCTTAAGTTTAGTTATATGTTAAGAAACATTTGTATCGTCTTCGGAAAATCGTCAAACTGCCATGTTCCCGACAAACCAGTAGGGCGATTTTTCTTTGTTTCTCCAAAATGGGGCAACATATTGAACATAGCAAACTAAAGTCATCATGTCAAGAAAATTGTGCATACGTCTTGACTAATTTATTGAACTTGTATACACTAGGGGTGATCATAAACAAAACATGTCAGGAGGCAGCATGTTCCCCAACAATATAGTTCAGCTCCGCAAAGAAGCGGGGCTGTCTCAGTATGACGTTGCTGAGAAGATCGGTGTTTCTAGAACAACCTATAATGCTTTCGAGACAGGCAAGTCGTCTCCCAATCTGAATCAGCTTGAAAGAATAGCCAAGGTATTTGAAGTGGCGCCGGCCTCCCTGGTTGAAGGCCAACTGGCAACCGGGCAAAGCGAAACTCCGAAAGAGGTTAACCTAGAAGAGCCTACCGACGACATTAAGCCTAGAGAAGTTGTGCGTGAGCGCGTTGAGCATCTACGCGAAGCCCTGCTGTATATCCTTGATAAGTTAGGAGCTAAACCGAACATTGGCGAAACCGCTCTCTATAAACTGCTTTACTTTATTGACTTTGATTATTACGAAAAAACTGGGAGATCAATTACAGGGCTGAAGTATATCCGCAATCATTACGGACCAACTCCTGTAGCAACTTTTGATGGCCTTGTGAAAGCCATGGAGCAAAAAAATGAACTAGAAAGAGTTGAAACTCGCTTCTTCAGCCACAGGCAAAAAAAGTACCTACCAGTTGTGAAGCCCGGGCTTAAGCACCTATCTGCCGGCGAGTTGCGCCACATAGATGAAGAGCTGGCACGCTTAAGCGATAAAACCGCCATCGAACTAACAAGTCTTTCGCATAGGGACATGCCCTGGCTCGCTACAAAAGAGGGAAAGCCGATTGACTACCAACTAGCTATGTACCGCACGACTGAGACTTCCGTGAAAGAGCCAGAGGATGAACTTTGATCAAACCGGCGAGTTCGCTAAAGAGCTAAAAAAACTCGGTAAAAAGTGGCCTAGCCTGTCAGACGACCTTGAGGCGCTTAAGAAAGTTTTGGCTACATTGTATCTGGGTGGTGACAAAATTCCAGCAGAGCACATCCGCGAAACTTTTTTTGCCAGCAAACGGGCGGCTGTACTGCAAACTGTCTTGGAGGGTAAAGAGGTAGTAAAAGTGCGGCTTGACTGCCGTGATCTCAATAAGGATATGTTACGTGTAATCTATATACGAAATAAGAGCAACATTTTGCTGGTCGAGTTGTATGCCAAAAACCAGAAACCCCGCGAAGATATTATGCGCATTAAACACTACCTGAAGTAGCCCTAGGCACCGTCTGCCGCAAATACGCCCGGCAGAAATTTCTCTTATCGAAAATAGCCAGCTAAAACACCTCTTTACAACAGTTCTAAGATTGTGGTAATATTTTCAGGTTATATTTATGGCCGTAGAGAAAGAGGTTATCGAACTTACTGGTACCATTGTGGAAGCACTCCCCGGTACTCAGTTTAGGGTCGAACTCGAAAATGGCCATGTAATTATAGCTCACGTCGCCGGACGGATGCGGAAGCATTACATCCGCCTGGTGCCCGGCGACCGCGTTAAGGTAGAATTGACACCTTACGATCTGACGAAGGGTCGGATTACCTACCGCGAGGGCTAGAACCGAAGGTTCTAGCAAGTAACAAGTTGCAAATAGCAAGTTGCAAGTAAGGAGAGAGTGCGTTGAAAGTCAGAGCTTCGGTGAAAAAAATCAGTCCAGATGATAAGATCGTCCGCCGTAAAGGACGAGTATATGTAATTAATAAGAAAAAGCCAAAGCACAAGCAACGCCAGGGCTAACGCCTGGCGTTGAGAATGAAGAATGAGGAATGAAGAATGAAGGTTAGCGCAACTAGAAGCAGCATCAGATCGTTTATGGATCTAAAAGCTTGGCAAGAGGGCCACAAGCTTGTTATTGATGTTTATAGAGTTACAAAATCTTTTCCAAAGGATGAGCAATATGCCTTAGCATCCCAGATGCGCAGAGCGGCAGTCTCTGTGACTTCAAACATTGCTGAGGGTTTTTCTAGAGATACTTTTTCGGACAAGACTCATTTTTATGTCATGGCTCACGGTTCTCTAACTGAGCTTCAGAATCAGATTCATATCGCAAAAGACGTTAGGTATATCAGCAAATCAGAGTCAGATATGCTTTTTCTGCAAACTGAACTAGTTTACAGGATCATTAGCGGCTTAATACGTTCATCTAAGGAGAGAAAGTAATGCTGCATTCTGCATTCTCCATTCTCCATTCTGTGACCGGAGGTCACAATGGCTAGGATTGCGGGGGTTAATATTCCGGATAACAAGCAGGTGTGGGTGGCTTTAACATATATTTATGGGATTGGGCCGAAAGTTAGCCATGATATTTTAAACACCGCCGGAATTGAGCCAACAGTACGAGTAAAGGACCTCACCGGCGGTGAGATTTCTAAAATTCAGGATGCGATTTCCGCCAACTACACGGTAGAGGGCGATTTACACAGAGTCGTTACCGACAACATCAAGCGCCTGCGTGACATTAATGCCTACCGAGGCTTGCGCCACAAAGCCAACCTGCCTGCTAGGGGTCAGAGAACACGTACTAATGCCCGCACCAAGCGGGGTAAGCGCGTAACAGTTGGCGGTACGGCCAAGAAAGCGCCGACAAAGACGTAATGAAGAGAATGAGGAACGAAGAATGAAGAATGAGGCAGATGTAAAGGAGAAAAAAGTGCAGACGGAAGAGCAGGCGGCTATTGCTGTGGCGGATGTGCCGACTGAAACTGGAGCGGCTGCACCAAAGCCAAAAGCTCGTAAGAAAAAGGCTAAACGAACTGTAGCGCGCGGCCAAATTCATGTGCTGGCCAGCTTTAATAACACCGTTATCAGCGTGACAGATCCAAAAGGCAATGTTTTAACAAGCGCCAGTGCCGGCTCAAGCGGCTTTAGAGGTTCTAAAAAAGGTACAGCCTACGCTGCCCAGATAGCTGCCGAAAAGGCTATTACGGCCGCCAAGCAAACATACGGCGTGAAAAGCGTTGATGTTTACGTTAAGGGAGTCGGTTTGGGCCGGGACGCTGCCGTCCGCACAGTCGTTGGTCAAAACATTGATATTGAGAGCATTAGAGATGTAACGCCAGTGGCGCACGGCGGCGTGCGGCCAAGAAGGCCAAAGAGAAATTAAAAAGAATGAAGAATGAGGAATGAAGAATGGCGCGTGATTTACAATCAATTGTTAAAAGATCGAGGCGCGAGGGTTATGCGCTGCACCCTAAGGCCCACAAGGCTTTGGTTAAGCGCTCGACTGCCCCCGGCCAACAGGGCCGCGGCGGCAGAACCAGTAAACTAAGCCAATACGGCTTGCAGCTGCGCGAAAAGCAAAAGGTCAAGCGGCTTTACGGCTTGCTGGAGAAACAATTCGCCAAACTTATGGAAGAAGCGTTGCGCGCCAAAGGCCAATCTGGCGCCAAGCTATTGGAATTCCTGGAGCGACGGCTGGATAACGTGGTTTATCGAGCCGGATACGCGTCCTCGCGCCGGGCTGCCCGCCAACTGGTAACTCACGGTCATTTTATGCTCAACAACCGGCGGGTTGATATTCCGTTATCAGCGTGACAGATCCAAAAGGCAATGTTTTAACAAGCGCCAGTGCCGG
>CAZXDA010000018.1:0-11566 GCA_964639445.1 uncultured Candidatus Saccharibacteria bacterium
ATATCAAGTCGAACTATCTAAAAACGGCGCTGAATCTAATGCCTACACCAGTTATTACTCGGTTTCTTATGTTGGCGAAGTAGCCGATTTTGAATGGCAAAGAGTTTTTGATTTGCTTTTTAAGGGTTTAACCAAGCCGCTTTTTTTACAGGCCGAGTTCGAGGCCGAATTTGGCAATATCAAAGACGAATTAACGAGCTATACCAATAACCATTTCCGGGAACTGGCTAGTGAGCTTTCCAAATCTTTTGGGTTTAAAGTAATAAGCGACCGCGAGCGAATAGAGCTAATGCCAAACATCAAACGCCAGGATTTGATAGAGCATTATAAAAAAACCCATTTTAGCGGCAACATGCGTTTTATTGTGGCAGGGAGTTTGCGCGGCCGCCGCGTGGCGCTGAAGAGGGCGTTAGAAGAAATCGATCTGCCACACGGCGGCCGCCGTTTTAAACTACCAATCGAGCATGCCAAACCGCCAGCTAAACCAATCTTTATTGCTAATAGGACTATCCCCAATATTTATCTGATTATCAGTACTAACTTTAACGAGATCATCTCGACTCGGGATGATGATGCGCTTAGTTTGGCACGAGTAATGCTAACAGAAACTTTGCACTCCAAAATTTTTGGCGCCGCTCGTGACCGGGGCTTGGTTTATCATGTCAGCTCGGGTCATAATCTATCCAGCCGGGTTACGGAGTGGTCTCTAACTGCGCAGGTACTGGCCGAGAATGCCCCAGCCTTGTGTGACATAATTTTGGCTGAAATTAAAAAGGTCCAAAACGGCCAAATTTCTGACGCAGACCTGGAGGGCGCTAAGCAATATGCATTAGGCTCATTTCAGCGCTCCATGCAAACGGTCCATAGCGTGGCCAGTGCTTATGGCCGATATTTTCTTGATGAATACATTGAAGATATGCGATCTATTCCAGACCGCATAAAATCCATTTCTAAAGACGACATAGCCGCTGCTATGCGTCGGATGTTTGCTGATGGAGTCGGTGGCCTTGGTGTACTTGGTGGCACGGATGCCGGCCTGCCGCCAAAACTCTACGACCAACTTCACTCCCTCTGGAAATAGCCCGCCCCTAACTTTTTCAGACGACTCGCTCGGCAGGTCCTCGCCTCAGATATTGTGCCTTTGACGTATTTGCTCAGGCTCGCTCACAGGTCTTCAAAAGTTAGGGGCTTGCTTGATCGAAAATGATAACGTCATTCCCGCGCAGGCGGGAATGACGTTATCAAATTAAGCTATACTATCTGATATGGAGGAGTTGGAAAAACAATTCGATGATCTTTTTCATAAGTTCAAGGTTTCCCGCGCCAAGGTTGGCATCCTTGAATTAGAGAAAGAACGTGATCTCCTTAGAACCGAGATGACTAGATCCGATTTTTGGTCGGATTCTTCAAAAGCTAAGGAGATCAGAAAAAGAGAGGCTGAATTATCTCGGAAAGTTGAGCCATGGCTAGTACTAGGCAGGGGTATAGAAGGTATGTTACTTCTTACAGCAGACGATAGCCTAAAAGAAGATCTAGTAGTTGAGTTGAAGAAATTGCAAAATCAATTGGACAATCTAAAAAGAGAATTGCAATTTGCCGGTCCTTATGACGACCATGACGTAATCTTAAGTATCTATGCCGGCGCCGGCGGAACTGATGCTCAGGACTGGGGGCAAATGCTTGAGCGCATGTACATACGTTGGGCAGAGAAACATAACTTGAAGGTCAAAGTGGTAGATGAATCTCCCGGTGAGGGAGCTGGAATAAAAAGCGCAACCTTGCAGATAAACGGCGGAGATTTTCTGTATGGTAAGTTAACTGGTGAGCAGGGGGTGCATAGGCTGGTCCGACTAAGCCCGTTTAATGCCGACCATTTGCGCCAAACCAGCTTTGCTAAAGTAGAAGTTTTGCCAGCCATTGAGCGTCCGGAAGAAGCCCTAATAGATGAAAAAGATCTTAAAATTGAGACATATCGCGCCAGCGGGCACGGCGGCCAATCAGTTAATACCACCGATTCGGCGGTGCGCGTAACGCATATTCCAACCGGTATCTCAGTAGCTATCCAAAATGAACGCAGCCAAATTCAAAACAGGGGAACAGCTCTTTCCATCCTGCGCTCCAGGCTTATTCAGTTGCAGCTTGAACAACACGCCAAAAATCTAGCCGAAATTAAAGGCCCCAGCCAGTCGGCGGAGTGGGGGAATCAGATCAGAAATTACGTGCTTCACCCCTATAAACAAGTAAAAGATTTACGCACTGGCTTTGAGACAAGCGACCCTCAATCTGTTCTAGACGGCGAAATTGACTCACTCATAGACGCCTGGGTGGAACAAAGAGGTTAAGCTAATCTGATATACTATTAGACGATGATTTTACTCGATCGGGTAACAAAAACCTACAATCGTCGAGGGCCAGCATTAGAACGGGTATCTTTGCATGTTGAGCCGAAAGAGTTTGTGATTATCGTTGGTCAATCCGGCGCTGGCAAGACTACTTTATTTAGATTACTGACACGTGAAGAAAAACCAACCAGCGGCAAAATAATCGTTGGCGGTATAGATTATGATCAGCTTAAAGATAAGGATATCCCGCTGCTGAGGCGCAAAATCGGCGTGGTTTTTCAGGACTTTAAACTACTGCTTAATAAAACCGTGGCCGAAAATGTAGCTTTTGCTCTAGAGATTGCCGGCATACCAAATAATGAAATTAAACATACTGTACCCAAAGTGCTGGATATAGTGGGCCTGAAGGGTAAGGAAAAAAATTATCCGCTAGAACTATCTGGCGGTGAGCGTCAGCGGGTGGCGATCGCCCGGGCAGTTGTGCGTCAACCCAAGATACTGATGGCCGACGAGCCCACGGGCAACTTAGATCCAAAGCACGCCTGGGATGTAATTTCGGTGCTGGAAAAAATTAACCGCTTTGGCACCACTGTGCTACTGACAACCCACAATCAGGAAATCGTCAATAAGCTGCGGCGGCGGGTAGTGACTATCAAAGACGGCAAAATTATTTCCGATAAGGCCGTCGGCTCCTACAAAGCAACATAGTTATGGATAAAAATCACCGGTTTATTACCTTAGAGCGGATTGTCAAAAACGGCTTTGTTAATTTTGGCCGCAACATTTGGCTGGCCATTGCTGCCATTGCCATGATGGCCATTACCCTTACAATTTTACTGTTCGCATTGGTCGGCCGAGCGACCTTTAACAACACCATCAACAATCTGACCAGCCACATCAACGTCTCTGCGTATTTAAACGACAACGTGACCGTTCAGCAAAAAGACAACCTAGTAACTCAGCTAAAAAAACTCGACAACGTCAAGGCAGTTACCTATAAGAGCAAACAGCAGGCCCTTAAGGATTACGAAGCCCAAAACGCCGCCAATCCCACGCTACTAGCGGCTATCGTTGAAACCGGCAATGTTCTGCCGGCTTCCATTGACATCTATCCTAAAGATCCTAATGACCTGCAATCCATCAAAAATTTTCTGGATAAGCCGGCTGTTGCCAGCCTTTTTAACTACACCTCATACTCGGGTGATCGCAAGGCAGCTATCGACAACATTACCAAGGCCACACGCTTCTTCCAGCAAGCTGGCATTATTGGCATATTCGTTTTTATCATCATCTCCACCCTGATAATTTTTAATACCATTCGAATGGCCATCTTTAACCGCCGCGACGAGCTGGTAATTATGCGACTTTTAGGGGCTACCCCTGGCTACATCCGCGGGCCTTTCGTGGTCGAGACGATGCTTTATGGCGCAGTGGCAGCCGCTGTTTCTTTAATCGTCGCTGGTGTTTTGTTTGCGATTGCCAGCTCCACTCTTCAGGCCAGCAGTTTTGGCTTATTGGATATCAGTTACGCCAGCCGCTATTTTAGAGAGCACTTGTGGTTGATTTTGACCGGGCAGATTGTAGCTGGTATACTGATTGGAGCCGCTTCTAGCGCTATTGCAACTCAGCGGTACCTAAAACTTCATCGATAGATATTGATTTTCTGTAAATTGTAAATTGTGAACTGTAAAATGCTTTTGCTTTTTGCAAAAGCTGAGGAGGGTGTGCTATTATTAAAGCGCTTACGGCAAAAATAAAAAATCAAGTGCTAAAACCTAGATTCAAAAACTTCAACCCTAGATTACTGTTTGTTCTACCTATGTTGGTATTGCTGGTGGCCGTTGGCATACACGGGGAGTCTGGCACGTTCGCGGCCACGTGCAGCAGCAGCACTGAGTGTCAGCAGCAGATAAATGATTTGAGGACGCAAAATGCCACCAATCAGGCTAACGTTGATTCATTGTTGTCGCAGGCTAGTAGCTACCAAGATGCTATCGATGGCTTGCAGGCCCAGATCAGTTCGCTTCAGGCCGAAATCGCCGCCAATGAGGCCAAACAGGCCGACCTGCAATCGCAAATAGATGCCGCCCAAAAAAAGCTGGACACCCAAAAAACGATCCTGGGCGAAGATCTGAAGGTCATGTATCTCAACGGCCAGATCAGTTTACTAGAGATGCTGGCTTCCAGTAAAGACCTCAGCCACTTTGTTGACGCGGCGACTTACCGGAATGCCATTCAAACCAAAATTCAGCAGACTATGGCCGAGATTAAAAAGCTTCAAGGACAGCTCAAGGAGCAAAAGAGCCAAGTTGACCGCTTGCTGCAAATGGAATCGGAGAAAAAATCGCAGCTGGCTGCCGAACAAGGTAAATTGAATGAACTGCTGGCTTATAACCAGCAGCAGCAAGCTAACTTCCTGGCGGCTATTAAACAAAACAACCAAAAAATCAGCGAACTACAGGCGGCCCAAGCGACCATAAACCGCTTTTTGGGTACAGGCAGATTTGTTAGCCAGGGCTGGGTAAACGCCGGCGACCAGATTGGTCGCATGGGCAGCACTGGTTATTCCACCGGCCCGCACGTGCATTTTCAGGTCGAAAATGCCGACCGTGTGCCGATCTACCCGCTTGATTTTGGCTGGCCGACGCCCAACAGTGACAGGTGGCAGATCAGCCAGGACTTTGGTTGTACGAATGTGCCGGGGGAACCATATGACCCATCCTGTCCGACAAAATTGACTCACCAAGGTGTCGATATTTGGGGCAACGCCGGTGACCCAATCGTCGCCGTTCAAAGCGGAAATATTATCTTCAATGCCTGCAGTAGTGGTTTTGGGCATCTTGTTATAGTTCAGACTGCCAATGGCTATTTTGATATGTACGCCCATTTGATGAATGGTTCTCAGGTCTACGGCTACTGCTAATTAACTATCCTCATCAAAAAGACAAAGACATTCCCGGCGCGAAGCTATATAATCTAAATCATTGATGCGAGTTTGGCTTAAGCGGTTTGGTGGACTAGTTCTTATACTGGCTTTTTTTGCTTTGGGCGTGGTTATTGGTAGGGATAATGTTCACGTAAAGTGGTTGAGCCAAAGCCCGGCAGCTTCTACTTCAGCTTTTGACTACGGTTCGGTTGACCAAGTTTACCGTATTTTAAGCAGCGATTTTGACGGTACGCTTAACAAAAGCCAACTGCTCGACGGCATAAAATCCGGTCTGGTAAGTGCCGCCGGTGACCCCTATACCGAATATTTTAATCCTCAAGCTGCCAAAGATTTCAATGAGGCGCTAGACGGCAGTTTTACCGGCATCGGTGCCGAGCTTGGCACTGATGCTGACAATAATATAGTTGTTGTCTCGCCGCTTTCCGGTTATCCGGCCGAAAAAGCCGGCTTAAAGCCCAAAGACATAATCGCCGCCGTTAATAGTCAAAACACCAGCGGCATGACAGTCGATAGTGTGGTGCGTAAAATTCGCGGTCCAGCCGATACTAACGTCACGCTGACAATTGTTCGCGGCAACGCCAAGCCGTTTGATGTAATCATTACGCGAACTAAGATTACTGTGCCAAGCGTAACGTATAGCCTTGATGGCGCAATCGGCTACCTTAAAATCAGTCAATTTACCAATGATACTGTTGGTCTAGTCCAAAAAGCAGCCACTGAATTTAAGGTTAAAGGGATTAAAGGTATTGTACTTGACCTGCGCAGTGACCCCGGCGGCTATCTAGACGGCGCGGTTGATATATCTAGCATGTGGCTGGCGCAAGGCAAGACAGTAGTATCGGAGCGGCGAGGCTCAACTATTTTATCGACCAAATACTCTAGTGGCTCGGGCGAATTTAGCGGGCTGCCAACCGTGGTGCTGATAGACGGAGGGTCGGCTTCGGCTGCCGAGATCACAGCCGGTGCGCTGCATGACAATAATGTAGCTACATTAGTTGGCGTAAAAAGCTTCGGCAAAGGCAGCGTTCAACAGATAGAAAATCTACTTGATGGCTCTGAGCTTAAAGTTACGATTGCCCGCTGGTATACGCCCAACGGCAAAAATATCGATAAACAAGGTATTACGCCGGATGTGGTCGTAGAAATGACTGACGCCGACCGCCAAGCCGGCAAAGACCCGCAAAAAGACAAAGCCATTCAAATTTTGCAGAGCAAAATTTGAATGTTAGAATCTTAAGCAGTTAAGGGAGCAGGCGGTGCTGAATGGAAGGCGCGTCATAAGCACTAAGTATATTTTTGTGACAGGCGGCGTGTTAAGCGGCGTTGGCAAAGGTATCACTGCCGCCTCGATTGGCACCATCCTTAAAGCTCGCGGCCTCTCTGTCAATATTCAAAAATGTGATCCTTATCTTAATTTTGATGCCGGCACGCTCAATCCGGCAGAGCACGGCGAGTGTTTTATAACGGCCGATGGCGCCGAAACCGATCTTGATGTTGGCCACTATGAGCGTTTCTTGGATGTAGAACTAACGCAGGATAGTAGCTTGATGAGCGGCCGGATTTTTCAGGAAGTTATAAATGATGAGCGCAGCGGCCGCTATCTTGGCAAAACCATCCAAATTATTCCGCATGTTACCAATCATATTCAAAGAAAAATCAGTGAAGCCGGTCAGGGGTTCGATATACATATAGTAGAGATTGGCGGCACGGTCGGTGACATCGAAGGTTTGACCTTTATTGAGGCTATCCGTGAAATGGCGCTTAAACTGGGGCCTGATAATTGCCAGTTTGTGCATGTGGTTTACATTCCGTACTTAGGTGCAAGCGGCGAATTTAAGACCAAGCCTGCCCAAAACTCGGTCCGGGAATTGAGAAGTTTAGGCATTGTGCCGGATATTTTAGTAGCCAGAAGCGAGGCGCGGCCGCCTAAATCGGTACTGCCCAAATTAAGTCTGTTTTCCGGCGTAGAGGCCGAAGCGATTGTGCTGCTGCCCAACGCCCCAACCATCTACCAAGTACCCTTAACCCTTGAGTCGGCTGGTATCGGCAATGTAATTATTAAAAACTTAGACCTTAGGTCTTCGCGGCCGGATCTTGCCGCTTGGCAAAGAGTTGTTAAAAGCGCCTTGACTAAATACCGTAAGACTGTGCGTATAGGCGTGGTGGCCAAATATGTTGATAATCAGGACACCTACATGTGCGTCTTCGAAGCCTTGCGGGCAGCAGCCTGGGCTAATGAAACAAATATTGAGATCGTTTGGATTAATGCTGAAGGCTTAGAGAAGGATAAGAATTATAAACAAGCTCTAGCTCCGGTTGATGGCATTATTGTGCCGGGTGGTTTTGGCCAGCGCGGGCTGGAAGGTAAAATTTTAGCGGCTGGCTATTGCCTTGATAATAAAAAACCTTATCTTGGTTTATGCCTAGGTTTGCAAATGGCTGTAATTGCTGCCGCTCGCCGAGCTGGCTTGACAGAGGCCACCACAGTTGAACTAAAGCCAAACGGCAAGCATAAAGTCATTGATTATATGGCTGACCAGCAAGATAAAAAAGAAACTGGCGGTACCATGAGGCTCGGTGATTATCCATGCGTGCTGGAAAGAGGCACTTTAGCTCGGAAAATTTATGGTCAAGAGAGAATTGTAGAACGCCACCGTCACCGCTGCGAATGTAACAATGCCTACCGCAATCAATATGAAAAGTGGGGAATAAAAGCATCGGGTATCAGCCCCGATGGCCATTTAGTCGAAATGATCGAGGCCATCGATCATCCTTACTTTATTGCCACCCAAGCCCATCCGGAAATGCGTTCTCGCCCAAACCGCCCGCACCCGCTGTTTGTTGGTTTAATAAGAGCCTGCTTCAACAAATAATCACGTCATTCCCGCGAAAGCGGGAATCCAGACTGGATCCCCAATCAAGTTGGGGATGACGGTCGAATAAGATTATTCGACCGTCACCTCTGTTCTAGGGACTGAGCGGCCGGAAAAGCGCCTAACACGGCGCGAATTGAACTTAACAACCCCGTCCTTCGCCGCATGAATAGTAAAGTCTCTAGACAAAAAAGTGCCGATACCAGCACGCTTGGTTAGCCCAACTTGTCGTACCAACACATCACCGGTTTTAACATTTTGGCCGCCAACAACCTTAAGTCCCAGTCTTTGACCCGGGCTATCATGGATATTTTTGGCGGTACCGCCGGCTTTAGTCTTACTCACTTAGCGCCTTTCTAAAACTAATAATTCTCGAGCAACTATTTGGTTTTCGCGAAAATAAACCAAATCATCATTTTTTACGTGCTCAAAGCTAAAGCGATTATATCCCATATCTGTTAATTTAGCAATAAGCGGCAAATGAACGAGCTCGCCGGCAGGCCGGCGCCAGGCTGGTACGGCTAGACATAACCTCTGCCCACTTCTTAGTTGCAGAGCTAGATTTCGCAGGAACTTCTCCGTAATGATATTAACGTCGCTGACGATCTCTTTTAATTTATGAGGGGCGGGCAGGGAACTTAAGGGCCGGCCTAAATAAACCTCGCTGGCCACAGCCGAAAAACGCGGCCGACGATGGCTGGTGGCATCAGCTGCCTCGATAACCACATGGCCCTCAAGCTGAGGGTACTTTTCAAACAACCATTGAATGTTGGTTTTAGCAAACTCCACCATTTTTGGCTCAATATCTGTCCCAATGACGCTGTGACCCATTAGTAAGGCTTCCTGTAAGATTACTCCCGTTCCACAAAACGGATCCAAAACTCTCATCCGACTTCTGTCTACTATCTTCTGTCTACTATCTACTGGCGAGGCCAAATTAAGGATAATTTGGCCGAGCTTAGGCGGCAACATACCAACCCGCGGATCGCGTTTAGGCCGCACCTGGTCGCGGGCGGCATAAGCATTAATATCCTGCACAAATATTGTTTGAGCCAAATATGTCTTTGACCCATCAGCTATAAGGATTAGTTCCCACGCCCCCAGGTGAGTCAGTTTATTGTGCAGCACCTGAGCGCTGGAAAGAGCAGGGGCTTTATTAGGCACTACTCTAACTGGGTGACCACTTTGTTTAATGGCTCTTTTAATCTCAAGTGCGGCTCGATTTATTTCTGCTGCTTTAACCTTTAGACCATAAACGCTTAAACCAAGCGTAAACTTTCCCTCGGGCACATTTTGCAGGTGCTGGGGCACCTTATCTATTAAATAGCTGATTATTTTTCTGAAGTCCGAATATAGCAGATGGTCTAAGAGCCGAGCGACTTTTACCGTACCGCCCAGATTTTTGAAATTAATTTCTGCGGCCGGAATATCCAACAAAGCTGCACCTTTGATGGGCTTGATGTGCTTGTCGCCGTACAAACTTTCAAGCTCCGCTAACCCCAGTGCCGGCTGCCGACCCAGAATACAAATACTCTTAGCCCTAAATTCACTCATAACTTAATTATTGTATGATATTTGCAGTGGAAGCGACTGATCAAATTCTAAAACAGTCTCGCTGGAGGCTGATCCTAACCCTTATTTCATTTATTGCGCTAGCTATTCTTATTTATTCTCTGCGCCGTCAGATTGTGGACGTCATAGCTAATCTCGGCAGGGTGAATTCTGTAGCTTTGTTGCTGATAATTCCGATAGAGCTAGCCAACTATGACTCATATGCCAGATTGTACCGTAGCTTTTTTGCTATTTTGGGCGAAAAAGTCCGTTACTGGCCGATGTTCCGTTTAACACTGGAACTTAATTTTGTAAATCATATCCTGCCCAGCGGCGGTGTTAGTGGCATATCTTATTTTGCGCTTAGGGCACGATCTTTTGGCATCAGCGGCGCTAAATCTACTCTTTCACAGGTTATGAAGCTCTTTCTGTTGTACGTGAGTTTTCAGCCGCTCTTAGTTTTGGGGGTTTTCTTTTTAGCCTTACGCGGCCACACCAATAATTTGATAATTTTAGTGGCTAGCTCCTTGGTCACGTTACTAGTGGTCGGCACCTTAATTGGCGTTTATATTATTGACAGCCGTAGTCGCATTAACAGTTTTTTGACATTTATAACTAGGCTAATAAACGGCCTTATCCATATCTTTAGGCCTTCTCGTCCAGAGACCTTCCATATTGAACGCGCTCAAAAGGTATTTAGTGAATTACACGATAATTACATGATTATCAAAAACCGCTGGCGCGAGCTTAAAACACCCTTTATTTACATGTTGATTGCCAACATTACAGAGGTGGCAGCGCTATATGTGGTTTATATTGCCTTTGGCAAGTTGGTGAATGTAGGGGCAGTGATCTTAGCTTATGCGGTCGCTAACTTTGCCGGTTTAATTTCGGTTTTGCCAGCCGGCATTGGCATATACGAGGGTTTAATGACAGCCGTGCTGGTAGCCACCGGCATTCCGGCCGAGGTCAGCATCCCGGTAACGGTTATGTACCGCGTAGTTAATATGTTTATTCAGCTAACTCCAGGCTATGTTCTTTACCAAAACGCATTACGTTCGGGCCTAACTGCCAAAAAATGAGCACATGGTTTTGGGCTATTTGGATAATTGGACTATTACTGGCGCTTTTTTATGTCGCTGTGCTGCCTTTTGGAGCGCCGTTTTTGCCGACCCATAAAAAGCAAAGCGCCAAAGCGCTGGATCTGCTCAATCTTAAGTCGGGGCAGGTGTTTGTCGATTTAGGCTGCGGTGATGGCCGACTGTTAAAAATTGCTGCTTCGCGTGGGCTGGTGGCCATTGGCTATGAACTTAATCCTTTTTTGGCGGCTTATGCCTGGCTGCGGACGCGCCGCTATGGCCGGCGCGTCCGCGTGCGTTGGGGCAACTTTTTGCGAGCTGACTTATCAGACGCCGATGGAGTTTTTGTATTTTTAATCGGTCATTGGATGAATCGGCTAGACAGGTTGCTAACTCAATATTCTAACGATCATCAAATTAAGTTAGTCAGCCACGCTTTTGAAATCCCTGGTAAAAAACCAGTTCGTAAACACGGAGCATTGTTGTTATATCTATATCAACCCGATACACACAAGTAGACTGGTGTTATACTTGTAACTTGAGAGGGTATGAAATGTTCTGGTGCTGAAAAACCAAATCCAATGCAGGCGTTGCTGGCGGCTCTGGCCGACGATTTAGCTCTGCCGCTTCTGCAAATTAAATCCAGTCTGGAAGCCAAAGCACCACTCGAGCAAATAGCTTTAAGCACAGAAAACGGACTACAGCTAATTGAAGCTTACAAACTAACACTTAGAATCAATCACAATATAGACAATCTGGTGTATGAGCCAGTAG
>CAZXDA010000019.1:0-11345 GCA_964639445.1 uncultured Candidatus Saccharibacteria bacterium
ACTTTTAAGATGCAGTGGTTGACCATAGGCGTCTACCATTACGCCATCAAGCATACTCGGATGAGCCCGCCCAGTCCGAAGTTTTTTAACTTCTTCTTTAAAATGATCAGTAACTTGATCCAGTTTATTTTTTGTTTCGGTAAGAATCTGGTTAGGATCCAATTTTTGCTCCTTAGACTTATCTAAATACATTGTAGTATAAGTTGCAAATCTAAACTTTTTATGTTATAAATTTTTCATCCGTTAATGCGGCGCTAAAGCGCCGTGTTGGCGCCGCAATCTTAAGGAGATGATTCAATGCTGGCCTCGACCGCTTACTGGATCAAAGCAGTAGTACCCCTACTAGCCCTCGTCGTCCTGTTCATATTGATGGGCCGACACGGAAGGAGAAGGTAATGCATCACACTGAATGGGTGATCGTTGCAGGCCTTTTCGGCCTGTTTTTCATCGTCATGTCCAGAGTGACCGTCTGGCCGCAGGAGAAGCCTATCTTTGCCGCCCTTGGCTTGTTCTCGGCCGCCGGGGCGGTTACTCTTGCGATCATCTAGGTGGAGATGATGCCTACGTGGATGATCGTCATCATTGGTCTGATGGTCCTGGAAGGCGGAGGCGCTCTTTGGCTGTGGTACCTACACAGAAAATCCAACTAGCCAAAGAGGAAATGTGCGGCGGGTGAGCTGGAGGCAGAAATGCTTCGCTCACCCGCCGGGAGAATTTATTCAGTTTTTTCACCTAGTTCTAGTCTTGAAAAGCGTCTGACGATTATATTTTCGCCTAATTTGGCAATATGTTGCTTAACACAGTCGCCAACTGTAATTTCGCTATCTTTGATAAATGGTTGGCTGAGTAACTCCTTTTCATCTTTTGGATTCATTGAGGCAATCTGCAGACAAATATCTTTGACAAGATTCTTAAACTCCTCAGTTTTGGCTACAAAATCGGTTTCGCAATTGACTTCTACCACTACACCAATACGGCCATCATGAGAATATGCGCCGACCAACCCCGACCTGGCCTCGCGCTCGCTTCGCTTTTCGGCTTTAGCTAGACCCTTTTTGCGCATCTCCTCAAGCGCTTTATCAAAGTTACCGCTAGCATCAACAAGCGCTTTTTTGGCATCAGTAATGCCTACACCTGTTAATTCGCGCAATTTCCTGATGTCATCTACTGAAATGTCAGCCATCACTTTGTTATTTTACCTTCTTTTTCAGCTTTCGGCTCTGGCTTTTTGGCTCGGACAAGGCCTTCCTCGATAGCGGCTTTAACATAATCAAGTATCAAATTAATGGTTTTGGTGGCGTCGTCGTTGCAAGGAATTGGATAATCAATTTGGCTTGGGTCAACATTAGTATCAGCTAAACCAACAACTGGAATTCTTAATTTTCTAGCCTCGCGCACAGCCGTGTTGTCGACTAAAACGTCCACCACCAACAGAGCGCCAGGGCGTGCTTCCATGTTTTTAATACCTCCGTAGAGATGATTCATTTCGTCGATCTCTTCTTGAAAACGCTGAACTTCGAGTTTACTGTAGCGAGCTGCCAGATCGCCAGTAGCCATCCGGGCTTCCAAATCTTTAAGATGCCGAATACGAGCACCGATTGTAGCCTGATTGGTTAACATGCCGCCTAGCCAGCGTTCGGTGACGTATGGCATTTTGAGAGCTTCGGCCACCTCTTTAACTTTATCGCGTGCCTGACGCTTCGTACTAACTACTAGTATCTGCTTGCCGGCCGCGGCGGTATCGGCCAAAAAATCCAGCGCCACGGTCAGCGCTTCGGCGGTCTTCGTTAGATCAATAATGTGGCTGCCATCGCGCTTGCTGTGAATGTATGGCGCCATCTTAGGATGCCAACGACTGGTTTTGTGACCAAAATGAGCGCCGGCTTCGAGCAGCGCTTTAACATCAATGTCTACTTTTGCCATTTAATCCTTTCTTCTTCACAAGGTTCTGCCTGATTAATCCTACACGGAGTTAATCAAGAGGATTTTATACCTCGCTGTTTAACTTTGACTTATCTATTTTATAGGAGAACTAGTATTATTACAAGTTACCTTTGGCAAAATGGTTAATTTATGTTAAAATATTTGCATGAGTGAGCGATTGGTAGATATGATTTCAACCCTTGAGGACGCGGCGTATATACGCCAGGAACGCTTAAATGGTGACCCTAGCAGGGACCCCGACGAAACAACAGAAGAGGATGTCATAGAGGCTCTACTTAGGAGCGGCACGCCTCCTCTAGAAATCCTTCGGCGCAAAGGCCGTTATACCAGAGCTCTCAGGCTAATGTTGCGTGACCGCAGAATTTAAGGTATGTGATATAATTTTTTGGTTATGAAAAAAGGTGTTCATCCCAAAAATTATCGGCCGGTTGTCTTTCAGGACTTAAACAGCGGCACAAATTTTCTGACCCGCTCAACCGTTGATGCTGAAGAAACTATCACGCTGGATGGCGCTGAATACCCGTTGGTTAAAGTTTATATATCATCTGCTTCTCATCCTTTCTTTACCGGCGAAGAACGAATTGTAGATGTCGAAGGGCGAGTCGATAAATTTAAAGCCCGTCAAGCCAGTGCCGAAAAGGCCCGCGCCGAGCGCGCCGCCAAAGTCAAATCCAGCCCAAAGCAAAAAACCAAGAGCCGAAAGCCGACAAAATAGATCCCTCCTCCAACTAGTCGCTATTGTACGTTATAATTTTATTATAACGTACAATGTGAGAAAATATTGTTATGGATATGCAGGAAAAAAATTTACGCAGTGAGCTTGAGCAGCTACAAAAAAAGTTAGCCCATCCTGATGTTTTTGGCCGCAGCGACTACCCCGCTATGGCGAAACGCCAGGGCGAACTGGCTAAAATAATCGCGCTTTTTGATGAGTATCGAGATATCCAAATGCTAATCGGTTTTAACGAGGAAGCTATGGAAGGAGCTAATCAAAGCGATCGAGCAAAATATATAGCAGAGAATAAAGACTTTGAAGAGCAATCTAAAGAGTTAATGGGGAAAATAGAGAGAGCATTAATTACCAAAGATCCTAACAATGAACGTAACGCCATTGTCGAAATCCGGGCTGCAGCTGGTGGTGATGAAGCTTCCCTCTTTGCCGGTGATTTATACCGTATGTATGCCCGTTGGTGCGAAAAACACGGTTACAAACTTGAAATAGACAGCCAAAGTCCATCAGAGGCCGGAGGTTTTAAAGAGATAATTTTTGAGGTTCATGGCCCGAGCGCTTATGGCGCCTTAAAATTCGAAGCCGGTGTACACCGCGTGCAGCGCGTGCCGGCAACAGAAAGCAGCGGGCGAATCCATACCAGCACGGTGACGGTTGCCGTTTTGCCCGAAGTTGAAGAAACAGATCTAAAAATTAACCCTGAGGATCTTAGGACTGATGTATTTCGCGCCAGCGGGCACGGCGGCCAATCAGTTAATACTACCGATTCGGCAGTGCGCCTCACTCACCTACCCTCCGGCATAACCGTCAGCATGCAAGAAGAGAGAAGCCAGATTAAAAACCGCGAAAAAGCTATGCGCGTCTTACGCGCCCGCCTAATGCAGATGAAGGTCGCCCGGGAGCAAAAACAGCTCTCGCAGGCTCGGGTGGCGCTTATTGGTTCTGGCGAGCGCAGCGAAAAAATCCGCACATATAACTTTCCGCAAGATCGTATCACCGATCATCGCATCAACTACTCGCGCAGCAATCTTCTGGGCGCTTTAAATGGTGATATTGAGGATATTATTCAAAAGCTGCACGAACGCGAACTTGAACTAATTAAAAATGAGGCTTGAGGCGCTCATAAACCAAGCCGCGAAAAAGCTGCAGCAAGCTGGCGTAGGTTCGGCCCGCTTAGATACACTTATTCTCCTTGAAGATGAGTTAAAAAAAGACCGCGCCCATCTTTTAGCCCATCCTGAACTCGAGCTTTCAGCCGCTCAAATCAAAAAGATAAATAAACAAATTAAAAGACGGGCGGCGCAAGAGCCGCTGGCCTACATAAGAGGATTTTCTGAGTTTTATGGCCGCAGATTTAGGGTTAATAAACACGTTTTAGAGCCGCGACCGGAATCTGAAACTATGGTCGAGCTTTTACTCAACCTAGTAAAAAGTAACAGGCAAAAAGTAAAAAGCTGGCAGATCGCAGATGTAGGAACCGGATCGGGAGCTTTAGGGATTACTGCGGCTTTGGAACTACATAACTCTAGCGTTGATTTATATGATATTGATGCTTCGGCACTGGCCGTCGCTAAACATAACTGCGAACTTCACGAACTACACCTTAAAACAATCAAGCGCGATCTGTTAAGAAACAGTCATAAAGCTTATGATGTGATTTTAGCCAATCTACCCTACATTCCGAATCACTGGCAACTGCACGAATCTGTCAAAGCCGAACCGCGACTTGCCATCTTTGGCGGCAAGGATGGACTTGATGTTTACCGCCGGCTTTTTGAACAACTGACACACTTTAATTGGCGACCAAAATATATATTAACGGAATCCCTACCGCCCCAGCATGAGGAATTAATCAAGATCGCTAAATCCGCCGGCTTTAAGCTACTCAAAAAGCAAGACCTAACCCAGGTATTTCAAATTACTTAACTAGTCAAGTAATTTCGCCTGCCCTACTGAGTTGGTGCCGTTGCTAACGTAGCGTGTAAAGTGATAGTTTGGTTACCGCGCACGACGGTTAAAGTTACGTTTTCGCCAACCTGAAAGTTCGCCAGAGCACTTGTGAGGTTAGTCTTATCATCAATCGTAATGTTATTGACTTTGGTGATAATGTCTTTTTCTTGCAGGCCAGCTTTTTCGGCTGGGCTGCCGGGGATTATAGAACTTTCAGCGCCAGTTGAAGGTACAATATAGGCGCCCCGCTTGACGCTAAGATTGTACTGATATGCCAGATCGTCAGTTAAAGATACGTAGCGCACGCCCAAATATGGCTGTTCCAGCTTACCCTTATCTAAAACGCCAGCGACCAAACCTTTAATGTCATTTATTGGTATGGCAAAGCCGATGTTTTGGGCGCTGGAAGCAATAGCCGTATTAATGCCGATTACCTCGCCATTGATGTTAACCAACGGACCGCCGGAATTACCTTCATTAATAGCCGCATCCGTCTGGAACAAATCAGTTAAATTCTCTGAGGAAGTACCGTTTTGATCGCCGGCCGTTACATCTCGGCCATAACCGGAAATAATGCCGCTAGTTACGGTGTTTTGGAATTGACCTAAGGCATTGCCGATGGCTACCACTTTATCGCCAACCTGCATCTTGGATGAGTCACCTAAAGTCACAGCTTTTAGTTTTTTACCGCCTAAATCGTTAATTTTGAGGAAGGCCACGTCTAGCGGGCTACTTTGACTGGTTCGGCCAATGACTTGGACATTGCGATATTTAGTGCCGTCCGATAACGTGATGCTTAGACTGGTTGTACCAGCCGGAACAACATGGCGGTTGGTGATAATAATGCCGTCAGAGCTGATTATAAAACCGGTGCCGGCGGCCTCTTGGCTGGATGGAAAAGTAAAACCAAAAATATCTTGAGCAGCGCTAGTTTGCACGGCGTCAATACTAACAACGCTAGGACCAACATTCTTGGCAATATCGGCAATTAATTGGCTTTCGCCTGAAACATACTGCTGCTTGACAACTGTTGAGCTGACTCCGCTGATGTGGTCGTAGCTAAAGGCGCCTAACCAGCCGCCACCAAAACCTAAAACTAAAGAGATGACTACCAATGACAAACCTTGTTTGGTGATAGTGGTTTTAAGACGACTTAAATTCAGTCTCATTAACATAACTATTATACGACACCGCTTAAACAGTAGCGCCTGTCCAGTCAGATAGAACAATAACAATTACTAATATAGCGCACATAATAGCTAGTAGTTGGCGTTGAAAAGAGGCGGTTAAACGCTCGGAGGCATCTAAATAATAAAGTGCGGCCAGGCTGTAGCCGATTGTTGTTAAGAAAATTAAGATTTGCGAGATCGAGCCATAAAACAGCAGCCAGTGACCCAAAACAAAAGCTAAAGAGGCCGCAAAGTAGGCCCAAACGTTGGCTAGTAGCTGGGTGCGTGATTCTTCAAAGCTGGTCAAAAAATGACGGGCGGCTAGATATGTTACCGCCCATGTTCCAGCTACCAAAAAGGCTAAACTCCCGTCGCCGAATTTTAGATATAACACAGACAGTCCCAAAAGCTGCCCAATCATAGCTTGGGCTGATACGCTCAAGACATCACTTTTAGGCTTCAGCCATACCAGCCAGCCAATGTAAGCCAGCGCCCAGAACAGCTGCCACCACTCTACTGTCGTGCTGGACATAAACAAAACCAGACTAATGCCCACCAGCATATCTATGCCGTTTGAGACAATGTTGGCCGCCCAATAGCGTGGCCGCACGGCAAATATCCGCCATTTAGCCAAAAGCACCAGCAAAATAGCAAGGGGCACAAAATCAACTCTTACCAGTATGAAAGCCAAGATCGGCAATAAGGTATTAAGAGCCAAGTGAATAACGTGCGCAAAGCCACTAGCAGGAGTGACCTGGCCGCGTAGTTTAGCTAGAAAGGCTTGCATCTTTGCCGACAATTATAACAAAAGCAGTACCAGCCGGTGGGCTTATGCCAAATTGCGGCGGTAATTTATTGGTCGCTACTGTGTTAAAACGTTTTTCTAAATAATGCCTGGTGTACTTGTTGGCGCCATTGGTTAAATCAATAACCATAGTAGCGGTCGGGGAGGTTTGATTGGTGGCATTATCAACAACCGCTATGTTATAGCCGTACGATTTAAGCATATTGGCTGTTGTGGTCGCCAAACCAGCGGTGGTGGTGGCGTTATAAACGGCTATTTGGGCATTTTCCTTGGCAAGATAGCCGTCGCGCAGAGTGCTGCGGACGTAGGATTGAACATTTTGGTAATCATATGTTCCGGCTTTGGGAACCACAACTGACAGGCCGCCTAGATTAGCGGTGGTCAGCAAATCGTGCGGCGGAGTAACTAAATCTAAGGATTTAATATTAGACGAAGACACCTGAGACGTTTCTTTGTAGATACACTTAAAGCTGCCGGTATCAAAATCGGTATAGACGTCTTTACCCAGACTGTCGAGCAATGACGAAACGCGCACCGGGTTGCTAAAGGTCCCCAGTGAGAGAGCTTTATCTTTAATAGCTGTTAAAAGCAACCGTTGGCGCTCTCCTCTTACAAAATCACTATCGTTATGGCGCTCTCTGGCAAAATAAAGTGCCCGCGTGCCGTCAAAATGTTGCAGGCCAGGTTGAACGTTAAGCGTGTAATAGCGCGCCGGGCGTGAGCCTTCGATCCAAAAAACTTCATAGGCAGACAGCTCTTTGGGCACACTGGCATCTACTCCGCCAAGGTTGTTGACTATATCCTCGAAAGCTTTGAAGTCAATAACCGCGTGGTAGTGAATTGGAATGCCTAAAACATTTTCCAGCGTGGCATCGATAGTTTTAATGCCATCTCTGACTTGACCGCTGTGGTCTTTGGCGGCCGAGGTGGCTTTGGCATCAGCATAGGCCTGATTAATTTTATGTGAGCCGTCGCCAGGTATCCTAACCCACAAATCACGCGGTATGCTCAACAAATCAATTTTATCTGTTACCGGATCTATGCTGGCTATCATAATGGTATCTGTTAAATCTGCCCCCTCGTGCCCGTCACCACCTATACCAAGTAGTAAAACATTAACTCGGCCGTCGCCTTCCTTGTTAAGCACGCTAACCGGAACATCACCGTCGCAGACCGCCGGTGCTGCTCCGCCGCCGGCCAATAGATTATTTTTAGCTCGGTAGAATTTATAGCCATAAAAGGCACCGGTAGCCACAACTAAAGCCACTAGGACTAAGGCTGTTTTTTTAACTATTTGCCGCCACCTGGAATGATGGATTTTACGATATAGCTTGTCTTTCTTCTTTTGACGCGTAAAGTCAAGATCGTCCAGCACGATTGGCTCCTCGAGTGACGCCTCCTTTTCGGCAGATTCGGCCGATCCCCCTAACCCTCCCGGCGACTGACGCAGCGGATGAAAACCGTCGGCTCGATTAAAACTACCGAGTGTTGGCGTGAGCCCGCGGTTGGGTTGATAAGCCCTATGTATGGGCACACCCAGGCGACGACCATCGGTCACAATTCCATCTATGGAGGCCGCTCTTTGTGCCGACCCGTCCGGCTTCTTTTTATGCATCACAATCTAAATAAGTATAACATTAAGCACTAGCTAATAGTTTACAGCTATCAGCTATAATCTAAGTCATGCAGTCTGAAAATGATGACAAACCGCGAACCAAACTGGCGCCGGCCTTATCTACTCTTCTACTTTTTTTGCTGGCACCACTGCTGGCTATTTTTATAGCCGCTTACGTTGTCCAATCTTACCAGGTTGAGGGCCAAAGCATGGAAACCACTCTGCAAAATAGCGACCGCTTGATTGTTGATAAATGGCCACGGACTTGGGCGCGCCTCAGCGGCCATAATTATATTCCTAAAAGAGGTGACATTATAATTTTTAATCAAAGCGGCTTAAGTTTTGGCAGCGGGTCAAAGCAGTTGATTAAACGAGTGGTTGCGCTGCCTGGCGAACGCATAGTTATTAAACAGGGCTTCATTACTGTTTATAACCAAAACCGCCCTTCGGGTTTTGATCCAGACAAGTCTGGAATATACAACATCAGCGCCAGATCCACTCCCGGGGATGTTGACCTCACTCTTGGTCCAAACGAAATATTTGTCTGTGGCGACAACCGGACTAATTCAGAAGATTCACGTTACTTTGGGCCCATCAAAGCCAATCAAGTGGTTGGCAAACTGGCTTTTCGTATTTTGCCGCTCAATCACGCCAAAAGGTTTTAGAGCTGCACAAAATTATTATGCACCTAGTTTTTCGGCAAGTTGTTGTAGTTCCTGTTCCTGCTCAAAGTGAATAATTAGTTGGGCGCCGCGGGCAGTATGCTTTATTTTAACCGGCAGACCAAGACTTTGGCTGATTTTTTTGGTCAAGTCTGTTTCGGTAGTAGTACGGCTTTTAGCCTCAACGCTACTGGCGCCCTCCCTGGCAGCGACCGCAAATTGCTCGGCCTGTCTGACAGTCCAGTTGTTGTTTAAAATACTATTCAACAACTCTTCCTGTTTGGCAGACTGGTTGCGCAGAGCAAGTACGGCGCGCGCATGACCTTCAGTGATTTTGCCTTGAGCTAAAGCTGCCTTGGCAGCCTCCGGCAACTGTAGTAGCCGTGTCAAGTTACTCAAGGTACTAGGCGCTTTACCTAATTTTTCAGCTATTTTCTCGAGTCCAAGATTAAATTGCTGTTGTAATTTATATATGGCGAAGGCCTGCTCAAGCGGAGACAGATCAACGCGTTGAATATTTTCTATCAATGATAGTTCTATTTGCTCCAACTCTTCCAAAGAACGGACTATAGCCGGAATGTGAGAGAGCTTGGCAGCCTGGGCGGCGCGCCAACGTCGCTCACCAGCGACTATGCGATAAGCCTTACCATGGCGCACAACAATAATTGGCTGCAGCACACCATGCCGCCTAACTGACGCTACTAGTTCAGATAAGTCGGCTTCGCTGAATTGGCGCCGTGGTTGAGCGGGGTTAGGCACTATATCGCGAATGAGTAACTTTTGTACACGGTTTTTATCTTCGTCAAAAATAGTGACATCAATATCTTGTGGGATAAGAGCGCCCAAGCCCCGCCCCAAACTTTGTTTCTTAGCCATTTAGCCGCCTCTCTAATTCTTTAGCCAAAGATTTATAGGCTCTTGCGCCTTTACTCCATCTATCGTGCTCAGCAATTGTGCGGCCAAAGCTAGGGGCTTCGGCCAACCTGACATTGCGTGGTATTACAGTTTTAAACATTTTATCGCCAAAATATTGCTCGAGTTCTTTTTTTACTTGATCTGATAGTGAATTGCGGCTGTCGTACATAGTTAGTATAACGCCAAGCAGATTAAGGTTGGTATTAATCGCTTCTCTAATTTGTCCGACCACACCCAAAAGCTGGCTTAGACCTTCCAGGGCGTAGTATTCAGCTTGTACAGGTATTAAAACGTGATCGGCAGCTGTTAGGGCATTGACACTAAGTAGCCCTAGTGAGGGCGGGCAATCTATAAAAATGTAATCGTAACGCTGCGGTAAGTTAGTCACCACATTTTTAAGGAGAAATTCACGGCTCGGCAGACCAACCATTTCTACCTCTGCCCCAGCCAACTGACCATTAGCCGGCAGAACAGCCAGTTTATGACTGGTAACTGTCTGCAAAACATCACTGGCAGCAGCGCGACTAAATAAGACATCATATAGCGTGGAGCTTAGTTGCTTTTTGTCTAAACCTAAACCACTGGTTGTATTGCCCTGAGGGTCTATATCACATATCAGCACCGAGCAGCCATTACGAGCCAAATAAGCCGCCAAATTAATGACGGTAGTGCTCTTGCCTACACCACCTTTTTGGTTCAAAACTGCCACTATATGCGCCACTTTTTATCTTTACCTTATATATCCCAAGCATACCATTACCATTAAAACTAGTAAATGATCAAACTAAGACCAAGCGAGTCACCAAAATCTGAGAGACTTTCAGCTACCGAGGGAGAGACAAGCGAAACTAAAGGTGAATCGAGCACGTGCTGCGCACCGCGCGCAGATTCCCTTTTGGTGAGCGTAGGCTCGAGCATCGTGTTAGCTGAACCGTCTCGAAGATTTTCGGTGACGAGCGCTATTTGTTTTGGGATTGGTATTGGTGGATGGCTTGCACGACTTTGGAGTTGTCTTTTAGGTTCTCCCAAAAGAGTATTTGGTCGCTCTTTATGACCATTTTGTCCTGTGGGCCGTGTAATTCGTTGCCTAATTTCACCAAAGACAACTGTGATTGCTGATTCTGGTTTGAGCTGGTGTTTTGCGGATTAGAGGGCTGGGACTGCAGATAGTAAATGTCGCGCAAAACCGGGTTCATCCCGCCCGGATTGTATAGATGACCAAAGTAAACTTGGCCATTGCTTAGAAAGACCGCCTGGTAAGCACTGCTTGTGGCCTGAGGACGAGTGGAGTAAAAAACGCCAGCCACCAATATAGCGGCCAGAACGCTAAAACCATAAGCCAGCTTAATTTCCAGCCAGCTCAGTAAAGATACTAGAAAGGCAATCGCAACGCTCACAAAAGCTATAGCCAAAAATGTGCCGCTGCCTAAGCTGTCGCTAAAATAGGCCCACACACCAAGAGCCGTAAGCACTACGGCGACTATGCCTGCCAAATAGCGAAAGTTAGCTTTTAGATTATTACCAACAGCTTTCATACATTAAAGCTCCTTTTACT
>CAZXDA010000020.1:0-11117 GCA_964639445.1 uncultured Candidatus Saccharibacteria bacterium
TTCTGGAATTTGGCAACCACTCAACCTATGACTACCAGCAAGATCAATAGCGGCTGCAACACCGACCTTAAATCAGGCAGTTTCCCTGCCCGTTGTCGTGCTGCTAAAAAACGAGCCAGCCATAAAATAAGCGCCAATTTAATCAGTTCTGCAATCTGAAAGGAAAAACCGCCTAAACGTATCCAGCGGTGAGCCTGATAAACCTCATTAAGCGGTGTAAGCATGACAATAAATGATCCGGCGATAGCTAAAACCGCTAAGGGTGTCACTATTTTCAGCCATTTTGATAATGGTAAATAAGCGGCAATTCCAAAGGCGGCAATCCCTAAAATCACTTCAATAAATTGCTTGGTTATAAAGTAGTTTTGGCTGATGTTTTCAGAAGCTGCCAGCCCCGGGCTGATAGAATAGACTACTACCATCCCAATGGTTAAAAGTAGTACCGTAAGAACAAACAGCCATCGATCAGGCTTATGGCGCCTACCTAAAGCGCTGAAGGGTTCCATGCAATATCCTTCTTCTTCAGCGCAATTTTCAATTTACAATTAACAATTTTCAATAAATTAACAATTCCCAATTTCCTATGTTTGATAAATGATAATTGAGAAATTAATGTGAAATGTGAAATGTTAAATGTGAATTGGAGTGACTTAGTCACTACTGGGGGCCTCCCAAGATAAAGGCGATTAGCCCTAAGATGGCAGCTACATTGCCAATCACCCAAAAGCGCATGGTGACTTTGGTTTCTGGCCAGCCGATAGCCTCAAAGTGATGATGAATCGGTGTTGATAGCCAAATTTTTTGGTGGCGTATCTTCTTAGAGATGTTCTGGATAATTACTGAGCCGGTCTCAATTACAAACATCAATCCAATAAGCGGCAAAAGCAAGACGGTATCGGTCAACACTGCCACTACTCCCAGCGCCGTACCCAAAGCAAAGCTGCCAACGTCACCCATAAAAAAGCGGGCTGGATAAATATTGAACCAGGTGTAACTTAGCAGCGCACCAGCCACTGTCATGCAAAAACCGGCAATGCCGTATTTGCCTTCAATTAAGGCAATCAGGGCGTAAGCGCCGAAAGCGGTTGCCGAAAGTCCGCCGGCCAGGCCATCAAGACCGTCTGTTATATTGACGGCATTGGCTGTCGAGATAATCACTAAAATAAAAAGCGGGATTATTAACCAACCGATATAAACCGAATGCCAGAATGGGATATGAATATCAGTAATGCCAAGTTTGGCAAACAACCACCAGCCGCCAATTAGAGAAATAACCAGCAGTAGCAGAATCTTCATCTTGGCCCGCATGCCAGCAATATTGCCGCCAATACCCCGGACATTAATAATGTCATCAATCAACCCAATCGTCCCTGCCCCGGTCATAGCGGCCAACGGCAACCATGTTTGTGAGCGACTTAGGTTACCGAAAAGAGTAATTAAAACCGTGGCGACTACAAAAATCATGCCGGCCATAGTTGGCACGTTTCTGGCGTGTTTAGCAGCATGCAGTTTGGTATAAACTTTGGCGGCTTCGCCGGAAATGGCGTTGCTGCGGGCTTTCTTCCACCACTGGCCAGCATAAGCTGCTGTGGTATAAAGCGGCGTTAGCGCCATGCTGACAATAAAGCTCAAAAAACCAAGTAGAAAAATTCGCTCAACGGTGGCGGAATCGACAAAGACAAACAAGCTACTCATGTGTGTTTTAAATAATCCTTCAAATTATATCATCTATTTAGGACCCGCTTTTAGGAATAACATTAAAGTCATTTATCAGCATATGGGCAATGTCGGCAAAAATCGGCTGAGCCGCGCCGCTGCCAGCATAGCGCACGCCGTGCGGCTCATCAACCCGTACAACAATAACATACTGCGGCTTATCACCGCCCACAAAACCGACGTATGTACCGTTAAAACGATTATCGTAGTATCCGCCGGCTGGATTAGCAATTTGGGCGGTACCGGTTTTGCCGCCAACCTCATAGCTATCAGGAAACTTTAAATAGCTAAAGCCGTCCAGGTAGTGTTGCTTAACAGCATAATCAAGCATGTTCCTTAAATCCTTGCCAACCTGAGGCGCCACAACACGGCTGCGGACAACTTGGGCTTTTTTATTAACCAGATGAGGCTGATAATAAGTACCGCCGTTGACAACACTGGCAAAGGCTGCGGCTAACTGCAATGGCGTAACCGTCAGAGCTTGACCAAAAGAGGTATTGGCATAAGTTAACTGCAAGGCATAGCCGCTATCTGGGTCTGGGATGTAGCCAGCGGCTTCATAGCCCTGCTCAATACCTGTTGGCTTGCCAAGCTGAAAATGATTAACCATATAATCATGCCAGCGGTCCCGCGCCTGTTTGTTGACCACGCCTGTTTGGCCTCCCATTTGCATCAGCATCCATGTAGCACCAGTATTCATAGAGTAGTTCAATACATCACTAATACTGGGGTGGGTGATCCCTCTGTCTTCTTCGATATCGGTTACGTAATGGCCATCAAGTAGCCATTTGCCGGGATCGTCAAATGAAGTATCGGCCTTGATAACTCCTAAATCCAAAGCCGCGCTAGCGGTAAGCGTTTTCATGGATGAGCCAATTTCTAGTGGCGAAGCTACAGCCGCGTTATTAAAAACACTAGCGTCACGTACATCATAAAAGCGCGCTGGATCATAAGTTGGCCAATTGGCCATAGCTTTAACCGCACCGCTATTTGGATCAATAATTAGGGCGCTACCAAACTTGCTGTTAACCTTATCTAAACCGGCTTTGAGTAGATTCTCCAGCTGTTTTTGCATGCCAATATCAATCGTCAAAACAACATCACTGCCGTTTTTAGGATCAACTTTAACATTATTGCGCGAGGCTGCCAGCGGCACACCAGCAGCATCAGTGATGGCCTTAAGCATGCCCGATTTGCCGGCTAAAGTGTTATTTAGGGCCTGTTCAATGCCGTATTTGCCTTCTCCGTCATCATTAACAAAGCCAAGCAGTTGGGCCGCTAAATTGCCCTGAGGATAAATCCTATAATCATGATTTTGCGTACCAACCCCCGGTAGTTTAAGTGCGAGTATCTGATTTTTTTGTGCTTCGGTTAATTTCTTGGCCAAGACCACATAGCGCGTGTCGGCAGTCTTCATTAGCTTGGCGTATTCTGCGGCATTGGCGCTGGTGATAGCCGCCAGCTTATCGGCAGCTTGGTCGGCATCTTTAACCATCAGCGGATCGGCATAAAGCGTATAAAGTCTCTGGTTGAGTACTAACGGCACAGGCGTGCCGTTCTCGTAAGCTTTTATGATGCCTCTTTCGGCAGGTATTGAATATTCCTTAAGTTGGGCAGCTTGGGCTTGCGCCTGGTAATAATCTCCCCTGATAATCTGCAAATAAAACAGCTTGCCAATAAAAACCACCAGTATCAGCACTAAAACAGCAAACCATATCTTTAAGCGGCGGTTTGGCAACTAAACAACCTCCTTTTTAAACGATTTAATGGAGCGAGCCAGAGGGCGCAACCGGCGTCATGTTTTTGGCTACTTCGCTAGCAGCCACTCTATCCAGCGATTGCAGGCGGGCGGCACTAACTTCTAAATCAGCTTTTTGACTTTTTAGATCAGCCTGTTCCTGCTGCAGATTATTGATAGTGTAACCATAACTGTTGGTCTTTGTCACCTGCGTCAAATAAAGCAAGCCAATCAGGCAGGCTAGAACAATTAAAATCACGCTGTTAGAGATTGGACCAAGTAGCTTACCTTTTTTAGCAAAGGTAACGCTGTTTTGATTGCGCCGTAAATAGCCTCGTCGGCCGGCGGCGATAGAGCTTGAGTATGTCATATTTTTATTTTTGTTTTTATTTTGGTTTCTGGTGCAGCACCGGTGTACTTTCAGGGTGCCGGTGCTGCATGTGTACGGATTTAAGCGGGCTTAGCCAGACTCTTTGACGACTCTGACGTGGACTTTGTAAGCCCGGGAATGACTCTGCACTTTGATAGGCATGAGTTTTCCTTTAATCCTTTCTGTTTGTTTTTATTTTTGCGGCGGCTCGCAGCTTGGCGCTGCGGGCACGCAGGTTAAAAACGACTTCATTATTTGTAGCTACGATCGGTTTTTTTGTCAAGATTTGCAAGGTGCCTCCGAAATGTTCTACAGAATGTTCAGCCAAAAATTTTTTGACGATTCTATCTTCCAGACTATGGAAGCTAATGACAGCCAGACGGCCACCAGGAGCAAGTAAGTTCAGCCAAATCGGTAAGGCCTGCGTTAATTGGCTAAGTTCGTCATTAACAGCTATGCGCAGGGCCTGAAAGATACGAGTTGCCGGGTGGATGCGACTGCCAAATGGCCCAAACCGGGCGGCTATTTCCGCCAGTTGATCAGTTGATGTAATCGGCCGCGACCGGATAATTGCTTGAGCTATTTGTTTGGCCTTAGGTTCCTCGCCGTATTCGCTGAATATTCGGGCTATATCATCCTCGCTGTAATGATTAACAATTTCGGCGGCTGTAAGATTTTGTCGTCTGTCCATCCGCATATCCAGGGGACCGGCTTGTTTAATCGCAAAGCCTCTTGCCGAACTCTCCAGCTGTGGCGAACTCAGTCCCAGATCGGCTAAAATCATGTCAAATGTCTGGCCCTCGCCTTGCAATATGCGGGACGCACTTAAAAAATCCTGGTGGATGATGCGCATTTTATCTGCAAGCTGCTGCTTAAGATAGGCAATGGCAGCGGCATCTCTATCCACTAAAACGGCTTTTTCAGGACTTTGCGTACGGTCCAAAACGGCTTGAGCGTGGCCACCATATCCGGCAGTAACATCCAGATACGATTCACCTTTTTGGGGCTGCAAATACTGCAGAACTTCCTTAAGTAGAACGGGTTTGTGGTTAGACATGCTTGTATTTTACTCGAGATCACCTATTCAGCAGTCAGCTTTTTGTTTTTAGATACGTTTTTGTTTTTGTGTTCCCTGCTCAAGTTCGAGTAGGAGTTTTGGAGCTTAGGGCGCCTCTCCTTCGCGTAAAGCTTCGGAGAGTTGCCGCTGGGCTCCTAAAGTTCTTTTTGAGAGACTTTGTGAGGTGGAGTTTTGGGAGGTGTTATTGGAGCAAAAGGTGCTAAGGATTTTTGATATCGATGGATCCGTTCACCACCGGCTGACTGCCAAATAGCTAACCTCGAACAGTAATGAGACAAAACCTACGGTTTTTTCTCATCGCGCCGGCAAAATGGAATACATTTTGTCGGGCTGCTCTTTTTCCCTTTATCCGGAAGAGCAGAGTCGGTTCGCCGAAAGACGAATTCCGATTTATTCGGAAAGACTCGATGAGAAACCGCGAAGGGGTTTCTCATTACTTATCAACTGGCTAATTTTCAAGGTGCCAAGGCCTACCTACGCTGGTCGTTTTGCCATCAAGCGCCAGTATTTACCGGCGCGCACTGCCACGACTTCGCGGTCTATACCTGCAAAATCGAGCAAATGCTGCTCAATGCTAATTCGCCCCTGCTTTTGGTCAATATCTCCTTCCGTTTTGCCCATCCGAAAACGGACGTTTAGATCAGCCGTAGCCTCGTCTAAGATATTGCCTTTTAGCATGGGTTCGACCTCTTCGTCCCAAACAGCTTTGGGATATAGATGTAGATAGTTTTTAAAACCCCGGGTGATAACTACCCCGCTGGCAAATTCGGCTCTAAGCTCTGGCGGCATGGTCAGCCGCCGCTTATCGTCGAGTTTCCGCTGAAAGTAATCTCCCATGGGCCTCCTTAGTGGTAGTGGTTTTTGTTTTGCTGGGCAGTCTATTTTGGACTACCCACTTTTACCCACTAAATTGAATATACTACCCACACCTACCCACAAGCAATAGCAAGTTAATAAAAAAGTGATGTTTCACAACACCACTTTTCCACAAACATAAACATCAAAGCCTTTTCCGCAATATATAGCGGCACAAAGTTTTAACTGAACACTACAGAGAAAACTATTTATCTTCAAAGAAAACAATTTTGCCCTGTTGGTTGACCCCCGAATTTACCAAATGTGGCCTATCAATTTTTGTGGGCGTATTGGGCCTTAAGGGATGCGACCGATTGTAATCAACGACCACTTTACCGGCCGCCGTAACAGCAGCTGCCACGGCAGCGGCGCCGGCTATAAATTTGGTCATCTTGCGCTTCTCTTCAAGATCCTCTTGCTTGGCTAACCTTCGGCTTTGACTTTCTTGAGCATGCTCTTCATTGACCACTAGAGACGGTACCTCACTATCCCTAATCATATGCGGCAGAAGTTTTGGATTTGGTATGTCTTCGTCGATACCGTGCTCTTTAAAAACCCTTTTAGCTTCTTCCAGGGTCATTTTAGGTTTTATGTCGGGTGTTGGTGATTGATCGTTCCATGATGCCATAATGAGTACACTATAGCATATACTGTTAAAAAGGTCAAACTTATTGTAGTTTTTTAATCTGAATAGCGAACCATTTGGCACTGGGGCGGATAGTGCGCTTCATGCCATGTTCGCGGTCTACAGCCACCAAACCAAACTTCGGCCACCAGCCCTGCGCCCATTCAAAGTTATCAAGCAGACTCCAGTGAAAATAACCCTTCACAATACAGCCTTCGCTCATGGCCCTTTCCATAGCTACAATGCTTTCTTCTATCCACCAACGGCGATACTGATCGTGCTTATCGGCAACACCGTTTTCTGTAATTATGATTGGTTTTTGGTAGTGCGCCCAGGCCCGCAGAATCAGCGGATATAGACCTTCTGGTTCCATATACCACCCAAGATCACTCAAAGGTACTTTGGGGCTTTGGCGTCTGAACCAATCGTCATAGTAGTCCGTAAAGTAGTAGTTCATGCCCACAAAATCCTGCTGATTGCGGATATGATGCAAAAACCACCAGTTCCAGGCGTAGCGCATTATTTTGGTTGATATCTCGTCAGGTAAATCATGCGGGTTTTTAGCCTGAATGTTAGCCAGCTGAGTTGCTATACCGATTTGCAGTCCCGGCTTTCGCTTTTTAAGTAAGTAATAAGCAGTACGGTGAACTGACGCTAGATTCCACCAGACGCGCAGCATCTTAAAGAAGTTTTTGCCTTGCGGCGGCCATAAGCCCAAAAAGTAGCTGTAGCTGGCATAAACGTTTGGCTCGTTGATGGTAATAATGTATTTAATATGCTCTGTCAGTTCTTTGGCAACCACTTCTACAAAACGCTCAAAATATTTAAGATTTCTGCGCTTGCTAAAGCCGCCGCGAGCCTCAAACCACAACGGCACAGTTGTATGCCAGATGTTTAAAACCGGCTCAATACCGCGTTTTTTGAGCTCGGCAATGTAGTCCTTATAATGCTGAACTGCTTCTTGATTCCATTGGCCCTCTTCCGGTTCAATTCGCGACCATTCAATGCTAAAACGAAAAGCGTTTAAATTTAGCCTCTTGATCACATCAAAGTCTTCTTTGTAACGAATGTAGTGTTCTATGCCTCGGCCACTGATGTAATTTTTGGGATCTTCGGCTTGTTTTTTTATTTCTTCCCATACCGGCGTCTGCCAGCGCCAGCTTAAAAGCTTGTGAGCATTTTTGACCAGTTTTTCGGCATTTTGTTTCTCCCAAACTGTCCACTGGTTATGATTGCCGCCCTCCACCTGATGAGCTGATGTGCTGGCACCCCATAAAAAATCTTTAGGGAAAATTGAATTATTTTTTATTTCTTCAGGCATCAAGGTTATTTTAACAGATAATAAAAAACGCTTATGCCTATCTTGTGTACGTTATAATTTTATTATAACGTACAATTCATACTCTATCCTTTATGAAAAATTCACCGGCTGAGGTCGTCAAGCCTTTTCATATCTTCGGTAGAAAGCTCAAAATCAAAGACTTTAATATTTTCTCTCATTCTTTGCAGATGAGATGACTTGGGAATCGGCACGCTGCCGTGTTGAATAGCCCAACGCAAAACTACTTGAGCCGGCGTCTTGCCAATACGCTGGGCAATATCATTAACCGTTATATTGTCTAAGCCCAATCCTCGCGACAATGGGCTATAAGCTTCAACAACTATGCCATAGGTTTCGCAGAATTCCAGTGTTAACCGCTGCTTTTCATAAATATATGGATGAAATTCAATTTGGTTAACCGCTGGCACAACATCTGAAGCTGCTAGCACCTCTTTCAGATGCTCAACGCTGTAATTTGATACGCCAATCGATTTAACTCTGCCCTGCTTATAAATTTCAAGCAGTGCTTTCCATGACCCCTGCCTTTTGGCTTTTTCATTTCCCGGCCAGTGAATAAGATATAGATCAACATATTCAAGCCCCAGTTTACTTAATGATTCATCAAAGGCGCGGAGTGCACTCTCATAGCCAAAATCACTTGGCCAAAGCTTAGTGGTGACAAATATCTCCTCACGAGGAACTGAGCTTTTCCGAACCGCTTCGCCTACTCCGCGCTCATTGCCATAATACTTGGCAGTATCAATCAGCCGATAACCGACTTTTAAGGCTTCAGCCACTGCTTCAATTACTTCTACACCGTCTGCCAGATGCCACGTTCCAAAGCCAAGAGCTGGCATCTTAGCACCTGTATTTAGTCTTACGATTGGAACTTTGATCATAGAATTTATTTTAACAATTGCTCAGATGTCTACCGTAGTAAATCTTACCTTTACAGCTCAGTGTAAGAGAATTTAAAATTCATTAAGAAGGTGGAGGAGCTAGCTATTAGCGAGCATCAACCAATTCAAGTCATACACTACTACGATCGACTCCACAATTGTGTGATAGTCGGCGAGGAAGCGCTAGAATATCACATCAATTCAGGTGGAAATCCCGCAGATATTTTACCTTTAGCCGAAGTGTTACTAGATGATTCGATTAACATACCGCGCAGAAAAGAACGAGCTAAGCGAAATGGATTTAGTCGAGAAAAGGCTATTACCGACGGCATGTTTTTATTAAATCTTATTCACGCTTATGATGGGAATCAAACAGTCGGAGTACGATTAATGCAACGGGCTTGGGATATTGACATAATAGAACATAGCCCTTCTCAGGTAAGGAAAGCAGGAGCATTTGATAGCTTCGCTAATTATCAAGAAGTCATAGGCGAGACTAATATGGTCAGGAGGTATCGCTTTGATCACTTAACTTTCGATGATTTGGTTGAACATGTTAAAAAAATCACCGAAGAGGAGGGTACAAAAGCGACTATAGATATTATCGATAGACGCGTCCTAAAAGAAAGAAGAGATGAACCTTCCAGTAGAGTTATACGTCGCTTGATCGCACCGCTTACATTTTATGATTTATACGAACGAGCTGGCTTAGCCGAAACAACACATGCATGGGACAAAGAAAGATACGAGTTGTTTGGGACTAATTTTATGTGGGCTAATGACGGTTTTGTGCCAACCGCAGACGACCTTGACTATCTTTCTAAAAGAGATAGAGGCCCCTCAACAACAGCCATATTTGACAACTACGACACTTTATCGCAATACCAAAATATATTGGTTAATAGATTTAATGAATCCTACCAAACCTTAGCCGAAGAGCTCAAACGCAGCATTATATTTGGTCAAGTACCTCTAGCAATTATAGATAATGCAAAATCTGAGAGAGAAGCAATAGTAAGATACTTAAAGTTCCAATTAATTAGAGATTTCTGCTCGTCTAACGTGGCCTCTTCTATGTTAGTAGAAGCCGTAAAGAAATTGGGTACCCGCCATGAAAGTGAATTAGAAGAAATCTCTCCGTCGCTATCGCTCGGTTTGCTTAAGGAAAAGTCAGAAGCATTGGGAATATCTGGTGCAATATGGCCGAAAGGCTCGGGGTTACATATATCAAAGAAGGTGAGAGGTCCTAGCGTGCCAGTAGCTCAGCTACAAATTGGTATTCTAAAAGAGATAAAATCGCATTTCAACACACCATACAAAGAGTACGAACAGCAGAGACGTTCCTTTCAACAAGCATCCAATGGGGAATTCGCAGATTATTTGTTTTTACGTGGCCGAGAAATTAGAGCATCTTTAGAATCGGAAGAAATTCCGCGTAGGTTATTTTTTGGCGTAAATAATGGGAAAACTATGGTCAGAAGATTCGAAACCTTTAAACTACTTTCTGAAGTTATTCCCTATACTTCCACGAATGAGAGAGTCAGATTATCAATTATAGGAAGTTCAAGCGGTATCCTGACTGATCAAATAAAAGTAGGAGACGAAACAATAGCCAAGGATGCTATTAAGCGGATTGCCGGCAGGAATGGATATCTTGCGCTTATCTGATTTCCTACAATTTTTGTATCAGCCCTGTTTTAGATTATCCAGTTTATTTCGGGTGTGGTAGGAGAGGTCGCGTTTGTAGTGGCCTAGGTGCTCTATATATTTTTCGAAAGGTTTAAACAGACTGGAGTAGTGGACGTTTGGTGGCATCAGTTTTAGCAACTTACCTTGCTTGTCTAGATACTCGACCAGACAATAAAAGTCGCCATCGCCGCTGATAATGATTGCTTTGCCATAATTTGGCATTTCTTTCATGGCCCAAAGCACCAGCTCGGCATCCACGTTGCCCTTCACAGGCTTTTTTTCTTCCTCCTTCGCCGAGGCTTCGGAGGACAAGTCAGCCACGGGTTCAGCTACAACTTCGCGCGGGCGGGTCATATCTACCGTCGGCTTTAAAACGATCGAGTAACCGGCATCGTGCAAAAATTCATACATGTCTTCGTATTCCGGCACATAGCCAATAAACATGTAGGCTTGAGTCACGCCGTAGCGATCTTTTAAAAAACGGCGGAACTTGCGCCAATCCATCTTCCACCCAAACTTCTGCGTACTAACATTCACATTTTGGCTATCTATAAAGGCGTATACCCGACTGTTGTTTTGTCGATTCATTTTGTTTGATTATCTCATACTTGGGTCTTTAATTGTAAAATGATATTGATATTTTAGCATAATTATGATAAAGTACCCCTGTTCGCGCCTTCCCAACTTAGGAAAGGATGGTGGTAGTAATGAGGACTTTCGGAGACTTCTTCGAGAACCTCGTGGAGGCCGCGGTCGGGCTCGCGATCATCGCGGGCATCGTCTACCTGGTTGGTGCGGCGTTCGCCAGTTGGAACTGGTGGACCCC
>CAZXDA010000021.1:0-10918 GCA_964639445.1 uncultured Candidatus Saccharibacteria bacterium
GTAGTGAAATAGCGCTAATGAATGAAGCCGGCCGTTTGGGAAAGCATGTAAGACAAAGCAGCTATAACCAACAGACCAACATCCAGTAGCGGATGTTTGACCATAAATCTTTCGCTGCGCACTAAAGCTCGCCGGACAGCTAGAGCATGCCGGCCTAACCAAACGCCCAATGCCGTGAAGGCTGTCAAAATCGCTAAAGTGGTGCCAAATCTGGACAGCGGCCAGCTGGCAAGCGCCAGCTGCGCTCTGGAAGATTTAACAGCCGGCTGAATCGGTTGAGAAGAAGCACCAGCAGTCGGCACGCTGATAGTAGTTGACTGAACTTGCGGCTCGCCATAAAAAGCTACTACCACCGTCATTGGCCCGCCACCGGTAGCAATATAGTTGGGGATGTTAGCAAAACCAAAGCCGACATCAGCATAAGACGGATCAAGTAAATTTTCTCGATGTGGCGGTGAAGCCAACCAGCCATTAATTGTTGACTGCTCGTTAGAAAAGCCGGCTGCTAAATTCTCGCCTAGTTTTTGATAGGTGTAGTTTTGGGTGGTGACAAAAATCCATGGCGGGTTGCCATCCGGCGTATCATGACTCCAGTAGTCGCGGGCTGCCATATCGTTGGCTTTAGCCTGGGCAGCAGTTACTAATTTGTCATTGAGTTTTAGCGCCGTTGTTCCATTCTGGACCCTGGCGTTGTTGGTATCAGTCAACAGGCCATTGATACTCATTTGTGTGGCATAGGAAAGTACTTTGCCGTCAGGGCTGCGCAAAGCAGTCGCCAGCGCTCCGGTCTGGAAGCTCATAATAAGCAAAACAGAAATAATTAAAATTATAGGAATGTAAGGCCAGTAAACCTTGGCAAAGGCTTTATGGCTGATGCCTTTTGGCTTATGCGGATGGCGCAAGCCGGAACGAACGGCTGGCCTTTTTATTTTGGCGGACATCTAAACGAAATTGTAGCACAAAGCGCCGCTTACCTTATAATAATGCTTATGCCTCATGATGTTCGCCGAGATGAAGAGCTTATAACTTCACGCCGGGCTCAAGTTCTGGGCTTGACTTACACCGACACCACTCAAGTCCAAAAACAGCTTTTTAGGACTATTTTGCCAGTAGCCGAACTTTACAGCCTGCGTGTTGTGCCTCTGTCAGCTGATGAGCATAACGTTACTTTTGGAATTACTACTACCACCTCTCAACAGGCCATAAATCAGCTGAAAAACCGGTTTTCCGACTACATCACGCGCTTTTCACTGATATCAGAAAGCGGCTACCACGAATACATGCGGCTTTACGACCCGCCGAAACAAGTTGAGTATCACGATATAACTCTGGCCGAAACCAAGACTGAAAGTATTGTTGATGAAGTTAGTAAAACGCTTAACGAGGTTCGGGCCGACGACATGCTGGCCTATCTGGTACAGCAGGCTTATAAACTCAAGGCCAGCGACATCCATCTGGAAGCCCAAAGGGAAAATACTCGCGTTCGTTTTCGGATTGACGGCGTACTGCACCCAATTGCCACTTTGACGTCTGATAAATACCGCCATTTACTGTCAGCCGTAGCCTCGGCGGCCAATGTCTCAACCAGCGCCGAAGATGCCCAGCAGGGGCATATCAGCCGGCAGTACAAATTGGCCACGGGTGAAGAAATTACTCTAAACCTACGTGTAGAAACGGTGCCGACGATTTATGGCATGGATGTGGTGATGCGCCTGTTCAATCTAAAGTTAGAGTTCTTTAAGCTCGATAATTTGAGCCTAAGCTCGGCTGAAATGCAAGCTTTGCAGGATATCATCAAACGCCCAACCGGTATGGTTTTAGTCGTCGGCCCGACTGGTTCTGGCAAAACCACTACCCTATACTCAATCATTAATACACTCAACGTTCCGGAACGTAAAATCGTGACACTTGAAGATCCGGTTGAATACAACATACCGGGTATTGTGCAGATTCCGGTGCGTGGGGCACTGGAAGCCGAAAACTTTGCCGAGAAGCTGCGGGCGGTGCTTAGGCTCGACCCGGATGTAGTAATGGTCGGCGAGATACGTGATAAGGATACAGCTAAAACGGCTCTGCAGGCCGCGCTGACGGGGCACTTGGTCTTAACGACATTCCACGCCGCCAGCGCGGCCGCCGCTCTTACCCGTATGCTAGATATGATTGGCATTAACCCGTTATTTGCCAGCGCTATGCGTCTAATTATGGCTCAGCGGTTGGTGCGCCGATTGGATGATTCGACTAAGCAGCCGTATCAAGCGGATGATGCCCTGAAGCGGCAGCTGCAAAGCGTAATTGATAAACTACCGCCTCAAGTTTCAAAGCCAAATCTGGAGGGGATTACTTTATATAAAGCCGGTAGCTCGGCCGCTAATCCGTTTGGCTACGCCGGTCAATTACCGATCCGCGAGCAGCTCTTAATGACACCGGGCGTTCAGGAGCTTTTGCGCCGCCCACCCAATGAGGTAACAACAGAATTACTAGAATCCCAAGCCATAAAAGACGGCATGAAAACCATGCTCGCTGATGGCATTCTAAAAGCCATCGCCGGCCTCACCACCATCGAAGAAGTCTACCGCGTAGTTAGTTAGCGTTCTTGCAGCAGAGGTAGCTTTAGTGTAGGATATACCGGATATGCCAAGTGTTATAGAGCAAATTGAGGCACAGTATAAGAAGAAAGCCGTGGTGGATGTGCGCAGCGGCGACACGGTTAAAGTTAGCCAAAAAGTTCGCGAAGGCAATAAAGAGCGGGTGCAGATTTTTGAAGGTCTTGTTATTAGAGTTACCCGCAAGGGCAGCCATACCAGCACTTTTACCGTCCGCCGTATAGCCAGCGGTATAGGTGTGGAAAAGACTTTTTTTATTCACTCGCCAAATATCTTGAAAGTCGAAGTTACCAAACGAGCCAAAGTACGCCGCAACTACTTAACATACATGCGCCAACTGACCGGCAAAAGCGCGCGGCTGATGGGTGTTGATTTCGACAAAGAAAAAGTCAATGTCATTCATGACGAAGAGGCCGAAGCCGCAGAAGAGAAACTAAAAGAAGCGGCTGAGGCCGCCCACGAAGCCAAAGAAGCCAAAAGAGCCGAAAAACAAAAAGAGCTAGAACAAAAAGCCGAAGAAGCTTTAGCCAAACACGAAGCCGTCAAAGTCGAGACTGAAGAAGAAAAGTCCTAGATTCTTCATTCTCCATTCTATATTCTATTAACTATGGTTGGGATAGACGAAGTTGGCAGGGGGTGTTTAGCCGGGCCGCTTTTAGTGGTGGCGGCGCGGCAAATCGGTGATTTGCCAGATGTCTTAGCCGACTCAAAAATCCTAACCCGAGAACAAAGAGAGTCGATCTTCGAGCTCTTAACCCCTAACTTCGAATTCGGCGAAGGATGGGTTAAGCCGGTAGAAATTGACCGATGTGGGCTGACCGGTGCTATGCGCCTTGGCGTAAAGCGAGCACTTAAACAACTGCAGGTGAATTACCAAGACGAGATTATTATGGACGGCCCGATAAATTATTTTTCGCGCCGCTTTAGAAAAGTGCAATGCCTGATTGACGCTGACGCTAAAGTTCCGCTTGTCTCCGCTGCTTCGATTTATGCCAAGGTTAAGCGCGACCGTTTTATGATTGAACTAGCCAAGCGCCACCCGCGTTACGGATTTGAGAGCCATGTTGGTTACGCTACTCCTTCACATCTGGAGGCTCTAGATCGCTTTGGCTATCTAAAAAGAGTCCACCGCCGCTTCTTTAAACCGGTTTATGCGCTTGATGAAATCACACTATGGGAACTGCAGCAAGAACTACGGGTCTAGGACGCCAGGCTGAGGCCACAGTAGCAAATTACTTAACTAGTCAAGGATTTTCGATAGTCGATCGCAACTGGCGGACGCGCTGGTGCGAAATCGATATCATTGCCAAAAAAGATAAAGTTATATATTTTATCGAGGTTAAGTACCGCACCAGTGAGACGCAGGGGGGTGGTTTTGAATACATTGGTCCCAATAAACTGCGCCAGCTGCGCTTCGCCGCTAATTTTTGGACGGCTAACAATAACTGGGACGGCGACTACCGCCTTTACGGCGCCGAAGTCACCGGCGCCAATTTTGAAAACATAGACCTTGTTGAAATCGAATAGTTTTTTCCAAGTTCCGTAAAACTCATTTTGTACGTTATAATTTTATTATAACGTACATCAGGGACAATCTTACTGGGATATAGTGAAGCATAAACTGCGGTATAATTTATGGCAATGACTTATCAGCCGAGTGCGGAAATCCTTGAGAGATATGCCAAAATTTTGATTAATTTTGCCCTTGGTGGCGGCAAAGGCATAAAAGCCGGCGAGGTAGTTTATTTGCAGTCACCGCTATCGGCACTACCGTTTTATAGGGCGCTGCGCAAACAAATCCTCGATAGCGGCGGGATTACTATCAGCGGCCTGGGCGACGACATGAGCGGCGCGGCCAAGTATTTTTATGATAATGCTACTCAAGCGCAGCTTACGGCTTTCTTAGACAAATACTACAAGGGCCTTGTAGCGCAGGTAGATCACCGTATAGCCATTTTGGCAGATTATGATCCGCACGAACTGGATGAGGTTGATCCCAAAAAAATGGTAATGATGCAAAAAAGCGCCAAGCCGCTGATTGAGTGGCTGGATAAAAAAGAACATCAGGGAAAATACACCTGGACTTTGGCTTCCTACGGTACTCCGGCAATGGCTAAAGAAGCCGGAATGAAACTAGAAGATTATTGGAAGCAAATCATTAAAGCCTGTTACTTGGACTATACCAACCCGATCGTTAAGTGGAAACAAATTAGCCGCGAAATCGAACGTGTGGCCGCTCGATTAACAAATCTTAAAATTAAGGAGCTGCACGTTAGGGGCAAAGACGTTGATTTAAAAATCGCTATTGGAGAAAAGAGGAAGTGGTTAGGCGGCAGCGGCCGCAACATCCCCAGCTTTGAAGTGTTTACATCGCCCGATTGGCGAGGAACTGAGGGTTGGATATATTTTAACCAGCCATTAACTAAGTATGGCCCCAAGGTCGAAGGTATAAGGTTAGAATTTTCAAACGGCCGAGTAGTTAAATCCTCCGCCGTCAAACATCAGAAGTTTTTGAGAGAGCATTTAGCGACTGATGAAGGTGCTGCGCAGGTTGGCGAATTTTCCTTAACAGATAGACGATTATCAAGAATCACAAAGTCTATGCATGATGACTTGTATGATGAAAACATGGGCGGGCCATATGGCAACACCCATATTGCTGTTGGGAGAGCGTATAACGAGACTTATCAAGGGGACGTCTCAAAGCTGACAAAGAGTCAAATCAAACAATTGGGTTTTAATGACTCGGTCATTCACACCGACATGATTTCGACAACCGATCGGACTGTCACCGCAGCTCTGCATGGCGGAAAGCAAAAAATTATTTACAAACAAGGCCGATTTACGATATAATTCTTTACAGTGTCCGGCCAAAACAGGTCGGATTTTCGCTTTTCAGAGAGCTGAAAAGCAATTCACAATTCACAATTTTCAATGAATTATCAATGATCATTGATCAATGATAAATTAATGTGAAATGTGAAATGAAAAATGATAAATGGAACGGAGTGACCTATGGAATTGGATTTTAAACAACTGGCGCAGGCTATCAAAATTATCGCCGAAGAGAAGAACTTGCCGGAAGAACAGGTAGCAGAGGTAGTTGAACAGGCCCTGGCTGCGGCTTACCGGCGTGATTATGGTGACCGCGAACAGGAAGTAAGAGTAACAATGAATCTCAATACTGGCGAAGTAACGGCTTATGTTACCAAAGAAGTGGTTGAAGAAGTTGAGAATCTACATATGCAAGTTAGTCTGCCCGAAGCTCAATCGATCCGCAAAAATGCCAAAATCGGCGAAACAGTCGAAATCATTCAACCGGTTAAGGAATTTGGTCGCGTAGCTGCCCAAACCGCCAAGCAAGTGATTTTACAGCGGCTGCGCGAGGCCGAACGTGAAATTGTACTATCTGAGTTTGAAGATAAAGTTGGTACGATTGTTAATGGTATCGTTAGCCGGGTTGAGGGTCGCTTAGTTCGAGTCGAGCTCGGGCGAGCGCAGGGCATAATGCCGGTTAGTGAGCAAATTCAGGGCGAGCATTATCATCCAGGCCAGCGCCTAAAATTTTATCTAAAAGAGGTTGAAAAAAGTGCACGCGGACCGCAGTTAATCGTCAGCCGCGGCGCTAAAGAGTTTATTGAGCAGCTCTTCCGGGCTGAAGTGCCGGAAATGGGCGGCAACGCGGTGGAGATAAAAGCTATGGTCCGCGAAGCCGGTATTCGATCAAAAATTGCCGTGGTTAGTAACGTGCAGGGGATTGATCCTGTCGGCACATTTGTTGGCGGACACGGCACCCGTATCAATGCGGTACGAGATGAAATTGGCAGTCAGGAGATGATAGATATTGTTGTTTGGGATGAAGACATGGCGACATTTATTGCTAATGCTATGAAGCCAGCCAACGTAACGCGCATTGAAATTGAAGAAAAGAATAAAAAAGCCAAAGTAATCGTGCCGGAGGATCAGTTAAGCATAGCCATCGGTAAGGCCGGGCAGAACGTGCGCCTAGCTGGCAAACTGACTGGTTATGAACTTGATGTCGAAGCCGAAACTAAGCCCGCCGACCTGCCCGCCGAAGCCTCGGCGAAGGCGGGAGCTTTAGCGAAGGAGGGCGTAGAGTCAAAACCGGTCGTCCAAAAAGTAAAGAAAAAGACCGAACTAGAAAGCTCGCTACTCGAAGCTATTGAAGAACACGGAGAGTCGCTCCCCACCGAAAATCCTCAGGACGAATCGAAAACAAGATAGAATTTGCTAACGGCGGTTGCCGCGCCGCAACAACGACAAGCGGTCCCTCGCTTTATCCATAGGAGGCTCGGGACAGAGTTGCGGCTTGATTCGGCAGCCACCTACCAAATTCATCTGTTTTCTCAAGTCCTTCTGATTTTGGTGGCTCGCTTAGTCAAATCCATAAATATATAACTGGTTAAGTATTTCGTGCTACAATCCGCTTGTGGCTAAAACAAGAAAGATTGCTCTACTACTGATAATAGTTGGGTTTGCTGAAGCTTTTTGGGCAATAATTGAGGCAGAAAAAATCAATGAAGTTGGTGCATTCTTTACAGCGGTGCCGGGGATTTTATTAGCCGCTATCGCTGGGGCCGTTTTTTTTATTTCTTTAGCAAACAGCAAAGCAAAGAAAGAATAAGTTAGCACTCTTGTATTGCGAGTGCTAATTTGTGCTATAATCAAAGTAGTTGCTAGTGGTTAGTTGATAGTGACTAGTAAATAAATCACAGCAACAAATTCTAAAAACCATAGACTAACAACTGTAAACTAAGTTTTACGGAGTAAAATTTATTTATGATTCCCAACTCACCGGATTTTCAAGAGTTTTTGAGCCACTTAACGAACAATGCGCTGCATTCTTTGAAGCACGCAGATGCTATCGCCCGGGCTTCCGGCAGCGCCTACATTGGCACCGAACATTTGCTGCTTGGTGTGCTGGCCCAAGAAGGTTCAATGGGTAACAAAATTTTAGAGGGCGTTGGTGTTAATCTGGATAGGGCCAGGTTAGCGCTTAATTTAACGCCAAAGACATTAGTTATAAACATGGGTGGCAAAGGGCTCTCCGAGACTGCCAAATTAACCCTTAAGATGGCCTGGGAAATCGCCCAAGAGTTCAATCAAGATTATTGTGGCACAGAGCACATTTTATACAGTATTTTGAGCCAAAAGAATGCCCGCGCCACTACATTACTCCGTGATATGGGTGTTGATATTGACCGACTTTCCGGAGAAGTCGAACAATTCTTAAACCGCCAGCAGTATGAAGAAGAAGGTCGGGCTGCCGGCGGCACTCGTACACGCAGTGGGCGCGGCCGCAAAACGACACTGGAATTTTATGGGACGGATCTCACCGAGCAGGCTCGTCAGGGTAAACTCGACCCGGTAGTTGGGCGTGAAGCTCAAATCCGACGAGTAATCACCATCCTTAATCGCCGCACTAAAAATAACCCAGTACTAATCGGCGAACCGGGGGTCGGTAAAACTGCCATCGTCGAAGGCATTGCCCAGCGCATTGCCAACGAGGAAGTGCCAGACAGCCTGCTTGATAAGCGTATCGTAACTCTTGATCTGGCTGGTATGATTGCCGGAACCAAGTACCGCGGTGAGTTTGAAGAACGGCTCAAAAAAGTCATTGCCGAGTTGGAACAGGATAAAAATATTATTGTCTTTGTTGATGAGCTTCATTTGATTGTTGGCGCCGGCGCGGCCGAAGGTAGCATGGATGCTGGAAATATCTTAAAACCATCACTTTCACGAGGCAAAATTCGCCTAATTGGCGCCACTACAACAGATGAGTATACTCGTTACGTAGAGAAAGATGCAGCGTTGGAACGACGCTTTCAGCCGGTACAGGTGCCAGAGGCCACACCAGCCGAAACCTTGGCAATTCTTAAGGGCCTCAAGAAATACTACGAGGAATTTCACGGCGTTAAAGTTAGTGACGAAGTACTGGAAGACACAGTGCAATTTGCCAGCCGTTACATCAATGACCGTTTTATGCCAGACAAGGCGATTGATTTACTTGACGAAACAGCCGCTTATTTGCGTGTTAATAAAGGCAAGACGCCACCCGAGCTGCGCCAGCTGCAAAAAGAGCTCAAACTGGTTAATACCCGCATTGATGATGCCGTTGATGCCGAAGATTACGAGCGGGCTGCCCGCGAAAAGCAGACTGCCAGCCAACTGAAAGATAAGCTCGAGGCGCTGGAAAAAACTCATAGAACCGGCAAGCCGATTACTCTTTCGTCTGACGACGTGGCTGAAACCGTTGCGCGCATGACTGGTGTACCGGTAACTAAGGTTATCCGCTCCGAAGCTAAATATCTGGTTAATCTGGAGAAGAATCTTTCTAAATTCATTATTGGCCAGGACGAGGCCGTGGCAACTGTGTCTCGGGCTGTGCGCCGCGCCCGCAGTGGCATATCAAGTGAAAAACGGCCGATTGGCAGCTTTATTTTCCTTGGCCCGACTGGAGTTGGCAAAACCGAAACCGCTCGGGTTTTGGCACGCGAGTTCTTTGGCTCAGAGGAAGCACTAGTTAAAATTGATATGTCAGAATTTGGCGAACATCACACTGTTGCTCGTTTGGTGGGTGCGCCGGCCGGTTATGTTGGCTATGATGACCCGGGCCAACTAACAGACAGAATTCGCCGCCAGCCGTACTCTGTTGTGCTGTTTGACGAAATCGAGAAAGCTCATCCAGAGGTGTTTAATATTCTGCTGCAAATCTTAGAAGATGGCGTGCTGTCTGATGCCAAAGGCCGCAAAATTGACTTTACTAACACCATTATCATTATGACCAGTAACGTTGGCGCCGAAAAACTGCAAAAAGAAGCCAGTTTTGGCTTTGGCGCGGTTGGGGCGGCTGATCTGGACAACCTGGATGAACTGCATAAGAGCAACAAGACTAAGGTTTTGGATGAGCTGAAAAAAATGATGCGGCCGGAGCTGCTCAACCGTATTGACAAAATTATTGTTTTTAGGGCCTTGACTAAAAAAGATGTACTTAAAATTCTTGATTTACAACTGGAAGATTTACGCTCTCGTTTAGCCAAGAAGGGAATCGGCCTGGATGTTAGTAAATCTGCCAAAGGTTACCTGCTGGAGCGCGGCTATGATCCGCTTAATGGTGCGCGGCCTATGAGACGTTTACTACAAGAAACACTGGAAGACGCCATTGCCGCCGGTCTGCTGGAAGAGAACTATCATAGGGGTGACGTAGTGTCAGTCGGTGTTAGAAAAACCGCCAGGAACAAAGAGCCGGAACTAGCCTACCAAACCACAACCGAATAGCGCTCCCACACCACTTTGGGTGTGGTCGCTTGGTCTACAACCCTACAACCCTCTTTTAGGTTATACTTAGGAGAATGACTAGGTTGGGGAGAGTTGCTAGCGTTTTTGTGTCACTGGCTGTGATTGCAGCCAGCGTGCTGGTGCTGCTTAATCTTCGTTCAATAGACGAATGGATAAAACTAAGGGGCTACAACCCACCGGCAGCAATTGCCAAGCTGGTAGACGAAGATACCATGACTAATGAAGCTAAGCGCATTTTTTACGTCAACCACCCCCAGTTAATTAACAGTGCTAACAACTTTAAGCAAGCCTGCCCAACGTATGAGCAAACAATCGTACTCGGCTGCTACAAATCATATGAAGATGGCATCTACCTATATAATGTAGCCGACCCTCGGCTAAGTGGCGTAGTAGAAGTGACAGCTGCGCACGAGATGCTGCACGGAATCTACGATCGGCTAAGCAAAAAAGATAAAGACAGCGTCGATCGCCTCTTGAACGATTACTATGCCCACAATCTTAAAGACCAGCGTCTAATTGATACTATTAATTCCTATAAACAAACAGAGCCCAATTCTGTCGTGGATGAGATGCATTCCATTTTAGGTACGGAAGTTGCCAATCTGCCACCGGCACTAGAGAGTTATTATCGGCAATACTTTACTAATCGGGCGGCGGTTACGACTTTTGCTGGTCATTACGAGAATGAATTTGTTAGCCGCGTGGCACAAATTAACGCCTATGAGCAGCAGCTTAGCACTTTAAAGGCTAAAATTGACAGCGAGCAAAGCAGCCTCGATAGTCAGCGGGCACAGATTGAAGCCGATCGCCGGCGACTGGAAAGTTTACGAGATTCTAACCAAATCGATGCTTATAACTCACAAGTTGCCGCCTTTAACGCCGAGGTAGATGCCTACAACGCAGGTGTTGCCCAACTGAAAAGCGATATAGCTGAGTACAACCGGCTGGTCGAGGCCCACAACGCTCTGGCGGCAGAACTGCGCAGCTTATATACC
>CAZXDA010000022.1:0-9972 GCA_964639445.1 uncultured Candidatus Saccharibacteria bacterium
TTTATAGGTTGTAAGCAAATCACAATCATATTGTAGGAGTCTAACGGGATAGACCACGTTAGAAGTCTGATTCTGTGCTAGCAAATCAGAGCTTGACGCAGTCAGGCAACTTCTAATCGGGGTCATTGTTTGCTGTCTCCGCTGGCTATGTTGACAAAACGCTGGGGAGTATTTTTAGCAAATAGAGCTCTATAGTTAGCGCTGCAGGGATAGGTGGCACTGCCGGCCGAGCAACTGATGTTTATAATGTCAACTTTGGCAAACAGGTTGTTCTTGGGATCGCTTAAGTTAACGGCGATTTGAGCAGCCGAGGCGTAATCCCTGGCATTGGCAGAAAGATCTAAAACGCCGCTGACCTTATTGGAAAGAGTTAAGGAATTTAAAACTGCGCCGGGAGGCATAACTTTGCCAATCTCGCTAATAAGGTCAGAAAAACGCAGTTCGCGGCTTAAAATTTGATTAATAAGACGGACGTTTTGGCTGATTTGGTCAGCCTGGGCTTGGACTTTCTCCAGATTTTGCGCTTGTAGTTGTTGTTTGGTGACGCCGATTGAATGATTCAAGTCCTTAATTTGTTGGTCTATATACATCCAGCCGGACAGCAAAACCAGGACCAAAATTAAAGTTAAAAGCATGCCGACTTCTATCCAGTGGCTCAAGCGGCTGTTTAGCCGGCCATAACGCAGCTTTAATTTATGTTCCGGCGGCAGCAGATTAATCATCCCGTTAGACCTCCACTTAACTCCGTAGAGTGGCTAACGTTTGAAAAGCCGGTGCCATTATCGTACGTGCAATATTTGTTGGTCATCTTATGGGGTCTAACGGGATAGACCACGTTAGAAGTCTGATTCTGTGCTAGCAAATCAGAGCTTGACGCAGTCAGGCAACTTCTAATCGTGGTCATTAAAAACCTCCGCCGTATCTAAAACAGCGCAACCGGCCACTGTAATGAACATTGATCGCTCCAAAGCGTCAGGCGGTGTGAAACCGCCAAAGTCTATCTTGCCCCAGGGGTTGAGCATCCGGACCGGCATATCTAGTTCCTTGGACAAATATTCGCTGAGTCCAGGCATGTTGGCACCACCGCCAATGATTATAGTTTGCGCAATATGGCCGTCATGATCGGCTACACGCTCATCAAAATAGCGGGCAATCTTGCGAATTTCCTGGATGAGGTTGTCAAGAATTGGTTTAACGGCTTCGGCAATATCGTTTGGGGAATCACTAGCTTCAATGCCGCGTTCGTTTTTAACGTTGTAGGCTTCTTCGTGACTGATACCGAGTTTTTTGGCTATGGCATCTATCATGGTGCTGCTGCCGCCCTGAACCGTATTATTAACAAACAAAGTTTTATCAAAAACGGCAATATCGGCGGCATTAGCGCCAAAATCAACCAACACTGTTGGTAATTTGCTGCCCGGGTCGGCATAGCCAAAGATACGGGCAGTAGCATTCATGGTTGGCTCCAGCGCTACTGGCTCAAGACCCATGGAGTCTAAAAATTTCATATAACTTTCGATAATCTTTTTAGGTGTAGCCACTAGCAAAAGGTCAATATTCTTATCGTCCTGGCGCACAATATCATAATCGATATAAAGATTATTTGGGCTTTCCGGTATGTATTGCTCAGCTTCCAGGTTAATGGCTTCTTGCAGATTAGCCTCAGCCATGGCTGGCAATTTAAGCGGCCGGCTGAAGCTATTGGACATAGGGATGGTACAAACCACTTTACGGCTAGATATCGTGCCAATTAAGCGTTCATCAAACAAATTATGCAAGGCGTCTGATAGTGACTTGTAATCAACAATTGCGCCATTGGCAATAGAGCTGGCGTGATAGCGGTAGGAAGCGCCATAACCTTTGACTTGAAGTTTTTTGTCCTTACCGCCTACTGGCCCCAGCTGCATGACCTTCATACTGGTGTGGCCGATGTCCAAACCGAACAACGGCTCACGGCGCCGCAGACTAAAGTTAAGAAAGCCCATCCTTTTATGCTTATCCTTAAATAGAGTATATCAGAACGATCTTCGGTAGCCGTTGGCGACCCAAGTTGTAATGCTGGTGCCCGGTACTGATGATCCAAAAGTAATGGTGCCGCTGTTTTTGAGCTCGATAGATTGACCGACAATAGCTCCTATATCACCCGTATTGTTAATTTGAACGCGCGACCAGTAGGCATAAAAAATAGTTTTATTAGCGTTGGTATTATTTTGCATAATTATGGTCGGTTTGTTGCGGGAGTTATAAAGATCAACACCCGTTACACTCGTACAGTCCGGTGAACAGGCAGCAGTACTCCAAAAAGTATAGATTTCAAAACCGGTACTACTGGAATTAGGGGTTAGCACGGCGGCATTTTTTATATTAAAGCCGTCTTCTCCATCAACCATAATATTGGGGATAGTCGAGCCCAATGAATCAACCACAATTAATTGAGCAGAATTAGAGACAGTAAATTTGCCGGTTATCCAAACATTACCATTGACTGTTACTTTACAGCTGCCGCTAATGCTAACGTCGCCAGTGATTTTAGTGTTGGCTGCCCAGCTTTGACTACCGCTGGAACATGAGGCACTTGAGCCACTGATGGTTGTGGTAACTGCGGCTTTTTGGGCAGCGCGGTCATAGGTGGGTAGTGCTTGGGGCGAAACTCCGGAACTTGCCACCAATCCCGGATTGCTCATACCACTGCCATCAGTTTGATTGTTGGCTTTAACCGTTCCATAAATATGAGCTGTATTATTAATGGAAATAGGTTGGGGGGCTTCGCCGCTATTACATACTCGTGGATAAGTGCTGTCTGGCGGGACAGGGCAGGCTTGATCGGCCACAGAGACATTTACCGGGTTGGTACTAAGTCCGATCTGAGCTGAGTTCTGCAGGCTAATAGTGCCATTGACTATGACATCACCAGCCACAATTTTGGATGAGTTACTCATAAACAGGCCACCTTCACCGCTAACAATAGAAAAACCGCTTTGGGTGACGGCTTTAAGGTCAAGTTTGATAGTAACTGAAGCCGCCGAGGTGGACGAGCTGGCTGGCCAGTATGTTTTCCCAATAGATGTGATGGTTTTGCTGGTCGGACTGTTAGTTGTTATGGATTCGGTAAATGTGGTTTTAATTTGGCTGTCGCTGTGCAATGTAGTTTCAGGACTGCTGCTATAGCTGCCGTCTTGATTTAATTGGCTTATGGCATAGTCGGCGCCGGAGTCGGCTGCAATTTGGGCCATACTGTGAAATTGGTCTTGGCGGCTTAGCCGGTAATTAGAGGCGTTTAGAACTAGATAGGCACCCACCATTAGTATCAGAGCTGGCACAACGATTATCAAAGACACCAAAATTTGACCGTCTTGCTTTCTGCTTTTTGCTTTCTGCTTTTTAAAAATGCTCAGCATTTTTAAAACCGGTTCCTTAAAGTTACGGCAATGTCGTTACTCAAGCTGACCTGTGAGCCAAAAACAGTGCGTTGCATAGTGAGATTAATCTTGATGAGACGGGCTAGCGCAGGGTCTGTCGTCGTGTTACCATCCTGATCATAAAAGGCAAAGCTCATTGACTGCATATAGTCACCGAGCTCTTTATCAGGCGGGCAGGAGGGCGAGGCTAGATTAGCTGGGCAAGTAGTGACTAAAGTGTTACCAGAAGCATCCGGATTGGCCAGTTGACGTTCCATGAGGGTGCTGCCGCTCTTGTAGTACACTAACTCGTTCATATACGGGCTGCCGGTATTAGGATCAATTATGTAGTTGTGCGATGAGTCCAAAGCCGGCGTGGCAATAACGATTACAAAGTTTGAGTTATTGGTGTTCCAGCCGCCTGGTGGCGCATTAGGGTCAGAGATTGTGTTGGTTTGGCGTACGCCATCTCCAAGTCTTATGGCTTCGACAGTGCTGCGCAACAGGTTTTGGGAAGTGGTAGCCATATCGCTGGCCGCATTGCCTTTGGTAATTAAAACAAACTGGTTAGTCATAGCTACCATAAAAGCCAGAAAAAGAATTGAACCAATTGTTATACCAACAATCAGCTCAACTACAGTGAATCCCGCCTTATTGAACTTCACTTATTTCTCCTACGTAAGCTGTATAGCTGTATGTCTGGTTTTTACCTTTATCGTTATACGTCACAGATATATCTATTTTTTTCAACCCGGATGATGGGAAGCTAATAGACATACTGGCGCTTTTGGGCGCGGGTAATTGTGCTGGTAACTCGTTCGTTAGATCGGTGTCGCCAAGCGTTAAACCGTTGTAACCTGTATTGCGCAAGGTCTCTATCTTGCCTTCTACGTAGGAGTTACTCAAGATAACATTGCGGCTTTTATTGCCAAGCGCCAGGTAGTTGTCGGTAATTTGGGTAAGTGCTGCAATAAACAGCACACCAACCGTTATAGACAGGATTAGTTCGACAACCGAAAAGCCTCCTTGATCTTTTCTATTCATGCTTAAGCTTATTATAAACAAAATCTCGGGGCTGACGCCCCGAGATTCCTTATTTACTACCTAAGTACTACTACCTACTACTGTAGCGACTGCTTGGAGTATGTGCCACCGCCTTCCAGAGTTGCCGTCAAAGTGTAGCCAGTACAGTCGGTTGTGGCATTATCGCATCCAGCCGGTGTGACATCGTAACCATAACAAGTGGTTGATGTGCTGGCGCATAAAGCTTGGGAGGAGCCTTTTGGATCCTGCAGCGCTGCCGGATCTAAGCCTTTCATGTTGGTGCTGCGCCATGCGGAATCATTAACATTGGCTAATGTTGGATACTTAGCGTTTTGTGCTTGGTAAGCTTCCAATTGGCCGTGGAGAGCATTAACGTCTGTTTTGCGTTCAGTATCACGAGCTTTTTGTTGGATGCCGCTGTAAGTTACAATGACTAAAGCAGCCAAAATACCTATGACCACAATGACAATTAACAGTTCCACGATTGTGAAACCGCTTGCCTTTCTTTTTAATGAGACCATTTAAGTTCCCACCCTTCCTTTGCCGCAAAAATTTCTTTGAAATTTCGGCGGGTAATAACTTTCTTAATTTTATGAGCAGAACCATTTTGTTCTATGAGTCTGATTATTAAGGATAAGCATAATGATGTCAAGAAGCGCTCGCCGTGGCCTCCGGCTAGACCGTTCACGCGCGGACGGTAGGCTGCCTGAGCTGCTAGAAGAAAGAATAGCATCTCCGCAGCCTACCGGCCCGGCTCCACTTGGGGTAAGGTTGAGTCTAGCCGGAGGCCACGGCTCGCTTAGCCTAACACTCACAAGAAAACACTTGACTTGTTAAGTATATTTGCATGGGCGAGTCACATTTTTTGCCAAACACTCAGCGAGCTCACCTGAAGCAGACGTGTCAAAAGCACTAACACCAAAGGCGAGGACGTGCCGCGCGAATTCCTTAAAGGAAACTCATGAGCGCGGCCGACCGAAGGGAGTTCCGCAGCCGTGTTGTGCGCTTTGGCATAAGTCTGCATCAAGCGAGCGAAGCGTTTGGTGAAAAATGTGGGGAGCGTTAGCCGCCTATTTGTTTGCTTAGGCCGGCGATCGGACCCATGACTGAGGCGGCAATCAAACCAACTATGCCGCCCAAAATAATAATCATTACCGGTTCAATTACACTAGCTAAACTATCAACTACAGTGTCAACCTCTTCTTCGTAAAAATCGGCAACCTTAACCAAAATTTCATCAATTTTACCGGTTTCTTCGCCAACGGCTATCATTTCGCCAACAATCGGTGGGAAGTATTTAGCTCCTAAAATTTGCCTGCCTAAGGGGCGGCCGTTCTTGACGGCGTCAGCCACAATCTCTAGCTCTTTCTGGATAACCCGGTTACCAACTGCTTTACCGGTCACCTCCAACGCATCAAGTACGCTCACGCCGGAGCTCATCAAAGAAGAAAAAGTGCGGGCAAAACGGGCAATGGCAATTTTAGCGATTACCTTTCCTACTATTGGCGTACGCAGCAAAAAACCATGCCACCAGTATTTGCCCTTTTCGGTATTAATATATCGGCGGAACAAGAAAACAACTGCCGTTAGGGCCACTAATATGAAAAGGATGTAGTGCTGCGTAAAAGAGCTGATGTCAAGCATAATGCGCGAATAAACCGGCAGGTGGGCATTTGGTCCGCCTAGATCGGTAATGATTTTGGAAATTTTGGGCATGATAAAAAGCATGATGCCAAAAAAAGCGATAACCGTGACCGTTAAGATGACTATTGGATAAGCCATGGCGCCGTGAATTTTGTGGCGGATGCTGGCTTCTTTTTCGACTTGGGTGGCCAAACGTTTCATAATGTCGTCCAAAATACCGCCGGCCTCGCCGGCGCGCACCATGTTGACGTAGACGTCAGAAAAAACGCGCGGGTGTTTAGCCATGGCGTCTGCCAAGGGCAGGCCACTCTCTATATCGTGGTTGAGAGCATCTATGACCTGCTTAAAATATTTATTGTCCGTTTGTTGAGATAGGGTTTCTAAGGTGCGCGGCAAAGGCAGGCCAGCGCTAATCATAGTAGATAGTTCGCGCGAAAAAACCACCAAATCTTTAATTTTAACCTTGTTTTTAAATGAAATGCGGGCCTTTTTAATTTTGGTCTCGCGCACACCTATCGGTTTTATGCCTTGCTGGCGCAGGTTAACAACTGCCGTCTCACGATTAGCGGCCACAATCGAACCGCTGACCTGGTGGCCATCAACGGTTAGAGCAGTGTAATTAAACTGCGGCACTATCGCTCCAGCGTGACACGCAGGACTTCCTCGAGCGTTGTCTGCCCGCGCAGAGCTTTTATTAAACCATCCGTTTGCATAGTAACCATGTCTTCTTTTATGGCCTGGTTTTGAGTGTGGTCGGCGCTGTAGCGGGAAATTATGAGCTTTTGAATGTCACTACTAACCGGCAAAACTTCATAAATGCCAATACGGCCCCGGAAAGTTGCGGTGCTATTGCCGCTTTTTATGCGCCACAGCTTCTTGATTGTGGTCTCAGAGGTCGCTGGTTGATCATCACCAACACCTGCCTTGATAGCTTCCAGCTCGAGTTTGTGTAGGCGGGCAAAATCCTCCGGCGTCTTAATGCCAAATGAGTCCTCAATACGAGCTAAAGTCGCCACGTCCGGTGCATAACTTTCAACGCTGTCCGCTACTAATTTGCGTACCAGGCGTTGAGCTATTACCACCCGTACAGTGGAGGCAATCAAAAAAGGCTCGATACCCATGTCAAGCAGGCGGGGCAGGGTGGTGGCGGCATTGTTGGTGTGCAGGGTGCTAAAAACCAAATGTCCTGTTAAAGCGGCCTGAACCGCTAAATTAGCGGTCTCCGAATCGCGAATCTCGCCCACCATGATGATGTTGGGGTCCTGGCGCAAAAGAGAGCGTAAGCCGTTGGCAAACGTCATGTTGGCCACCGGATTAACCTGGACCTGATTAACACCAGGGATCTTATATTCTACCGGGTCTTCCACGGTGCTGATGTTGACTGACGGTTGATTAAGCCGGCTTAAGATGGAAAAAAGAGAAGTGCTCTTGCCGGAACCAGTGGGTCCGGTAAATAGAATCAGGCCGTGCGGACGGGTGAGGGCTGTTTCTAAATCTTCTAAACTTTTGCCCCAAAAACCGAGCTCTTCTAAAGTCCCAGCCCTGCTTGATTCATTAAGTATGCGCAAAACCACTTTTTCGCCTTCGACAATCGGCAAGGTGCTAACCCGCAAGGCATACTGGTTGCCGCCAACGTTTACTTTAAAGCGGCCGTCTTGCGGCGCCCGGCGCTCGTCAATTTTTAAATTAGCAAGTATTTTAATGCGCGAGACTAAAGCCAACAGCACCTTTTTTGGCAAGCGGTTAGTCTCGCGCAACTGGCCGTCTATGCGGTAACGCACGCTAACGTAATCTTCGCGCGGCTCGATATGAATGTCGCTGGCCCCGGCCTTTATAGCGTCTTCAATTAGTAAATTGACGGTCTGGGCAATAGGGCTGTCTTCGGCCACATCTTCTTCAGCTACTACTTCCTCTGCGGTTTCAGGTGTTTCGGTGTCGCTACTGGCAATAACTTGCGTTAGCTCGCTACTAATATTGCCGCGATATTGATCAAGCGCCGACAAAATGTTGGAGCGCGTGGCTATAAAGACATTTATATTATTGCCCAACTGTTTTTGCAGAAAGTTAAGCGCCTGGACGTCATCAGGGTCTTCCATAGCCAGCAGTTTGGTGCCGTCGTCGCGTATGTCAAACACAATGGCGTTATACTGCCGGGCAATACGTTCCGGGATGAGCTTGAGCACTTCTTTACGCAGGTTGCGCGGAATCAATTCTACAAAAGGCACATTTATGCGCTCGGCATAGGCTTTGGTTAATTCCTTTTCCGAAACTAAATTGTTGGTTACCACTAAGTCCTGCAGCGGCTTTTTGGAGGTTCGTTGTTGTTCCTGCAAGGTTTTTATTTGCTCGTCATTAACTTTGTGAGTTGCTTTAAGCAAATCAACCACCACAGCGTCATTAATGCGCATATGCTTAAGTATATACGCTCGCCCCACACTTACTCAACGCTTCGCTCACTAGATGCAGCCATCTCTCGGCGCTAGAAAGAAGTCGTACTTTAGATGACAACATCTGCTTCAGGTTCGCTCGCTGAGTGTTTTCGCAAGTGTGGAACTCGCTTATTCGATTAGCGTCATTCCGGCGAAAGCCGGAATCTAGACCCAACTTTTAGCTTAAGCAATTTTCAATCAGACGCATAGGCGCTATAGTCCCTGATATAATTTAGGGGATAAATAGATGGGAGTAAGAATGGCGGGCAAAGCCAAAACTGAAGGTGATTCAGCAAAAGCAACTGGCGGTAAGACACAAGCTTTAAATCTGGCAGTCAGTCAGATCGAGAAGCAGTTTGGTGCTGGTTCAATCATGCGGCTTGGTGACACTTCTAAAGTTCATGTCGAAACCATTCCAACCGGTAGTTTAAGTTTAGATATTGCCTTAGGCGGTGGTCTGCCAAAGGGCCGCATTATTGAAATTTATGGTCCGGAAGCCTCTGGTAAAACGACTGTTTGTCTGCACGCTGTGGCCGAAGTCCAAAAAGCCGGCGGCACAGCCGCCTACATTGATGCCGAGCACGCGCTTGACCCGGCTTATGCCAAGCGGATTGGCGTGGATATAGATAACCTGCTCTTATCCCAGCCGGACAGCGGTGAGCAAGCGCTGGAGGTTGTGGAGACGTTGGTTAGGTCTAATGCCGTGGACATTATTGTGGTAGATTCCGTGGCCGCTTTAGTGCCGCAGGCTGAAATCGAGGGCGAGATGGGTGATGCTGTTATGGGCATGCAGGCTCGTCTGATGAGTCAGGCCATGCGCAAGCTCACCGGTATAATTTCACGCACCAAGTGCACAGTTGTCTTTGTCAATCAGCTGCGTATGAAAATTGGCGTAATGTTTGGTAATCCAGAGACAACTACTGGCGGTCAGGCCTTGAAGTTTTACTCCAGCGTGCGTATGGACATTCGCCGTCTGGCCCAAATTAAGACGGGCGATACAGTTATCGGTAATCACGTACGAGTAAAAGTGGTTAAAAACAAAGTTGCGCCGCCCTTCCGCGAAGCCGAATTTGACATTATGTACAACGAAGGCATCAGTAAAGAGGGTGATTTAATTGATCTGGCTGCCAACAACGGTGTAGTAATCAAGCAAGGAGCTTGGTACGAATACGAAGGACAGAAAATCGCTCAGGGTCGCGAAGCCGCCAAGCAATACCTGCGTGACAATCCCAAAGTTTTTGCAGAAATCGCTAAAAAGGCCCGCGCCGCTGCCCAAGCAGAGTAAAATAAATCCGTGACAGGGCTTAATCATGCGGTGACTGGCGTGCTGGTGGCTGTGGCCATAAAACAGCCGGCGGTTGCTCTACCGGCGGCGTTTTTAAGCCATTTTGTGATTGATATGTTGCCGCATTGGGACTATAAAGTCCCCGGGTTAGCAAAAATGCGACACTTAGTCA
>CAZXDA010000023.1:0-9689 GCA_964639445.1 uncultured Candidatus Saccharibacteria bacterium
GTCATAGACTGTCGGGCCGCAGGTATAGAGCTTAACCTCGGGTGGGTTTATCGGTTTAAATTCCTCAACCTTGCGACTCAGAGTGTTATAAAGCTTCATCGGCAGTCTCTTTTTCTATTTGATCCAAAAGCTCAGTCGCTACTTTAACAGTCTCAGTTTTGATCTTTTCATAATCACGACCATCAGTGATTTTGAAACCACTAGCCAGTGGATGGCCACCACCCCCAAAATGCTCAGCTAGTTTATCAGCAATGCGGAAGCCGTAATTGCAGCGGATTTTAGCAGTGACCTTTCCGTCTTCATATAACTTAAAGGCTATCGCCACATCAGTGTTTTTAGCAAGACGCATATCATCAATTACTAACATGGAAGGGTTATACAGTGGGCTATAGCGCTCGATTTCTTCCCAAGGAATAGTCACCGTAGCAATCCGGTCATCACTATGGAATTCAACCCGCTTAAGAAGCTCGCCCTTGTAATGAATGAGTTCAGGCTCTCGGCGCAGTGTTTCGCGGCGAGCGCTTTCTAACTCTGGTAGACTGACACCGGCTTCCACCAATTCAGCAATAATATGAATCGAGCGCGGCGTAGTGGACTCGCTCATTAAACCTAGCGAATCACTTAAAATTGCCATAGCTATTAAATCTCTAGCCGTAGCATCCAGTGACCATTTGAGCTGAGTAGCAAGCTCACAAATAACTTCGCCTGTGGCGACGGCTGGTGGATTCAAGATAACTTTGGCAAAGCTGATAGTAGCCTCAGTTTTATGATGATCAAGTACAATCGAGGGTCGAGTGGCCACCCAGCTTTTGGCGCCGCTTTTTTCTAACTGCGCAAGGAGTGCGATACTGGCAGTATCAACGATAATTGATGCATCAAATTTATTAGGCATGTCTTTGCTCACTCGACCCCAGCCTGGTAGATAATGAAGGTATGATGGCAGATCAACGCCGCAGTAGAGGTGTGTTGTCTTACCCATGCTGTCTAAGATCGACTCTAAGGCCAAGGCACTAGCCAAGCTATCAATATCAGGATTATCGGCCTGGATTACCACAACTACCTTAGCGGCATCAATAATTTTGCGGATCTCTTCCGCTTCTTTATAGTGTGTCATCTTTTTAAAGTATAGCTCATAAAGGGTTATAGGGTGAGAGGGTTATAGGGTTGTAGACGTCTATAACCCTGTTCTAGACTTTTTGGCGGCCTTCAAAGGCGCGGGTCAGCGTAATTTGGTCGGCATATTCCAAATCAACTCCTACTGGCAATCCACGGGCTAAACGTGTAATTTTAAGCGGACGTTTACCAACTTCTTGGGTAATTAAAAGCGCTGTACTTTCACCTTCTACGCTGGCATTGGTGGCTAAAATCAGCTCCTTCACCTTATCTTCATCTATTCTCTTAATTAACTGCGCAATATGCAGCTGCTCTGGCCCGATGCCTTCAATTGGCGAGACCAAGCCGCCAAGCACATGATATGTGCCGTGAAAGCTAGCGGTTTTTTCGATGGCGACTATATCAAAAGGGTCGGCCACTACTGCCACCACTTGTTTATCGCGCCGCGGGTCAGTATAGAGCGAGCTAAGCTTTTGGCTTCTCTCTATTAAGGCAAAAGTTTTAGGACAATATTTTATATTGTCGTGCATATTGCTTAAGGCATCAGCCAGCGCGCGGGCTTTAGACGGATCGGCCCTCAGCAAATAATAGGCATAACGTTCGGCCGTGCGTGGTCCCACGCCCGGCAGGTAACCAAAAGCGTCAATAACTGCTTGCAGAGATTTAGGTATGGCCGGACTCATGGGGCTTTTACAAACCTAAGTTGCCAAGTACGCCCATCATTGGCTGCATTTTCTCAGCTGCTAATTTTTGGCTTTGAGCGATGGCTTCTTTGACCGCCTCTTCCACCCATCCTTCTAACTGCCCAATGTCATCAAGGTCAATGGCTTTAGGATCAATGTGGATTTTTTTAATCTTTTGCTCGCCGCTGATCTCGACTTTTACTGCACCATCACCCGTTTCTACAGTTATTATTTCGCGCTGCAGCTCTTTTTGTAATTTTCGGGCCTTCATTAAAAGCTTGGCTTGATCAAATTTACTCACAGAACCTCCTTTACTGGTGTTATTTTAGCACGTATGTAGTGCGAGTTTCTTGACTGTGCGGCCAGGCAATAAGGCTGTAGCGTAGGCCGTAAAGTAGCTGAAAGAAAGCTACCAACGATATTAAACTAATGGCCAAGGCATAAGGTAATGGATTTAGTGGGAAAACCCGCCGCCACTCAAGGTATAAGTAGCGCAGACCGGCCGCTAAAAATACCGCTACAGCCGGCAGTCCAATATTAATGAGGTGTAAATTATGGTTGATCCCGGCTGCTAAGGTTGCGAACAACAGCATACCGGCCATCAGATAAACAATGCGCCGGCTGGCGGCACTTAAAGCATACACGCCTATTACCACCAAAGCTGTTTGCATAATGTTAAAGATTGGTAGTTTGTCTAATGTAATATCTATGTGAGAGCGAAGCTCTACAAATAGTGACAAAAAACTCCAGGCAGTTGCCTTTATAGCTTCCAGAACTGACGGCCATTTATCGGGGAATAAAAACAAAGTCTTTAATCGACTCGGCTCGTTGACAACCGCAGCAATTAAAGGCACGCTAGCTAGAATTATTAGAAGTAACCCAAATGTTAAATATGCCATAGGTTTGGATTGAAGTATGGTACGTAGTGAGCGGTGCATAACAATGCCTGCTGCAACCAATAGCCAGATCATTCCAGGTACGTAAAGTGTAATTGCCAGCACTAGGCAGAAAAGTATGAAAAACCAGCCAGCAAATCTATCTGACTTAGTCAGCCACCTAAAGACATAAATCAGTACAACCGGCCATAGAAACATGATGTCAGGCGTAGCGCTGCGGCTGGTTAGTATCAACCAAGGGGTGCTTATAAAAATTAAGGTGATAAAAGTGGCAGTTGTTTTGCCAAACCAGCTCCGCAGCCAACTAAAAAGACAAAAAAATATCACTAACGCAAACAATACTGAAGCTAGCCGCAGAGCAAAGATATGGTTAGGCAAAAGCTTGTCTATGGCATGCTGAACTAAATAATAAGGTGCATTAACGCCATTTTTAATGATCTGTCTAAAAGAATGGTTATTTTGAGCAGAGAAAAACTCCTCAGGACCAAGACCGGTTGTCAAAGCACCAAGGCGCCAAAAATAAAATATAATTACGACAACAAGAGCACCGAAAAATAAAAGCCACGAGCGTCCAAAAGACCACCTTGGCCTCATGCGTCTTACTGCTGCCAACATATAGGCTAAATTATATGACGCCCAAGCTTATTCTTCAAAAGGCTGATGCTGGGTATCCAGATCGCGAAAACGTTGTTTTTGGCGGTCAAAATAAAGTTCGAAGTTGCCGGTTGGACCATTGCGGTGTTTTTTAATAAACACATCTGTTACGTTGGGCCGATCACTATCAGGATTGTAGTATTCTTCGCGGTATAAAAACATCACAATATCGGCATCTTGTTCGATACTGCCTGATTCTCGCAGGTCAGCCAGTTGGGGAATTTGTGGCGAGCGGTTTTCAACCGAGCGGCTTAGCTGACTGGCCGCCACGACCGGTACATTTAATTCTCGAGCTAAAATTTTAAGGGAACGGCTAATTTCTGAAATTTCTTGCACTCGATTAGCGATTGACGCAAAACGGGCGCCGCCGCTCATCAGTTGCAGATAATCGACCATCACTACAGCCAATGGGTATTGATGATGCAAACGTCGGGCTTTGGTGCGTAAGTCCGAAACAGTAATACCGGATGTGTCGTCAATGAAAATCGGCGCTTCGGCTAGCGCGCCCATAGCAGCGCTTATGCGCTCAAAGTCCTCGTCGCCCAATCCTTCGCCAGTGCGCAACTTCCAGGCATCAACATTAGCTTCAGCGGCCAGCAGCCTGTCTACTAATTGCTCCTTGCTCATTTCCAGAGAAAAGTACAAAACGGCACCTTGCTTGGCTTTAGCGGAGATATCGAGTGACATATTGAGCATCAAGGCAGTTTTACCCATGGACGGTCGAGCGGCAATAACTACTAAATCAGACCGCTGTAGACCGGCAATACGCTTATCCAGGTCACGTAAGCCTGTCGGAATCCCCCTAATACCACCCTTTTTACGTTGCAGGTCATCCAACCTGTCAAAACTTTCCGCTAAAATTGACTCAAGCGATACAATGTCCTGTCTGACATGCTTTTGAGAGACTTCAAATAGACGGGTTTCGGCCTCTTCAATTAGCTCTGATAGCGATTTATCTTCGTCTCGGCCAATGGCGGCAATATCGGCTGAGGCGCCAATCAAACGGCGCCTGATGGCTTTGTCGGCGACAATTTGAGCGTATTGCTCAAGATGAGCCGCCGTTGGCACATAATTGGTTAACTCTGTTAAGTAACTGGCGCCGCCGACTACATCCAGTTTGCCGGAGTTCTTTAGTTGCTCGCTTAGGGTTAGTAAGTCAATTGGGCTGTGCTTATCGTGCAAACCCCTCATGGCCGTAAAAATGATTCTATGCTGATCGTTAAAAAAATCGTCTGGCTGGATCAGGTCGGCAATTTTGACAAAGCCGTCAGAATCAATAATTAAACTGCCAAGCAAACTGCTTTCAGCGTCAAGACTCTGTGGCGTAGTTGTGTCCCTATCCATATTTATGATTCTAGCACTTCGGCTGAACCAAAAATAGATTTAATTGCGACAAAATCGCTTTTTCTAGAGGTCACATCCTGCTTTTTAGCCAATGTTTTATCAACCACACAATCAATTATTAAGCTGTCTCCGCTGACTTCTTTTATCAATTGGGCAATAAGTTTAATTGATTTAGCTTCTTTGATCTTTTTTTGATGCAGAGGAAATCTAAAATCTAACCTCAGGTGGTCGTTATTAATGGATGGTTCTGCTAGTCGCAAGGCTGTATACAAAGATGGTGCCTCTTGTTTGACTCGTACCAGAATTTCGTTCCAATGATCTAAGCTAAATGACGATTTTTTGTGATTTATGTCCTGCTCAACGTCAGGATAATTAGGTGGCGGTAGCTTGGGCTTATTTTTGGTTTCATTTTCATTTATGTCTCGACTAGCAGCGTCTAGAACCGCCAGCTCTAGTGTCTCCTGCGGGCTGGCGGCGGCCGAAACGCTACTCAATTCTTTAAGTAATCGACTCACCCATCGGCCGCTTAATTCTTGCTGTAATAGTTTTTGGCGTATAATTCGCCCCAAGCTTCTGGCCACCGTAACCGGGTTAGCTCCTTGCTCTTTTAGATGCTCTAATGTCTTTAGCGCCTCATGCGGGTGGCGTTCCTCTAAATGCTCCGCTAGTTCTTTGATAACGTTATTGGGTGGTATGCCTAAGAGGTTTCTGACATCAGTCTCAGTCACTTTTCGACTATTAGCGCTTAGCTGGTCAAGCATACCGATAATATCCCGCAAACTGCCATCGCTAAAATCCGCCAGTAGTGTCAAGGCGTTATTATCAATGTTGATTTTTTCTTTTTTAGCCAAACTTTGAAGGTGAGATTTAACAGTAGATGAACTTATGGGTTTGAAATTAAAGCGTTGGGTGCGGCTAATGATGGTTTCTGGCAGTTTATGAGCTTCGGTGGTGGCCAGAATAAAAATACAGTGGGCTGGCGGCTCCTCTAATGTTTTTAATAGAGCGTTAAATGCTTCTTTGGTTAGCATGTGGACTTCGTCAATAATGTAAATCTTGTATTTAGCAGATGAAGGGGCAATGTGGACCTTTTCGCGTAGATCGCGGATCTCGTCAATGCGCCGGTTGCTGGCGGCGTCAATTTCAATGATGTCTAGGTGGACCGTATCGTGTTGATATGGTAGGGCGTTGACTTCATGCGCTAAAATGCGAGCGACTGATGTTTTACCGACCCCACGTGGGCCGGCAAAAAGATAAGCATGACTAATGCGACCACTTTTTACGGCTTCTTCAAGTGTTTTGGTTATCGCATCCTGGCCAATAGCCTCCGAAAATTTGTGTGGCCGATATTTTCTATATAAAGCCTGCCCCATCACATACATTTTACATTTTACATTTCACATTTAACATTAATTTTCCATTTTTCATTTATCAAAAAAGTTGCAACTAATTCTCTTAGCTGTAAATTGTTAATTGATAATTTATTGAAAATTGCTAATTGTAAATTGAAAATTGAGCTGCGCTATAGCGCAGCTTCGAGGGCGGCCCATTCGGCGTCAATGCTGGCGTCTTCGGGGACGCTAACACTAACTTGATCACCTGGTTTGGCTTTAAAGTATGTCACACTGGCAAGTAGCACTCTATATTGTTTCTTATCTACTTCTACAAAATAGTGGCCGTCTTTTTGAGTTAATACCCCGACAACCTGTTTTCTGGGCACAGGGCCAATTTGCTTGTACAAAAACGCTCCGTCTTCGGCGATAGTCAACTTTAAAATATCGCCTTGGACCAGTTTAGATTTGCTGGCGTAATTAGCCGGTACGGGGTAAATTTTACCATCAGAGCCAACCATATTTTGGCCGTCAAAAACGCCCTCAATAACCTTGCCAAGCACCTTTTCCTTAGTTTTGCTGGCTAACGCCGTATCATCGCCGACAATACTAAATAGCAGCTCTTTGGCAGCTGCCACATTTGTCTCAGCCTCTGAAAGCAATGCCCGAAGCCTTTTTATTTGTTTATCTGGTATGTCCGCCATAATTTTATCTTACTCCAACCCCGCTAGTCTTTGTTTGCCTTTCGACTACAGTGTCTGGCACAAACCTACCACAATTGATAGGTTTAGTCAAAGCGATATGTGGAAAACTTAAGCAGTTGTTACTGTAGTTCTACCGTGGCGCCGGCGGCTTCCAGATTCTTCTTGGCCTCTTCGGCTTCTTCGCGCGGAGCTTTTTCTTTAATAGTCTTTGGCGCACCATCAACTAAGGCTTTTGACTCACCTAAGCCTAAACCGGTGATGTCTTTAACAGCCTTGATTACGGCCACTTTTTGAGCACCGGCGTCTTTCAAAACAATGTCAAACTCGGCCTTTTCTTCAGCGGCCGGGGCAGCTTCGGCACCGCCGGCCGGAGCAGCTACTGCGGCAACCGGTGCTGCCGCGCTCACGCCCCAATGTTCTTCCAGATACTTAACAAACTTGCTGATTTCAAGAGCGCTCATTTTGTCGAGCTGCCCAACTAATTTGTCGAACTCCGCGTTCTTTTCTTGCTCTGCCATACTAGTCCTTTCTTATTATTAACTACTTAAATTATTGGCTCGCGCGCTCAAAACATTTAAAACACCTCGAACATTAGCGGCCATAACATTAATTAGGCTAGAGACGGGTGAGCCGATTTGAGCCGCCAGCTGAGCCTGCAATTGATTTCTGTTTGGCAAGCTGGCCAGGTCATTAACTTCTTCGGCCGAAAGCAACTGACCGTCAGCCGATATAGCACCCATAAACTGAACTTGCGGATTGTTACGAGCAAAAGCCGCCAGTACTTGGGCCGGTGCTGCCTCGTCCGTCTCACTAAAAGCGTAAAGCAGTTGCCCTTTTAAGTTGCCGCTGTCAACATTTTTCAAGTTGTCGTGCGATTGCAATGATCGCTTAAAAAGCCGGTTTTTAATTATTTTGACAACTGTGCCACCATCTTTTGCAGACGCTCTCAGCTCCTGCATGAATTTAACAGGCGTGCCTTGATAGGCCGCAAAAACCGTCATCTTAGACTTGGACAACAGGTCTTCAATTTCGGTGACTACCGCTTCTTTCTTCTCTCGTGTAAGTGCCAATTATAGCTTCCTTGCCCGCCGTAGCCTTAGCGAAGGCGGGTTAAATTAAAAAATCTTTGGTTTACACCAAAGACAAAAAGCTTTCTTTACCTCGGCGACATGATTAAGCCTACTTCGCTAAAGCTTCGTAGCCCGTCGCTGTCTTTGGTGTCGCTAAATAATCTATCACATCAGTTAGTTTGATGCAATATTACTTTTTGGAGGAGCGACTGCGCTTTCTGAAATTTTTCTTATTTGTGACGACAGTCTTATTTGCGTTTATGTTTTTAATTTGTGAAGCTTGGACTACAAGTGGATGAACCTCTGTAACTTTATCTCTAAGCATCTTTAAAAATTCTGCGAACTCGGGATCCAAACTAAGATCAGGTTTAAAAATAGCACTGCCACTAGCGCTAAACTGCCAGCGCTGCTTGTGCCCTAAAAGCACGCTATAGCCAGCCAACTCATCATGTCCGGCGGCCTGTATGTCGCTGAAAAGCTCCAGGCTCAGGTCAAAGCATTTAATAAATAGCTCATCAGCACCAGCTTGTTCTAATTTTTCTGGCACATCATAGCCATTGCGAACAGTTAGCGGTTGCAGCTGGAGATTGTCTAGCTTAAGAGCATATCTTAGCTCTTCCAGAATTTTCAGGCTCTCGAGGTTATCAAAACGGTAGTGGGTTTTATCCAAAATCAGCTCGGGCGCTTGCGAGGCAGCTTTCTTAAGAGCCTCGGCTTTTTGTTCATATGTCCAGTGGTCAAGCTCAGCTTTAATCTCTTCTAATGAGAGGTTGCTGCTGGGATAAAGATATTCTGCCAAAAGGTCAAACTCATTACGCGGTCCAAAATCAGTCAGCTTTATTTGACTATTGGTCTCGGCAGCATAGTTTGATAACTTGCCTTGGGCTAGCTGTTTGATAATTTGCTTAAGCGCTTGCGGCTGTTTAATTTGGCGGGCTGCTTCTGGGGGCGTCTCGGCGCTTATTTTGGCGGCGATTTGCCGTACTTCCGGTAGATGGCTGGCAGCAGCCATCTGTTTAAGTTCGGCAATTGCCTCAACGCTGCCCGTTATTTGGGCGTCAACCAAAGCAGCTAGCGGTACAACTGCTGCCTCATTAATTTCTCTGCCATAGTCTTGCAACTTATCCATAATTTGGCGGTATTTTTTGGTAAGCTGGGGCGAAAAATGCGACGGAATGTAGTAGTAGAGGCGCGACTTAGACCTTGAAAACCACCTCAACTGATAACTAGTATCTAATTTAGCATTAGCCAAGTTAAAAAGAGCCAGTAAACTTATGTCTCTTAGTATAATTTTCTCTTCGGCTTGATTTGAAGCCCTCGTTTTAGTCTGCTTTTGTGCATTTTCACCTAATCTTTCATTCAAATTAACAACTACCCCACGGCCGGCATGTGGCGGTCTAGGCAGAAGTGGCTTAAGTGTCTCCCAAATTCGATTATTAATCTCGGTAACAGATAAAATTTTGCTGTTCTTGGCGCACTCAACGGCTTTGAAATCCTTTGGAAAAAGCTGGCACAGTGTAGCGTATGTAGCTACTGAGGCGCGCAAATGCTCAATGTCTGCCTCATGCTCATCATGTGACTTAGCGGTATAAGAACGAGCCGCTTTTTTCTTAATGAGCTCATATGCTACATCTGCAGGGACGTGCAGGAACAAGTTAATATGCGGCCTTGGAATACCTAGAAGCTGAAACTCCAGGCTGTCGGCCCACATAAAAAAGCCGCGTTGTTCGGCTTTATTGGTAAATTTGGCGCCCTGGTGCGCCATATTGGAACCTGCATAGCGATTGGCCAGTACAACTTTGCCATCAGCCAGGCTTTGTCTAATTTGCGGCGCCGCCTCAAAACGATCAAGAGCATAAAATAACGAGGCAGTATACGGACTAATCTCAGAGGC
>CAZXDA010000024.1:0-9444 GCA_964639445.1 uncultured Candidatus Saccharibacteria bacterium
TGATTGGCAGATAAGAATCGCCCCCGATAAATGGACAGTGGTAATGGCTGACGGCTCCCTCGCCGCCCACTTCGAACACACTGTTTTGGTTACAGAAGGCGGAGCAGAGATTCTGACGCTTGCTTGATAGTTGTAACCTCTAGCGCTATACTGCCAGCAGGAACTATAATCAAACAAACATGGTTGAAGAAAAATTTCAGTACTTTGTTGGTGTAGATATTGGCACTACGGCAGCACGTTGTGTGGTGGGCGAACTGGCTGGCGATGCCCAACTACCAAGTATTATCGCCCTTGCCTCAGCCGAAAACAGCGGTATGCGCAAAGGCAACATTGCGCATATTGACGAAGTGGCTGATGCCGTGGTGCGAGCTATTACAGAAGCCGAAAGAATTTCCGGTCGGGAAATAAAACGAGCTACCGTTAACGTTAATGGTTCGCATGTTGAAGGCATTAATTCTAAAGGTGTAATTGCCGTTTCTAGCCCTGATCGTAAAATTACAGTTGATGACCGCAACCGCGTAGAAGATGCTGCTACTATTGTGCAGCTGCCGCCCAATAAGGAAATCATTCAGGTTTTTGCCAAAAACTACCGTTTGGATGGTCAAGACAACATTAAAGATCCAGTGGGTATGCATGGTGTGAGGTTGGAAGTTGATACGCATATCTTATGTGCCAGCACACCGGCGCTCAAAAGCTTGGAGCAAGTCTTAGAGAAAGCTGAACTTAGAGCATCGCACCGTACCATAACTAGTTTGGCCGCCGCTGAAGCCGTTTTGGATAGGCAAATGAAGGATGCTGGCGTGGCGGTTATAGATATGGGCGCAGCCACCACTAACCTAGTAGTAATTGAGGACGGCGAAGTTGAGCACATTGCTGTTATTCCTATGGGCGGCATCCATATTACCAACGATCTGGCAATCTGTTTAAAAACGGATTTAGATGTGGCCGAGCTGGTAAAAATCAAGCATGCCAGCCTATCAAAAAAAATCACCGGTGAAACCAGTTTTGTACACAAGGGTGAAGAGCTGCGTTTTGACCGCGACATGATGCGTATGATTGTTGAAGCAAGGGTAGAGGAAATACTGGAGCTAGTTGATAAGGAGTTTAAAAAAATCCGGCGCTCACGTAAACTGCCGGGAGGAATAGTTCTGGTAGGCGGCAGTGCCCATTTACCCGGACTGGTTGAATTTACAAAAGAAACGTTAGAACTGCCGGCCAGGCTAGGCAGTTGGAAGCAGGTTCCCAAAGTTGTCGATGGTTTGGATGGCTTAATGCATGCGCCGGCAGTTGGCCTGATGCTGCTTGATATGCTGCTTGGCCCAGCACAAGTTCATACATTTGATGAGGCCGCCGCCGGCTGGTTATCGTCAGTTAATTTTAGCTTGAACAAATTTTTAAAGCACGTTCGTCGCCGCTAAATTTTCTGAGTACCAATTGCATTCAAAATAAATAGTCGCGTATAATAATTTTAATGAAAATTTGGAGTTGTTATGGCGCAAGTTGTTGAACCACCGATTGAGACATTTGCCCGGATAAAAGTGGTGGGGGTGGGTGGCGCCGGTGGCGCAGCAATCAACCGGATGGTAGATGCTGGCGTTACAGGTGTTGATTTTGTAGCAATTAACGCCGATGCCCAGGCACTACATCATTCTAAAGCCAATGAAAAAATTCACATTGGCAAGGAAACCACTAAAGGCCTCGGCGCTGGCTCTGATCCAGAACTTGGCCGGCGTTCAGCTGAAGAAAACAGGGAAGATATAGCCAATGCCGTTAAGGGCGCTGATATGGTATTTGTGACTTTTGGTGCTGGTGGTGGCACTGGCTCGGGTGCCGGACCGATTGTGGCTGAACTAGCCAAAGAGGCTGAAGCCTTAGTAGTTGGTTTTGCGACTAGGCCGTTCGCTTTTGAAGGTGAAAAGCGCCGCCGCAATGCCGAAGTGGCCATTGAAAAATTGAGCCACAATGTTGACACCCTAATCACCATCCCAAACGATAAGCTTTTACAAACTATTGACCGCCGCACACCATTGCTAGAGGCCTTTAAAGTAGCGGATGATGTACTACGGCAAGGAGTACAAGGTATTTCTGATTTAATAACTGTACACGGTCTGGTGAACCTTGACTTTGCCGATGTTAAAACGGTTATGTCTAGTGCCGGCTCGGCGCTGATGGGTATTGGCCGGGCTTCTGGCGAAAACCGGGCTATTGAAGCCGCGCAACAGGCCATCAACTCACCGCTTCTAGAAATTTCGATTGATGGTGCTCGCGGCATCCTCTTTAACGTCATTGGCGGCCACGACCTAAGTATGCACGAAATCAACACTGTAGCCGAGACTATAACTGCCGCTGCCGATCCTGAAGCCAATATCATCTTTGGCGCCACTATTAATCCGGATTTGGAGGGCGAGATAATTGTGACAGTGGTAGCCACGGGCTTTGATGAGTCATACTTTGCCAATCGCGAAAGAGCCGGCGCCCAACTGATGCGCCGGGCTAGGGAGGTTAAAGAGGCGGGCGTGGTGCACCAGGTTGATGAGGAGGCTCTGCAGGGCATTGATATGAATCTGCACGAAGAAGCCGCGACTCACGCTAAAGACTTCCACTCCGACGAGACGCCTAACATCTGGGCATTGAGTGATGACAGCAATATCAGCGATAAGGATAAAGCTGAAGAAGAGGAAGAAAAATACGAAACGCCTTCATTTTTCCGCCGTTTGGGGCTTGGTAAAAAACCCTCACCGTCAGATAAGGATACCGTAGACAAAAATACCACTGACAATCAGCAGCCGGACGAGGACGAGCCGTTTGTAGTAGAACCGGAAGATTCACAAGATCAAAAAAAGGAAGACAAAAAAACAGACTCTAAAAATAAGAAGAAGCCAAAGAGTTAGCGGACTGGGGCTTGTTTTGAAAAATACAGCACAAAATGCTTGCATTAGCGCTAGTTGTAGGGCTAGTATAGTTTGTACAGACACTAAATATGGTGATAGCACTTTTAAATAACAGATACGGATCAGGGGTAACAAAATGAAATGTCAGCAATGCGGATCAGTTGAAAACAAGGTAGTTGAATCACGAGATGTAGCTGATGGCGATGCGATTCGCCGCCGCCGCGAATGTTTGGCTTGTGGTTACCGCTTTACAACCTACGAGCGTTTAGAACGACCGCATCTTGTGGTCGTTAAACGGGATGGTACACGCGAGCTTTTTAGCCGCGAGAAATTGTTGTCCGGCCTGCAGCATGCTACCGAGAAAACCACTGTTACTAGTGTGCAGCTGGAAGATTTTGTAGCCGCTATTGAGCGCGAACTTTATGGTCGTGGCGAGCCAGAAATCAGCTCGGTGGATATTGGCGAATTAGTAATGAGCAAGCTGGCTGCTCTTAACGAAGTGGCCTATGTGCGATTTGCCAGCGTTTACCGCAGCTTCAAAGACATATCCGGTTTTGAACGCGAACTCCAAAAAATCCGCAAAAGCAAAGGTGGCTCGAAAACCACTGCCAAAAAATAGTTGCCTCATATTATGCTTGTGGTAAAATCGAAGCATACCGAGGTGGTAAATAAAAATCATTAAAAATAATAAACAGCTAGCAGCTATTAGCTATCAGCTAAAGGCTAACGGCTAAAAAGGAGGGAAATTAAGATGGCTCAAGCAACCAAATTGTCAGTTAAAAGACTCTTTACTAAGCCAAAAACTAAGGCTTACGAGGCACTTAAATGGATTAAACGCGATTCACTAATTGCCAATCCGGCAAGCGGTAAAGCGGTGTTTGAGCAAAAGGATGTGGAGTTTCCGGAAGGCTTTTCGCAAAACGCCGTTAATATTGTGGCCCAAAAGTACTTTAGCGGCACGCCTGGCACCCCCGAGCGTGAAAAATCGCTTAAGCAACTTATCGATCGGGTAGCCGATACTATTACACGTCAAGGAATTAGCGAAGGTTATTTTGCGGATGGCGAAGCAGAAGATTTTAGAGAAGAGTTAAAATACATTTTAGCAACGCAACGAGCGGCGTTTAACTCGCCTGTCTGGTTTAACATTGGTGCACCCAGCCGCGCCCAGCAAGCCAGCGCCTGTTTTATTTTGGCCGTTGAAGACACCATGCCATCCATTCTGAACTGGTATGCCGAAGAGGGCATGATTTTTAAGGGAGGTTCTGGTTCTGGTATTAATGTCAGCAGCTTACGCAGTTCACTTGAGCCTTTAGGTAAAAGCGCCGGTACAGCTAGTGGCCCGTTGAGTTTTATGCGTGGTGCTGATGCTAGCGCCGGCGCCATCAAAAGCGGTGGTAAAACGCGCCGCGCGGCCAAAATGGTGATTATGAATGCCGACCACCCTGACATTGAACAGTTCATTTGGTGTAAGGCAATTGAAGAGCGCAAAGCTCGAGTACTAGCCGAAGCCGGTTATGACATGGACCTTGACGGCAAAGACAGTTACTCCGTACAGTACCAAAATGCTAATAACTCCGTGCGTGTTACGGATGAGTTTATGCGCGCCGTAGAAAATAATGAGGACTGGGAACTTCGCGCTGTAAGAACTGACGAAACACTAAAAACGCTGCCCGCGCGCGATATCTTTCACCAAATCGCCGAGGCGGCCTGGGAGTGCGCTGACCCGGGTATGCAGTTTGATACCACAATTAATCGCTGGCACACTACACCTAACGCCGGCCGCATCAACGCTTCTAATCCATGCAGCGAATACATGCACCTGGATAACTCGGCCTGTAATTTGGCCAGTATTAACTTGCTGAAGTTTCTGAATGATGATAGCAGCTTTGATATCGAGGCTTTTAAGCACACCGTTGAGCTAATGTTTACGGCTCAGGAAATTTTAATTGGCTACTCGGAATATCCAACCGCTAAAATTACCAAGAATGCGCGCGCTTACCGCGAGCTGGGGCTCGGTTATGCCAACCTAGGCGCCCTTTTAATGGCTCAAGGTTTACCGTACGACTCTGACGAGGGCCGTGCCCAGGCAGCGGCCATTACCGCTTTAATGACCGGCCACGCTTACGCTACGTCAGCTAAATTGGCACGCAAAGTCGGGCCGTTTACCGGCTACGACAAAGACCGGGAAGCTATGAATAAAGTGCTGCGCATGCACCGCGACGAAGTTAAAAAAATCAACCCATCATTAGTCTCTGAAGAGCTTTTGAGTGCGGCTGCCAGCGTCTGGGACGAAGCGGTAGAGCTGGCCGAACTATACGGCGTGCGTAATTCCCAGGCAACGCTGCTGGCTCCCACCGGCACAATTGCCTTTTTAATGGACTGCGACACAACCGGTATTGAGCCGGATCTAGGGTTGGTTAAATTCAAAAAACTGGTTGGCGGTGGCACCATGAACATTGTCAACCAAACTGTGCCGCGAGCCTTGCGCGCGCTTGGTTACGGCAAAGCCCAAATTGACGACATTGTTAACTACATTGACATTGAAAAGACAATTGTCGGTGCGCCTCATCTTAAGAACGAGCATCTGCCAGTCTTTGCCTGCAGCATGGGCGATAACGCCATCCGCTATATGGGACATGTCAAAATGATGGCTGCCGTGCAGCCGTTTCTGTCTGGTGCTATTTCTAAAACCATTAACATGCCGGAAGACGTTACGGTGGAGGATGTGGAGCAGCTGCACCTGGAATCATGGAAACTAGGCTTGAAGGCGATTGCTATTTACCGCGACGGCACAAAAGTGGCCCAGCCGCTTTCCATGGCCAAGAAGGAAGGTAGCGGCCAGAAAGAATCACTCGCAGCCACTACCATAACCGAAGCAACACCAGCTCGCATAATCGGCCTAAGGGAAGAATTACCCAGAGTGCGTAATTCTAAGACATTTAAATTTACTCTAGCTGGTACGCGTGGTTACTTTACAGTTGGCGAATATGATGATGGTCGCCCCGGCGAACTGTTCATCAGTATTTCTAAACAAGGCTCAACACTGCGCGGTATTATGGATGCCTTTGCCGTATCAATAAGCTTTGGGTTGCAATACGGCGTGCCGCTCAAAAAACTGGTGCGCAGCTTTACTAATACCAGTTTCGCCCCGGCCGGTATAACTGACGATCCGGATATCCGCACCGCCAGTTCGCTGATCGACTACATCTTTAAGCGCTTGGGCAAAACCTACCTATCTTTCGACGATCAAATTGAGGCCGGGCTGGCCGATATTGACGATATGCCGGAAGGTCAAACCAGCTTGCTGCCATCTGCCGACGAAGCTGTGTCTGATGCTTCTGTTGAGCAAGCTATGGAGACACTGGCCGAAGCTGAAGCTGCCGTTAGCGAGGCTATGACAACCATTGCCGCCAGTACGGCGGACTTGCCTGCCGAGGGAACAGAGAAAAATATAGTTCAGGATAGCGCCGCGCCGCTTTGCTACAACTGTGGTAATCAGACAATTCGTGCTGGCAACTGTTACGTTTGCACAGCCTGCGGCAGTACGACAGGTTGCTCATAAACCCTTTACGCTTCACGCTTCACGCTGTACGCTGTGCTTATGCGCATGATTGTCCTCTATCATCCTAAAAGCGAGCATTCTGGTGTGGTTGAGGATTTTGCCAGCGAATTTGAAAGATATAAAAGTAAACGCTTAGAGCTGCTCAGTTTAGAAACAGTCGAGGGCGCAGATCTGGCTAGATTATATGATGTCACCATTTACCCAACCGTTTTAGCCATGGCTGAAAGCGGCTCGCTGCAGCGCATGTGGCAAGGTCTGCCCCTGCCGCTAATGGACGAACTGTCGTACTATTTTGCTTAAACAGCGCTCGCCCCATCTTTTTTCGAACGCAGCTCTCGCTTGATACAGTCGCTGTCAAAAGGCACAACCGCCTCGAGGACTCACTCTCCAAATAGTCGAGTTCAAACATCTCTCGGCGCTAGAAAGAAGTTGTGCTTTTGACACTCCTGTTTCAGGCTCGAGCCGCAAGTGTTCTCAAAAAGATGGCGCTCGCTTTAAGCTGACAAATACTAGGTGAGACATCAAAATTTGAGTGACTTTCGAAAACAGAGGGAGAGGCAAGCAAGGTAATAGGTGAATTGAGCACGTGCTGCGTCACCGCGCGCAGATTCCCTTTTACCGAGCGTAGGCTCGACCATCTAGCTTTTCGAAAGTCACGAAGATTTTCGGTGTCGAACCTTCTATCTGTTAAAATGGTGGTAATGAGTGAGGTTCAAAAATCGGCTACGGCATTGGCCGAAGAGCAGATATTGAATAAGTGGCAAAGTGAAGACACTTTTGCCAGGAGCGTTGAGCAAAGAGAAAGCGCCCCGTATTTTGCTTTTAACGACGGTCCGCCGTTTGCCAATGGCCTGCCGCACTTTGGCCACTCGCTTGTCACCGCTATTAAGGATTCCGTGCTGCGCTATAAAACCATGCGCGGCTACTATGTGCCGCGTAGAGTTGGCTGGGATTGCCATGGTTTGCCGGTGGAATATGACGTTGAAAAAGAACTCGGTATTTCAGGTAAAAAACAGATATTAGAGCTTGGAATAGACAAATTTAATGCCGCTGCCCGAGAGTCAATCTTCCGCTACAAATCCCAATGGGAAGAGTTTTTAAATCGTTTTGGCCGCTGGAGCGATTACGAAAATTACTACGCCACAGTCGATACCGACTACACAGAAAGCGTCTGGTGGGTTTTGTCACAGATTCATGAGAAAGGACTGCTTTATCGCAGTTTAAAATCCACGCCATATTGTCCGCGCTGTGAAACTCCTCTTTCCAACTTTGAACTAAACGAGGGCTACAAAGATAATGTGCCAGATCCGAGTATTTTTGTATTATTTCCGCTAACTAATGACCCAAGTGTTAGGCTGCTGGCATGGACGACTACACCATGGACTCTGCCAGCTAATGCTGCGCTAGCGGTGGATCCACGAGCTGATTATGCTTACGTAAAGCTTACTGCTAGCAGTTTTACGTTAATTTTAGCCAAAGAGCGCCTGGATGTACTTGATTTGCGCAAGCGCGATTATAAGATTCTCAAGACCGTCAAAGGCAAAGACCTGCTCGGCCTGGGTTACGAGCCGCTCTATGAGCTGCCAAAAAGCAAATTTTCCGCAGAGCAAATTAAAAATGCCTACCATGTTTTTGCCAGCAGTGAGGTTAGCCTAGAAGATGGAACCGGTATTTTGCATGTGGCGCCGCGCTATGGCGAGACAGACCTACTTTTAGGTCTTAAAGAAAAACTGCCGCTGATTGAAAGCGTAAATTCTAGCGGCCAGCTGATTTACGGCCCCAAAGAAGCGCTGGGTTTATTTTTTAAAGAAGCTGACCGTCATATTATTGCTGATCTGACTCGGAAAAATCGCCTTTTTGCGGCCGAGACCGCTGAGCATACCTACCCATTCTGCTGGCGTTGTGAAACACCGCTGATGTATTTTGCTGTAGATGCCTGGTTTATAGAAGTTACCAAAATCAAGGATCGACTTTTAAAAACAGCTGAAGACATAAATTGGGTGCCAGCGCATATTAAAAGTGGTCGTTTTGGTAAATGGCTGGAAGGGGCGCGTGATTGGGCAATTAGCCGTAACCGTTATTGGGGCGCGCCAATGCCCATTTGGCAAAACATTGATGATGCCAATGATTATATTGTTGTTGGTTCGATTGCTGAGCTGGAAAAACTTTCCGGCACAAAATTAGCAGCTTTAGAGGGCGGCGCTCATATTGACTTGCACCGGCCGTTTATAGATGAAATCGTGATTAAAAAAGATGGTAAAACATATCAGCGTATTGAAGAAGTGCTGGACTGTTGGTTCGAGTCCGGCTCCATGCCGGTTGCCCAATGGCACTATCCATTCGAGAATAAGGGTGTTTTTGAGAGAAGTTTTCCAGCCGACTTCATTACAGAGGCTATAGATCAGACGCGCCTATGGTTTTATGTTCAACATGTCATATCGACGATTTTGTTTAACAAGCCGGCGTTTAAACAGGTGATTGTTAGCGGCTTTATCATGGCTGCCGACGGGCAAAAACTGTCTAAGCGCCTGCGGAACTATCCACCGGTTGAAGAAGTTTTTACAGACGAAGGCGCCGACGCCTGGCGGCTGTATCTTTTGAGTAGTACGCAGGCCACTGAAACTGCCGATTATATGCGCTTTGACCGGCAAGGCGTGCGCGACATGAAGCGTAATGTGATTGACACCCTACAAAACAGCTTTAGATTTTTTAAAACCTACGCCGAAGTAGATCACTGGCAACCTACGGGTCTGACCCGTAGAAACGATGTGGCCGCGCCGGCCTCTGACAACATTCTAGACCAGTGGATTTTGTCGCGCCTGGCTGAAACCATTAAAGCCTCTACCAAAAGTGCTGACGCTTATAAAATCGCTCATGCTATTTTGCCAGTTTTTGAGCTAATTGATGATTTGTCTAATTGGTATATCCGCCGCAGCCGTCGGCGCTTTTGGAAGAGCGAGAACGATAAAGATAAAGACCAGGCCTATGCAA
>CAZXDA010000025.1:0-9257 GCA_964639445.1 uncultured Candidatus Saccharibacteria bacterium
CGAGTATGCTTGATGGCGTGATGGTAGAAGCCTACGGTCAAAACATGCCTCTTAAAAGCTTGGCTTCCACTACTACTCCTGAACCCCAATTACTGCAAATTACGCCTTTTGACCCGAACAATCTGCAAGCTATTGCCGAAGCCATAAGAAGCGATCAGTCATTGGGTCTGACACCGACTGATGATGGCAGGGTAGTACGTATCAATTTGCCGCCAATGACTAGCGAAAATCGTCAAGCCATGGTTAAGCAGCTGCATCAAAAAGTTGAGGAAACCATGGTCTCGGCCCGCAATGCCCGGCATGAAGGTATAGAAAAAGTCGAATCAGCCGAAAAAACCAAAAGCATTGGCCGCGATGAACTAGAACGCTTTAAGAAGCAAGTTGACGAGTTGATGGCTAAGCACAAAGAGCAAATCGACCACTTAGCCAAAGTTAAAGAACAGGAAATTTTGACGGTTTAGTATGCAAATTTTGCTGTTTATTTTGGGTTTAATTTTATTCGTAGGCTTAGTAATTATTCACGAGTGGGGACATTATTTTGTCGCTAAGAGAAACAATGTTGAGGCCGAAGAGTTTGGGCTGGGCTTTCCGCCACGGGCATGGGGTAAAAAATTACGCTCAGGTATGATAATCAGCTTAAATTGGCTACCGTTAGGCGGTTTTGTAAAATTAAAAGGCGAGAATGACGCCGATACGCGCCCACGCAGTTTCGGGGCAGCACCGCTATGGGCAAAAACCAAAATTATTCTGGCGGGCGTAAGCGCCAATTTAATTGCCGGATTAATTCTACTGACGATTTTAGCGTTAGTTGGTATGCCCAAGCTGATAACTCAAGCCAGCGTTGGCAGCGATCAATTCACGGTGGCCAGCGACACTAAAATCATCCACCAGGAAGTAATTGCAAATTATATTCAGCCCGGTTCACCGGCCGATAAAATTGGGCTAACTCCGCGCGACATTATTCTTCAGGTTAAAAAAGGCAACGATATTCGCAACATAAGCACCCCAAAACAGCTGCATCAAGCTACGTCTGACTTTGCCGGCCAGAATGTTGAACTGACTTATAAACACAACAATCAGATTGTGGCCACGGCAGTAAAGCTACGCAGTGACCCTCAAGGTGGTAACCTTGGCGTTTCGCCATCAGAGCTTCAGATCCGCCGCAGTACCTGGAGCGCGCCAATTGTGGCTGTGGGCTTTACCGGACAGCTTATGTGGCTGACATTGCAAGGGCTGGGGCACGCCTTCGCCGGTTTAGGTTCGATTATTGCCGGTGGCCTAACAGGTAACGAACAAGCTCGTCAGGCGGGGCAGGCCCAGGCCACCTCCCAAATTGGCGGGCCGGTAGCTATTGGAGCAATCCTGTGGGGCAGCGGAACTTTGGGGATTTATTTTGTGTTGATGATTATAGCCGTTATTTCGCTTACATTGGCATTGATTAATGTACTGCCCATTCCAGCGCTTGATGGCGGCCGCCTGGCAATGATTTTATTTTCCAGAAAAGTGCTTAAACGGCCTTTGAATCATGTCACTGAAGAGCGGATTATTGGTGCCAGCATGGCTTTACTTCTAGGATTATTAGCGTTAATTACAATTGTCGATGTCAAAAGATTCCTCTGAAAATAATTTTGATCGGCCGTGGCTGGTTATTGTTGTTACTATTTTAATTTTCTTTATCAGCCAATTTGTGGCAGTTTTTTTGGTAGCTCTTGGTAAGCAGCTTTTGCACCCACATACTTCTTTATCCAGTGCTCTGTCTGGCTCGGCCCCGGCCCAATTTTTTTATGTTCTGATTGCCGAGGGGCTGGCAGCTGCCTTGACAATTTTTGTAGTCCGCAGGGTCATGCGTCAGCACCTGTCTGTTATCGGCCTTGGCCGACGGCCAAAATTTGCTGATATTGGTCGGGCTATGTGGGGGTTTGCGGCTTTTTACGTCCTTTTAATTGTTAGCTCTATTATCATTAGCTTGTTTGTGCCGGGCCTTAACACTAAAGAAGCCCAAAACGTTGGTTTTAACACTCTAAATTCGCCGCTAGATTATGTTTTGGCATTTTCGGCTTTAGTTTTTTTGCCGCCGCTTGGCGAAGAAACACTGATGAGAGGCTATCTTTATTCAGGTCTGCGCGCCCGGCTGCGCTTTACAAGCGCACTGCTTGTTACCAGTGTATTGTTTGGTTTAGCTCATCTAGGCAGCGGCACTAATGGTTCGCCGTTGTGGCTGGCTGGTTTAGATACATTTCTGCTATCAGTTGTTTTAGTTTACCTACGGGAACGGACAGGCGCGCTCTATGCCGGGATGCTGGTGCATGCTGCCAATAACCTTATTGCTTTCGGCGTTCATTTCCACGCCCTAATTTTTTAGGGGTACGACCCTGTGAAAAACAAAATATTTTTATCCAAAAATGAAAATTTTTACCTAACTTTTCACAGGGTCGTACCCCGTGTAGAATGGTGGTAATGCGTAGAACAAAATTATTCATTAAAACGCGGCGCGAGGCGCCAGCTGACGAGCAAGCCCGCAATGCTCAACTACTTATCCGTGCCGGCTATATTCATAAAGAAATGGCCGGTGTCTATAGCTATCTACCGCTTGGCTTAAAGGTCTTGGAGAATATTGAGCAGGTTATTCGGGAAGAGATGGACGCTATTGGTGGCGAAGAACTGCTTATGAGCACATTGCAGTCCAAAGAGCTCTGGGCTAAAAGCGGCCGCTGGCATGATGAGATTATAGATGTTTGGTTTAAGACCCGTCTGCATGGCGGCGCAGGCTTTCATACCGGTCCGGAGCTGGGCCTCGGCAATACTCATGAAGAGACGCTGACTAACATCATGCGCGATTTTGTAAAATCATACAAAGACTTGCCAATCTATGCTTATCAGTTTCAGACGAAATTTAGAAACGAACCCAGAGCCAAAAGCGGCCTTTTGCGCTGCCGCGAATTCATTATGAAAGATCTTTATTCATTCTGTGCTACCACCACTCAACATGATGAGTTTTATCAAAAGGCAATGGGCGCTTATAAAAAAGTTTTTAAACGTTTAGGAATCGGCGATAAAACCTACCTTACATATGCTAGTGGCGGCGCTTTCACGCCAGATTTTAGCCATGAGTTTCAGACTGTTACTGATATCGGTGAAGACATTATCTATGTTCATGAAGCTAAAAAAGTTGCAGTCAATAAAGAGGTCTATACAGATGAGAATGTGGCTAAAATCGGTCTAAACAAAAAAGAGTTAGTGGAAAACCGAAGCGTTGAGGTCGGCAATATCTTTCCGCTCGGCACTCGTTTTTCGGAAGCGCTTGGTTTAACTTTTGCCACAGAAGACGGCTCGCTTAAGCCAGTAGTTATGGGCAGTTATGGCATTGGTCCGAGCAGGTTACTGGGGCTATTGGCCGAGTATTTTGCCGATGATAAAGGCTTGGTTTGGCCAGTAAATATTGCTCCGGCTAAGGTGTATTTAGCACCTGTAGGTCAGGCTCCGGCTATCAAGGCGGCGGCCGATTCGTTATATAATCGATTGACAGAGTCGTACGTTGGAGTAATATATGACGATCGGGGCGAGGCGTCTGCCGGCGAGATGTTCGCTGACGCGGATTTGATGGGCATACCGCTCCGCTTAGTTATCAGCGATAAAACATTGACGCAGAACGCTTGTGAATTAAAACTTAGAACATCTGACGACATAAAGATAGTTAATATAGAAGAAGTAGAAAAACACATAGCAAAAAACTTGCCAACCCTGATATAATAATTGGACCTCAAAAAAATCGGTCGCAAACCTACTTACCAATGAAAGGTACTGTTTAAGATTCATGAAAAAGCTTTATCGGCTAACTCAAGCAGGCGTGGATGAGCTCAAAGTTGAGCACGCTGATTCAGTGTCTCAACGCACTGCCGTGGCTGAACGTATCCGAGCCGCCCGCGAATTAGGCGATTTATCAGAAAACGCCGAATACCAATCTGCCCGCGAAGAGCAGGACAGACTAGAGGCCAGGATTGCCGAGCTGGAGCAGGTTTTAAATAATGTTCAGATTATTAAGAAGCCAAAAGACCACCACATGGTTACGCTTGGCAGCAACGTCAAATTAAAAGCTGCCGGCGGCAAAACTCAAGAGTTCCAGGTTGTTGGTACTATGGAGGCTAACCCCCTATCAGGTAAGATTAGTGATGAATCGCCGCTTGGCAAAAGCTTAATCGGCAAAAAAGTCGGCGACAAGGTGTTGATTAAAAACTCTCCCAACACCACATACACCATCACTTCTATTAGATAGAAGTGATGGTGATTTAGCATTTTACATTTGTCATTTATCAGACATATTTGGCAAATGTTAATTGATAAATTAATGTAAATTGTAAATTGTAAATTGTAAAATAGAGCCATGAAATGGCTAAATTCCATTGTTGATGAGATTGAGACCAAACACCCCAAAGGTGATATTTTAATTGAATCTGGTATTTCACCGTCCGGTGCTTATCATATGGGCTATTTGCGCGAGATCTTAATTTGCGACGCTATTGTTTTAGAGCTTAAAAAACGGGGACGCAAGGCTAAACATCTGCATTTTGTTGACGATCAGGACGGACTCAGGAAAGTACCGGCTGATTTACCGCCGGAATATAAAAAGTATCTTGGTCAGGCTCTTAGCGACATCCCGGCGCCAGATGGCACCCAGTCTTATGCGGATTATCGCCTAAAACCTTTTTTAGATAGCGTTAAATCGCTTGGCGTACAAATGGATGTGATGCGTAGCCATGAGAAGTATCGCAGCGGCTTCTTTGCAACTGCTATCGAAGTTGTTCTTGAAAATGTCAGTGCAGTCAAAAATATCTTGCAGACGATTTCCGGGCGCCAACTCGAGGACAGCTGGTCGCCCATCCAGATTAATGAGGGCGGATATCTTAAAAAGAGAACCTTTGTGTCTATTGATGCTAATGCCAAAACCATTAAATACTTAGACAAGGATGGCAAGGAGCAAACGACTAAGTATGACAAAGGGCAGGTAAAACTAGATTGGCGGTTGGATTGGCCGGCCCGTTGGTGGCTATTAAAAGTAAATGTCGAGCCGTTTGGTCGAGATCACGCTACCAAAGGTGGCAGCTACGACAGCGGCTCTGCCTTAATGGATAAGGTATTTAAAGCGCCGTCGCCCATACCCGTGCCTTACAATAATATTAACCGGGCAGGGGAAAGCAAAAAAATGAGCGCCAGTGCCGGCACTGGAATTAGCATGTCAGAGGTTGTGCGCGTAATGCCTCCTGAAGTTGTGCGTTATTTTGTGTTGCGTAGCTCGCCTCAAAAACTACTCTTTTTCGATCCGGCCGATAGCGTAGTTAAGCTAATAGACGAATTTGCCCAGCTACTCGCCAAAGCCGATAAATCAGAAGCTGATAAACAGTTAATTTCAGTTTGTATTAATGATGTACCAAGCGTAATAAGCCGCGTGCCGTTTTCGCACCTAGTGGCGTCTTATCAGGCGGCTTTAAAAGACGCGGATAAAACTATTGATGTGATATCTCGCACTGAGCATAAAGAGATAGTTGAGCAAGATAAGGAGATTATTAAAAAAGAGCTGATATTTATTGATCGCTGGCTGGTAAAATGGGCAACGGATGAAGTTAAGTTTGAGCTTTTGACAAAAATCGATCCTGCGAAATTCAGCGGCCAAGAAAGACAATTCTTAGCCGATCTTGCCCAAAAAGTGTCTCAAGCGCCAGCAAATGCTGATGGCGAATGGTTTCATAAAGCCATTTATGAGCTGAAAGAGGGCTTAAAACTTTCGCCTGAGCAGATTTTTAAACCACTGTATCGGTCTTTAATCGGCAAAGAGCAAGGACCGCGCGCCGGCTGGTTTTTGTCAATTCTGCCACGCGAATGGCTCATCAAACGTTTGAAATTACTTGACTAGTCAAGTAATTTTCTACAACCCCGTAACCCTCTCACCCTATAACCCTCCATTTGCTGATACAATATCAGCAAATGGCTCGTAGTATTGCAATTGCTGCCTATAACCTTTCGAAACGCTACCCAGGGGCAAAAAAATACGCCGTGCGCGGACTTGACTTTGATATTAAGGGTGGCGAAGTTTATGGATTTTTGGGTCCCAATGGCGCTGGTAAAACAACTACTATTCGGCTGCTAATGAATTTTATTGAGCCGAGCCTCGGCGAAGCCAAAGTTATGGACCTAGACAGCGTCAATGATTCTGTGGAAATCAAGTCAAAAGTAGGTTATTTATCGGGTGAGTTGGCGCTTTACCCTAAGATGACCGGCCGACATTTTTTGGAATATATGGGGCAGCTTTTGCCGGCTAAAAGACCTAAATACAGCAAAGAGTTGATTAAGCTTTTTAAATTCGAAGCCAATCAAAAAATCGGCAACCTTTCCAAAGGCAACCGCCAAAAACTTGGTATTATTCAGGCTTTTATGCACGAGCCAGAGGTTTTAATTTTAGATGAGCCAACCGGTGGGCTTGACCCGCTGATGCAAGAAGCCTTTTTTGAGCTTGTTAGAAGGACCAGAACCCAAGGCGCTACGTTATTTATAAGCAGCCACAACTTAAGCGAGGTCCAAAAAATCTGTGACAGAGTTGGCTTTATACGCGAAGGCAGGTTAGTTGCCGAGCAGGTGATTGGCGACTTTGCCAAAGAAACGACTCAGGTTTATGATATTAGTTTTGCCAACGAGGCGCCTCTAGCCGAACTTAAGCAGATACCTAAAGCTCAAATCACTGTTAATACGCCGCGTTATGTGTCGGTTAAAATTCGCGGCGATCTAACTCCGCTATTTATGGTCTTGGCTCGCCATAAAGTCCACAGTTTAGATCGGCGTGAATCATCACTGGAGGAAGAGTTCTTGAGTTTTTACCGAGGAGGCAAAAGATCATGAAGCCGATAATCAGATGGACGCTTTGGCAAAGACGATGGTCAATTTTTTGGTGGGCGCTTGGCATTACGGCCTTTATTTTAATTAATATGGTTTTTTATCCGACTTTTCGCGACCAGGCCGGCCAACTGGAAAAAACATTTGCCAACCTGCCGGAGAGTACCAGAGCACTATTTTCTGATACAGGCGAGTTCTTCTCCCCGGTTGGGTACTTAAGCAGCCAGATATTTTATCTGCTCCTGCCTCTTTTACTAGGCATTTTAGCGATTGCTGCTGGCACTTCTCTGCTTGGGCGTGAAGAAAGGGAAGGCACATTAGAGCTGCTGCTGGCTCGGCCAATTTCGCGCAGCCGCCTAATTGCCGCCAAAGCTACCGTCGGAATTTTAATAGTTATATTTATTGGTTTGGTCGGGACGCTTATTACTATGCTGATGGCTAAAATTGTTCATGTTGCTGTGCCGCTACCGAATATCCTTCTTGCCGGAGCAGCGTCTACGGCTTTAGCTGTTAGTTTTGGGGCTATAGCTTTCATGATAACAACACTTGGTCGCGGGGCGCGCGCAGCTAGTATTGGCGCCTCGGCTTTAATAGCAATTGGTGGTTATATTTTAGTCTCATTAGCCGGTACTGTGAGTTGGCTACGCTGGCCGGCGCGCGCTTTTCCTTTTAACTACTACCATTCGGCTGAAATTTTAGAAGGCTCATATAAGTGGGTAAATATGTTATTTATCGCCGGTGTGATTGTTGGATGCGGCATAATTTCCTGGCTGGCCTTCCGCCAGCGCGACATCGGAACCTAGCAGTGAACAGCGAGCCTAGAACAGAAAACAAAAAGCATGAGGTCGCAATTTTTGCAGCAGGCTGCTTTTGGGGCGTGCAATATTATTTTGATCAGGTGCCGGGCGTAATTGAGACAGAAGTTGGCTATATCGGAGGGAAAACAGAAAATCCGACATATGAGCAAGTTTGCTCTCATACAACCGGCCACGCCGAGGCCACCAAAATCACTTATGATCCGGCCAAAGTCAGTTTTGAGACACTCTTAAAGCAGTTTTTCAGAATGCACGACCCGACTCAGTTTAATCGGCAGGGACCGGATGTCGGCGACCAGTACCGCTCAGCCATTTTTTATCTGGACCAAGAGCAAAAAAGGCTGGCGCAAAAAGTGATAGACGAGCTAAATAAATCTGAATTTAATGGCAAAATTGCCACTACACTCGAGCCGGCCGCTACCTTCTGGCGAGCCGAGCAGTATCATCAAAAATACACCAAAAAAACCGGCCTCGGCGCCTGCCATGTAGATTACGCACCAGTTTGATCACTAAGCACTAAACAAGCCGGTTAGAGTGTGTTGTTCGATAACATGTCCTTGCATGGCCTTAACCAGTTGGTCGCGGGTGGTGTTGGCCGGTAGGCTTAGATTACTATCCAGCGTATAAAGTTCAAACATATAACGGTGTGTACCCGAAGGCGGGCAGGGACCGATGTAACCGTTTTGGCCGTTGCTGTTTAAACCCTGCACGGCGCCCACAGGAACAGAATTAACAGCAACTGTTTCAGTGCTGGCTGGTATGTCCCAAACTATCCAGTGCACATAGTCGCCAACCGGTGCCTCCGGATCATGCATAATCAAAGTTAGGCTACGTGTACCACTTGGCACGCTTATGAAATTAAGCGGTGGATTAACATTTTGTCCTCGGCATGTGTATTGTATGGGAATGGCCGCTCCATCTCTAAAAGCCGGGCTGACAATTTGCAGGTCTGTAGTTGTTGAAACATTGCCGTCTGGCATGGCTTTTTTACCTCCGTTACTATTGGCTGCTACCAAAATAATACCAACAATTAAGGCTAGCATAACTGATGTTGCTAGCCAGAAATTTCGCAGCGGCCTCATGATAATAGATTATGTCAAAAATTTAAGCAGTAAGAAATTTTACTCTTGCAATATTAAAGTTCAGGCAGATAATAAAATTGTAAGGCTTAAAAGAAAGGGCAAAAGAAAATGGGAACAGCTTTAGAAGAAGCCCCACGCGATGGGGAAATAAGCTATTTATATATACATCCAATTCCAAACATTGAAAGACTAGAACTAAGTGCTCAAAATCCAGACCAATAAAGAAAAACAAGTTATTGATATCACTGAGCAGGTCCAAGATTTATTAGAGCCTGATGCTAGGGCAGTAACGGTCTTTGTGGCGCATACAACATGTGCTGTAACAACGGCCGATTTGGATCCCGGCACCGACCTAGACTTACTTGATGCGGTCTGGGAGATGATTCCAAAACTGAAATACCGCCACCCCCATAACCCGGCGCATGTGCCGGCGCACCTGGCCAGTAGCATTATTGGTCCAAGCGCTACAGTCCCAGTG
>CAZXDA010000026.1:0-9115 GCA_964639445.1 uncultured Candidatus Saccharibacteria bacterium
GAGATGTTCTGGAACCCACAGTCAAATCAATCTTGGACAACGAATACGATATGAAAAAAATCATCCTGCTGTTGGCTTACGAGGAACGCGGCGGGTCAGCGACCGAAAAGCTGGCGCGGGATTTAATAAAAGATTATGGGCATCATTTTTACCACGCAGAGGCCGTTAAGCACCCCAAGGATTTGCTCGGCGAGGTAATAGGCAAGGGCGGCAATGTCACTTACGCCGGCCGCCGACTCCAAAAGTACATTGAGGCCCAAAAAATTGACCCTGCTCGTGTATTGGTAACTACTCTTGATGCTGACAACCGTCCTGACAAAAAATTTTTTGGCGCCCTAACATATACTTATTGCTCAACAGAAGACCCAAAACACTCCTCTTACCAACCGATCGAGGTTTATAACAATAACATCTGGGACGCGCCAGCGCCGATGCGCGTAATCGCTACCGGTAACACCTTTTGGAATCTATTTTTTTCAATGCGCCCGCACGTGCTCCGTAACTTTTCCAGTCATGCCCAGCCTCTATCAGGATTGATAGACACAGATTTTTGGTCGGTACGGACTATTATTGAAGACGGGCACCAGTATTGGCGCAGCTTTTTCCGCTTTGACGGCCGCTATGATGTCTACCCAATTTATACGCCAATTTACCAAGACGCCGTGCTGGCCGAGACCTTACGCCGCACACTCAAGATGCAATTCTTGCAGGTACGCCGTTGGGCTTGGGGCTGCTCAGATATTGCCTACGTTGTCTATAAGGGGTTTTTAAGCCAGAACCACCTATCCAAGCTACATCTAATTCCACGTCTAGGCCGGCTGATAGAAGACCATATCACTAGGACAACGGCGCCGCCAATTCTGCTTTTAGCGGCCTTGGTGCCGTTGTTTATAAACTCCCAAACATACATAGCTAATCAGTTACCGCAGATTGCTCGCTGGTTGCAGACTGTGTCGATGTTCGGAATTCTTATTAGCATATATATAGGCTTTAGCACTTTACCGCCCAAGCCCGAACGCTATAAGCATCGCCGCACCTTATGGATGGTTCTGCAATGGATTTATTTAATTCCCAGCACATTTATATACGGCGCCACCGCCGCCTTTAACGCCCAGATCCGCTTAGCCTTCGGCCGCTATCTTGGATTTCAGGTTACCGAAAAAGCCGTTCGCAAAGATGAGACTACACCTGTAAAGAAGGGTGTTCTGCGACGTATCGCAAGTAGGCTCGCCGGTCGAAGCGCTTCAACACCTTAGCTGCCGCTTGGCTTATCTGTTTAGTAGTGAGCAGCGGTTTATCAGACAACTTAAGTAATTCGCTAATTACCGTATTTGTAATTTCGCGGGCAGCACTGTAACAATCTTTTCGATCTTGCAGAGCAAGGAGTACCTCTGTATAAAGCTTATCCGGCAAAAAAGCCTCGCTGCGGCCTCCAGAATCGACAATTAAGCTGCCGGGCAGGTCAACAGCTTCTAGAGTAGTAAAAACGGCCATACAGGCCTTACATTGCCGTCTACGCCAAACTTGATTGCTGCGCCTCTGTAGCCGGCTATTGACCACTTGTGTTTTATGTCCGCAGTATATGCAAATCATTCGACAAGCTCATGATGAACCATGTCAATATATTGACATGGCGGTAGAGAAAAATCCAGTGGATAAGTTACAAAAGGTGGGGATAGGTATAAAAACAGCCGCGGTTGTTTAGGCTGCGGCTGCTTGTCTTACTCTACGGATTCGGTTTTTTGATTTTTTAGTTTTGATTATTTCTTCGTAAAACAGCTTGAAATCATCAAGCTTATGGGCACCAGAATTGGTACTCACTAATCACCTCACGCTTAACCCGAATAGATTAACACATAAGCGTTTTGATGTCAAGCCTATTCACTAATTAATAATCAGTGACCGGCACGGTTATTATCGAACAGTTGTAACCACCGAATCCAAAAGCATGTGTGGCAATGGCTCCCATAAAGCCTTCCAGTTCGACTGTTTTTCTAGGCATATACCACTTAGCTTCAGGAATTGGATTACGCAGTTTATAGGAGCCCAAAAGTTCATTTCTTCGTTGTGACTCGATGCCTAAAATTAGAGCTACGGCACCTATAGCCCCACCGAGATGGCCAAGCTGGTCTTTGGGGGCTTTGACGCCTACGATTTCGACGTCCGAATACGCTTGGGTAGAGTCGATAGCTTCCTTTTTATCAGCTTCAGTACCAGTGGCGTGAGCAACTATTTCCAGCTGCTCTATATCTGCGTGTTGCCGGGCCATATTAAGTGTCCAACGCATAACATTTCGAGCGTGGGGACCGGTGGGGAAAGTCTCTTTGCCAGCATCCATGTTCTGGGCGTGGCCAACTATTTCGGCCAGAGGGACAGTACCGGTACGGCGGGCGGACTCTAGTGATTGCAGTACGACAACACCCGCGCCGGTACCAAGCACCACACCACCAGGCTCCTGATCAAAGGGGGCTGGAGCTTTTTCAGGATCACTCGTCTTAGCCAGAGCAGTAGTGCCGGCGAACATACCTAGCCCAACATCAATAATAGGGCCTTCCGTTCCGCCAGCTAAGACTAAATCGGCATCACCACGCTCAATTAATTGCGCCCCCTGACGAATAGCAATTAAACTGGCGGCACATTCGCCAAGTACACCGGCTACGTCACCCCGAGCTTCGAAAAACATTGATGGCACCGAGGCTACACGTCCCGGCAGACTTTCCATAATTGGGAAAGGCCCAAGTTTTTTGCCTTGCTCCATCTTCTTCTTTGCTTCGGCTATTTGCAGAGCTCCGCCTACACCGGTACCAATACGGATACCGAAGCGATATTCATTTAAGCCAATTCGAGAGTCAATCCTATAATCATCCGTTAAGACGCCGGCTTGTGATAAGGCTTCAATAGCAGTTTTTACTACCATATCGCCGCTGCGGTGAATTAAGCTGGGTTTTATATCCCGTGTTTTATATTCATCCCGTAAAAAGGCTAGAGGAGAAAAATCAGTTATAACGGCGGATAGACTGGTGCGCTCTGAATTATCGGGATCGCGGTACTGCTCATAAGACGCTAGCTCAGTATCGCTCACATCAACTATACAATTCATCCCACTAGCGATATTTTCATAAGTTGTAGCTAGATCTGGGCCAGCCGGCGTAAATGCGCCCATCCCCGTGATAACAACTCTCTGTTCTGGGTCTTTTTCTGCCATTGCTATCCTTACCACTTTATAACTGCTGCTGCGGCTGTCATGCCAGCACCGAAACCAACTAATAAAATTTTATCTCCTCGGGCGAGTCGCCCACCCTGAATCGCTTCATAAAGGGCTAAGGGGATAGAGGCTGAAGAAGTATTGCCATGATGATCTATGGTGACAACCATCTTATCCTCATCAACTCCTAGTCTTTCAGCTGCGTAGTCGATAATTCTGGAGTTAGCTTGATGGGGTATAGCTAAAGCAACCTCTTTAATGCTGACTTTTGCTCTTTTTAATGCAATTTCTCCAGCCTTAACAATAACGCGCGTTGCTTGCTTAAAAACTTCGCGGCCATTCATTTTGATATAGTTATCATCGCCAAGTTCGCAGTAAAGCGCCGGTCTAACGCTACCATCTGTCGCCTCATACCAGCCAAGTAAGCCGGCTTCAGGTCGTCTATCATTACGTCGTAAAACGACTGCACCGGCGCCATCGGCAAAGAGGATGGCTGTGGTACGATCGCTTTTGTCGGTTATAGTTGATAAAGCATCTGCTCCGATTATCAAATCCAGCTCATCTCCATCAGTCGGAAAACCCCGGTACCCTTCGATTAAGCCGGTGACAAATCCTGTACAAGCTGTCTGGACTTCTTTGCTACTGGCCTCTGGTCGACTATAGCCTCCTACAATGTGTAAAGCCTCTAAAATGTCTGGGTGAGTGCCAGGCACTTTATAAACAGAGGTGGTGGTGGCCAAAATAGTCCGATCTACATTATAAGGTGCGCTCATACCAGACATTCTCAGGGCTTCATCAGCTGAATCTACAGCTAATGTTAATGTGCTTTCGTCTCCACTGATAATATGGCGGCTTTCAATACCGCTTCTTTCTCTGATCCACTTATCGCTAGAATCAAGCTTAAACCGTTTAATTAATTCGTCATTTGTTAATGACTCTTGGGGCAGAGCAGCGCCCCAGCCTACGATTTCCACCCCTAATACTGGTTTTTGTTCCGCCATTTATTCTCCTAAGATATCGCAACTATAATACGGAACTTCTAAACTGGCAAATAATAATTTTCAGCTTCAGGAAAAGTGGTGGGCGGTGGGGGACTTGAACCCTCGACCTTCTGAACGTCAATCAGACGCTCTAGCCAACTGAGCTAACCGCCCTTTGTCACGACAAGATAATTATACCGAATTTGAGATCCGTCTTGCACACTTCTCATATTTGATATAAAATCGAGAAATCCACAGGTGTGGATAAAGTAACAAAAAAGTACTAGCATTTTATGGCTAGCTATAATATACTCGTTCGTAGGTTGAGTTTTGCCGATGTGTTATACATCGAAAATTGAGCGTGATTGCGAGCACGCTCAATTTTTATATCAATGGGTGTTATGATTGAGACAAATGAATACTGAAGAGCAAAAACTGGCAGAAAACGACCATCGCCGGCTAGGGCAAGAGTTAGATTTGTTTGTGACCAGTGATTTGGTAGGTTCCGGGCTTCCAATGCTAACCCCTCGCGGCACTATTCTTAAGGAGGAGTTGTCAAAATACTCCAACGAACTACGCGAGGCTAGGGATTTCCAAAAAATTTGGACGCCGCATTTGACCAAGACCGATCTTTATAAAACCAGCGGACATTGGGATAAATTCGGTGCCGAACTGTTCTTCGTAAAAAGCCAGGAAACATCTGATGATTTGGTCCTAAAGCCGATGAACTGCCCGCATCACACCCAAATTTACGCCTCTAAGCCACGCAGCTACCGTGAATTACCTATCAAGTATCTAGAAACAGCCACAGTTTACCGGGATGAGAAAAGTGGGGAATTGCAGGGCCTGGCGCGAGTCCGATCCATCAACATGGACGATAGCCATGTTTTTTGCCGTGAGGACCAGATAGAGCAATCAATTAAAGAGTTAGTTGATGCAGCTAAGATGTTGTATAAGACGCTCGAAATGCAACTTAAATTCCGTTTGAGTTTTAAGGATGAGAAAGATGGCTATTTGGGCCATCCGGAATTGTGGGAAAAAGCTCAATCTACTCTTGAGAAAATTGCTAAAGAGGAGAAGCTAGATTATCATATCGAGCCTGGTGACGCGGCTTTTTATGGGCCAAAAATCGATTTTTTGGCTTCGGATGTGCTTGGCCGGACGTGGCAGGTAGCAACTGTGCAACTCGATTTTGTGATGCCGGAGCGCTTTGGTCTGGTCTATGTAGACGAGGCTGGAAAAGAAGCGCGGCCCGTCATGATTCACTGCGCCTTGCTGGGCTCGATAGAACGATTTTTGGCAGTTTATATTGAGCATACCAGCGGCAAATTCCCGGTATGGTTGGCGCCGGAGCAGGTGCGAATTGTGACTGTAAATAACGAACTTAACATCTTAAAAATGGCAAAAGACGTTGTAAAAAAAGCTAAAGAGTTTGGATTACGAGCAGAGTTTGACGATTCCAATGAAACGGTCGCCAAAAAGATCCTGCACGCCGAGCAAATGAAGGTTCCATATACTGTAGTCATTGGCGAAAAAGAAGTTCAATCCGGTCACGTCACCCCCCGCCACCGCTCCGACCTTCCGGAGCTTCCCGAATCCACAGTCGAGGAGTTTCTACAAGAACTTTCAGAAAATGCAGCGGGTCGACGCTGACTTTAAGCAGCGGGTTTATCAGATTGTGGTGCAGATACCAAAAGGGCGATTGATGACGTATGGGCAGGTGGCGGCAGCAGCCGGTGCAGCGTGGGCGGCATGGGAAGTGGGGCAAATCGCCCATTTCGGGCCGCAGGAACTGCCTTGGCAAAGAGTGGTTAACCGTAATGGTGGTTTAGCAAGAGGTTATACTTCAGGCGGATATGAAGCTCATAAACGCGATCTGGAAGCCGAAGGCATACATATAGACGAGAACTATCGAGTTATAGATTTTAAGGAACTCTTATGGAATCCACCACATCAAAACCAGAACTCATTGCTATAGTTGGGCCTACGGCCAGCGGCAAATCAGATCTGGCTATGCGTATTGCTAAGGACTTTCATGGTGAGATTATTAGCGCTGATTCGCTGACAATTTACAAAAATATGGATATCGGAACAGCCAAACCGACTAAGGCCGATCAGAGGCGGATTCCGCATTGGGGATTGAATATCATTGGCCCGGGCGAGAGGTTTACCGCCGCTCAATTCAAGCAGTACGCTGAGAATAAAATTATTGAAATTCAAAAACGGGGCCACCTGCCGGTCATTGTAGGCGGCACCGGTTTATATATTGACTCGATTCTTTACGATTATAGTTTTAGCCCCACAGGGAAGAGAGATTCTTTAAATCCGCGTCATCGGCTAGAGGGTTCTTATACGAAAAATAAAAATTTAAGAAATGATGCGGTTATTATTGGGCTACTACAGCATGGAGACGAACTGAAACAGAGAATTTCTAAGCGAGCAGAGGCCATGTTTAAAGAGGGATTAGTTGAGGAAACTGAGCGTCTGCTACAGCAGTACGGCCGTAACGCTATTCTTACCAAGGCTAAAGTTGCTTACGGCCCAATTATTGAGTATCTATCAGGGACTATTAGTGAAGCTGAAGCTAGGGAGAAATTAAAAACCTCCCACTGGCAATACGCCCGTCGGCAAAAAACCTGGTTCAAACGCAACTCGTACATACAATGGTTTAGTTCAGCCAATGAAACTTACAAGTTTGTTGCAGACACTTTGAGCAATTAATTTGTCAGATTTGCCCGGCGTTTGCTACAATGAGTAACAGAGGTAGAGGTGTGATCGAACAATTGTTTGGATCTAAAACTAGGGTAAAACTACTGCGGCTTTTTTATACCAACCCCAATCGTTCATTTTATGTGCGCGAAATCACCCGCAAAATCAATGAGCAAATCAATTCAGTGCGGCGCGAATTGGCTAACTTATTAAGCTTGGGCATCATAAAATCCGATTCCAACAACAACCGTCTCTATTATGAAGTTAATCAGGATTATGATTTTTATGCACCGCTGGCTATGATTTTCGGCGGTCAGCCGTCTGCCACCGCCAAAGCGGCAAGTAGGGCTGCTAAAGGCAAAGTAGCCGCTGCCATACCAGAAGGCACTGATGTTGCGCCTGAGCATCCGCTGGCTAAGGCCGTTCGGGCTACCGGCAAAGTGGACCTAGCCCTACTTACCGGCCAGTTCACCAGAGATAATCGGGCTGGAGTTGATGTTTTAATTGTGGGTGATATTAACCAAGCCAAGTTAGCCAAGTTTATATCTGATCTGGAGACTACTGAAAACAAAGAGTTGCGTTACGCCACTATGCCGCTTACTACCTATGAATATCGCGTAGAAATTAAAGATCGGTTCATTAATGATGTCATGGCTGCCAAAAAACAGATAATAGTCAACACTCAGGAGCTACTAGTATAGATGCAAAAAAACAAAATGTCATTCCGGCGAAGGCCGGAATCCAGTCTGGATCCTGAAACAAGTTCAGGATGACAATCTGAAGGGAAATTTATGGAATTATCTTATTATGGGGCCAACTGTTTAAGAATAACAGCTAAAAAAGCGCAAATTGTAGTTGATGATAATTTAGAAAAGTTGGGCCTCAAATCTGTTACTAAGCCGACTGACATTAGCTTGCATACTCATGCCGCTATTCCACCTAAGCCGAGTCAATTTGTAGCTGATATGCCAGGCGAGTACGAAATATCTGGTGTGGTTATTCATGGCGTTGCTGCTCGTTCCCATATGGACAGCGAAGGCGACAAAAACGCCGTTATATTCACTATCACTGCTGACGAGATAAAAATTGGCATCTTGGGACACATCTACCCAGATTTAAACGAAGATCAGCTGGAAGCAATTGGCCCTGTTGATATAGCGGTTGTACCGGTTGGCAACAGCGGCTATACCATGGACGGGGTAGGCGCGCTGCAAGTTATTAAGAAAATCGAGCCCAAGGTGGTCATTCCGACTCATTATGCCGACAAAGCTATCAGATATGAGGTACCGCAGGTTGAGCTGGCTGAGGCTCTAAAAAATTTAGCTATGGAGCCGGCTGAAACATTAGATAAATACAAAGCTAAACAGGCCGAACTAACCGATACTGCTAAGCTTATTATCTTAAAAAGACAATAAGCTTAGAGAAGTTCCTTTTTCTTTAGGCTGCGCAAGGCATTAGTGCTGATTTTGACCTGCACCTTCTTACCTTCAACTGTCAAAGTCTTGGTTTGCAAATTGGGCTTCCAAACGCGTTTGGTATGGCGCTGCGAAAAACTGACATTATGGCCGTGCTGCTTGCCTTTTTTATCAAAGTCTAATCGTCGCATAATCCACAATAGTTTACAGATAAAAACAGATGTGGTCAATATGGCAGACAATTTTCATCTATATTGTCCGACTTTTACTTCTTGACAACGTCTGGCTTATAAACCATAATCGTTATCAGCTGAAAAATATAAAAAATCAGCAAATAAAAAAATAAAAAGTAAGAAAATGGCCACGATTAGAAGTAGCACGCTAAACGCTAGCTCTGATTTGCTTTCGCAGAATCAGACTTCTAACGTGGCCTATCCCGTTAGACCTAGGATTTCGGCAGAAATCCGCCCTAGAAGGGAGGTCTAATCGGGATGGCGCGCCAAGTAACAAAAATCTGTCCGTCATGCCAAAATTTGTTCCGTGCTCGGCGTGATGCTGTGACTTGTTCTGAGCGCTGTCGTAAGCGGCTCAAACGAGCTAAGCAGGTTGTATCGGATGTATCTAACGAAGTGAAATCCATAGAGACGGCTACAGAAAAAGCGCTTTATTCCGCCAAAGAAGCCCTAAAAAACCTAGAGGTAGCTATCGCTGCTGATTTGCCCAAGACTTCTGAAGCAGGTTATGTCGGCAGTACCACCCTTAACACCTCCACCCCTCCACCAACTGAGAGCCTGGAAGCTCCATCA
>CAZXDA010000027.1:0-7016 GCA_964639445.1 uncultured Candidatus Saccharibacteria bacterium
GGTCTATCCCGTTAGACTCCTACAATATGATTGTGATTTGCTTACAACCTATAAACAAAGTTTGTTAGCAAGGAGTCTAATGGGATGAATCTTTCGCCTAAACAACTTAGATTGGCACTTATTGGCCTGCTGGCGCTTGTGGCACTGACTTTTCTGATAACTGCCATCGGCGGACTAAAAATTTTATCGTCCAAAAGCCAACAAATGGTTGACGCCAAACTCCAGAACAAGATCGTCGATACTCAACTGACCAACTTAGAACAAGCCAAAAAACAAGTTCAAAAATATGCCTATTTTAATGATGTGGCTAAAACTGTAATTCCCAACGACAAAGACCAGGCCCAAGCAGTTTTAGACATCTTTCAACTGGCGAGCAGGTCCGGCATTGCCATTGCCAGTATTACTTTTCCCACCAGCACGCTTGGCGGCAGCTCCACTCCAACTTCGGCTACCGGCTCGGCCGTCAGCGCTATTTCGCAAGCTAAACCGGTTAGTGGCATAAGCGGCTTATATAGTTTGGAGCTAACTATTACCCCTCAAACTGGAGCTAATGTGCCCGCAAGCCAAATTACTACTTATCCTAAATTCCTCGATTTTCTGCGTAGTATTGAGCGCGACCGTCGCACTGCCCAAATTACTCAAATTAATATCCAGCCACAGACTAATGAATCGCGGGTTAGTGACGCCATTAGCTTTAGCCTGGTAATTAATATCTTCATGAGGCCAAAATAGATGGAAAGTTCAAAGTTCAAAGTTCAAAGTTCAAATTTAAATTTCAAGTCGCTGCCGCCAAAACTCAAGGAGATAGGAGCTGTACTGTCCAAGCATCTTTCGTTTATTGTCATCTTGGCTGTGCTGTTGATGTACCTAGTGGTCATTTGGAATATCAAAGCGTTAGCTACAGCCGAACCATCAGCCGAGGCCGAGAGTGAAACTCTGGCCAAAGCCAGGATCCCCAGAATCGACCAAAAAGCCATCAACCAGATTCAATCTTTGGAGAACAATAGCCCGCAAGTCCAAGCTCTGTTTAACAACGCCCGCAACAACCCCTTCCACGAATAACAAATAATGCTAGAGAAGGCTAGGTTGTTTTTTGGCCGACGATTCTAAGCCCAGGTGTTTCCAGGCACGGGGGGTTACTTTGCGGCCGCGCGGCGTGCGCTCCAGCAGGCCAATTTGCATCAAATACGGCTCATAAAAATCTTCAATTGTGGAGCGTTCCTCAGCGATTAAAGCCGACAAGGTTTCTACGCCTACTGGACCGCCGTTATGGTGGTCGATTATCACGCTAAGTAGGTGGCGATCAGCTGGGTCAAGCCCCAGCTCGTCAATTTCTAGCAGCTCCAGTGCTTTGAGAGCCAAGTCCTTATCAATTATTCCATCACCATTCATGTCAGCGTAATCACGTACGCGTTTCAGCAGACGGTTGGCAATGCGAGGCGTTAACCGGGCGCGCTCAGCCAAAAGTTTGGCAGACGGCTCATTAATTGGTACCTTTAAAATTTTGGCCGAGCGCTTAATGATGCGGCTAATTTCTTCCGGCGTATAGAATTCTAATCGGTGAATCATACCAAAACGATCGCGCAGTGGGGCTGCTAAAGCGCCGGTACGGGTAGTGGCACCAATGATTGTAAATTTAGGTAAATCTAACCGCAGGCTTCTGGCGCTTGGACCTTTGCCAAGCATAATGTCAAGCTTAAAATCCTCCATAGCCGCATACAGTACTTCCTCAATCGAGCGGTTTAAGTGGTGGATTTCATCAATGAATAAAATATCGCCGTCTTCTAAGTTGGTGAGTAAGCTGGCTAGATCCCCTGCCCGTTCGATAGCCGGCCCGGAAGTTATGCGGATTTGGGCACCACTCTCGTTAGCAATTACAGTCGCCAATGTGGTTTTGCCAAGCCCCGGCGGGCCGTAAAGTAAGACGTGATCAATCGGTTCGCTTCTTTTTTTAGCGGCGCCAATCGCCAGCCTTAAGTTTTTCTTAATCCTCTCCTGCCCAACGTAGTTAGTAAAGTCACGCGGCCGCAGCGTTTCTTCAAACTGCTCATCCTGCGCCTCATCCCTCACGCTCGTATCAACAATCCTATCAATCGCCATGCCCCTATTCTAACATTTAACCTATATTTGCTATTCTTGACCTATGAGCAGCAAAGACTCGCTCGACATCATTGATGAGAAGGGTAAAATTATAGGTCGAGCTGGACGCTTAGAGGTACATCAAAAGGGTCTTCTACATAGAGAGTCTCACGTGTGGCTTTACACACCCAAAGGCGAATTGATTTGGCAACTCAGAAGCAAAACAAAAGAAACTTTTCCAGATAAATTAGACGCTACCATTGGTGGCCATGTCGACGTTGGTATGGATTATTTAAACACAGCTGTAAAAGAGACCAGAGAAGAAACCGGGTTAAAAATATCACCGCAAGCACTCAAGCACATTGGCGACACTAGAGTTAAAATTTATGATGCTTCGACAGGACTTACTAATAATGTTATACGGCGAAATTATGTGCTGAGGTTTGAAGGAAAGATAAAGGATTTAAAAATTGAAGAGGGTGAAATAACTGGTTTTGAAGCTTGGCCTATAGAAAAGTTATTGCATCTGACTGAAGCAGAAAAGAAAAAGTTTATACCAAATCTAATAGATACTGGACACTTGAAGATGTATCAAAAAATCCAAAAACTGCTTTAGTTTTCCCTTTGCTAGTCCACGCTTTCCACGCTTGAGCTAGTTTTGGTGAGCCCTGCGGAGCGAACTGAGACGTATATGTAATACGTTGAAGGAGCACCGTAAGGGGCGAGCCGAAAATAGCCAAGAAGCCAGCCTGCCAACCGGCTTCGCCGGTTGGCAGGCTGGCTGGCGTGGAATGCGTGGCTAGTAGAGGGCGGCTTCCTTGGGCATTTTAGCGCCCTTTAGAATTGTCAGTACCTCGTCGGCTTCAACCGTCTCTTTTTCTAGTAGTCGATTCTTGAGTTTTTCTAATTTATCTCTATTGGCTTTTATCACCGCTCGGGCGCGACGGGCGGCTTCTTTAATTAGATTTTCAACTTCGTCATCGATAATTTTAGCCGTCTCATCTGAATACTGGCGCTCGTGTACCAATCGCTCCAGCATAATGCCCTCATCCGTGTGGAACACCTGATCGCGCAGAACTTTACCCATACCCTGGTTGACAACCATGTCGCGAGCCAACTCGGCCGCCTTTTGCAGATCATTGCCAGCGCCGGTTGTTACGCGGTCTGCGCCATAAATCAACTCTTCGGCCATACGGCCGCCCATCATGCGCGCCAGCACGTCTTTAAATTCGACAATGCTGTGATAGCTTTTGTCTTCTGGTGGAATAAACCATGTAACACCGCCGGCCGGGCCGCGGGCAATAATGGTAACTTTATGCACCATGTCGGAATCGGGTAGTACATGGCCAACAACGGCATGGCCAGCCTCATGATAGGCCGTTAGCTCTTTTTCTGTCTCAGACATCACCTTGCTTTTGCGCTCAGGACCAATAGCTACTTTTTCAAAGGCCTCTACCACATCTTCATTTTCGATAACCTTGCGATTACGGCGGGCAGCCAAAATGGCCGCCTCGTTGGCAATGTTGGCAAGGTCGGCGCCGCTTGAACCGGCTGTTTTAGCCGCTAAAGATTCCAGATCAACTTCTTTGCTGATTGGCTTATCTTTAAAGTGAGTCTCCAAAATTTCTTTGCGAGCTTTGCGATCTGGCAGATCGATAGTTACGCGGCGGTCAAAGCGGCCAGGACGCAGCAACGCCGGATCAAGCACGTCAGATCGGTTGGTGGCTGCCAGCACAATTATGTTTTGGCCCTGTTCAAAGCCGTCCATCTCCGTCAAAATTTGGTTAAGGGTTTGCTCACGCTCATCATGGCCGCCGCCCAGACCGGAACCACGCCGGCGGCCAACGGCGTCAATTTCATCAATAAAGATAATGCAGGGTGCATTTCTTTTGGCTTTATTAAACAAATCGCGCACGCGGCTGGCACCGACTCCCACAAACATTTCTACAAATTCCGAGCCGCTGATCGAAAAGAATGGCGCATTAGCCTCGCTAGCCACTGCCCTAGCAAGTAAGGTCTTACCAGTTCCAGGCGGCCCAACCAGCAATACACCTTTGGGAATCTTGGCGCCCACGCCCTCGAACTTCTTAGGATATTTCAAAAACTCTACAATTTCTTCCAAATCCTGCTTGGCTTCCATTGTGTCAGCTACGTCTTTAAATGTAATGCGTTCCTTTTCGTTGCCGTAAAGCCGGGCCCGGCTGCGTCCAAAAGCCAAAGCCTGGTTGCCCTGCCCCTGCGCGCTGCGAAACATCAAGATTAAAATAAAGGCAATAATAATCACCGGCAGTACACTGACCAGTAGTTGGCCCCAAATACTGTTGGTGCCGCCAGAGCTGGGCTTGTTAACCAACACTACCTTGCCTTGCTGCAGGCCTTGCTCATAAATACTCGAGCCGGGCTCTTTAACCGACTTCTCGGTTGGTTTTGCCTCGCCCTTAGGTGTAATTTCCAGATTATCGCCGCTGACTGTAATTTGCTGAATTTTGCCGGAATTGGCATCAGAAATTACTTGCGAAAAGGGCACAGTTTGCAACTGGCTGGGCTGATTAAAAGCTGCCCAAATGATTAGACCAAATAGAATAATCAGGGCGATGAAGCCCGCATTCTTCCATCTGCCGCCACGATTTTCGCTGCCCGGGCCGCCGCCCAGGCGAAATTGCTTCCCTCTATCCATACAGGAATATTATAACACCTGTAATGTCATTCCGGCGCAGGCCGGAATCCAGTGTGGAGAACAACTTCCGAAGGTGTCATTTCCATAGATGCACCTTTAATAACATCAAGCTTGCTGCCGGCTCTAGCCGTTTTAATAGCCACGCTTAGACGCTCAATCGTTTTTTTATCAAACTGCCGAATACCGTGCGCCCGCAGAAAATGAATCAAAACTTCGTTGGCTACTTCAGACGGCAGAATAATAAAACGGTTTCTTGAAATAGCATTTCCTTTAACTATTTTCTGCGACAAATTTGCAATCTCTTGATTAATAAGCTGACTAATGAGGGCTACTTGCTTAATGTCTTGTAGAAGCTGGGCGCGCTGTTTAGTGCTTAATTTTGGCACAATTCGTCTCCTAATGTAATTGCGCAAATATCTTTCATCTTTATTTGTCGGATCTTCTCGCCACGACAGATGATTTTTTTTGGCGTAGCTTAAGATGTCTTTTTTAGAATAAGGCAACAGTGGCCGCCGGATGTCGGGATTTTCGATAATAGCTGACATGCCGCGGCGGCCGCTGCCACGCAAAATATTTATAATGGCCGTTTCTATTAAATCGTCTTCGTGATGAGCAGTGACAATAGCATCGGTTTTATATTTTTGCTTAACCTCATTTAAGAACTTATAACGGGCTTTGCGAGCTTGTTCTTCGTTGACACCTGGTCCCAAATGGCCATAACCGACCTCAAACGGCAGATTGTATTTTTGCGCCGTTTTTTTGACCAACTCTTCGTCTTTTTGGGCATTCGGCCGAATACCATGATTAAAGTGAGCAACGATCAACTTGTTTTTTGCTTTTTGCTGGCGCTTTTGCACAAGCATGTGCAAAAGCGCCATTGAGTCAACACCACCAGAAACCGCCACTACATACTTGCCTCTAGGCAGCTTGAGATTCATGCCAACTTTTATGCTTCCGATACTCTTTTTGCGTCAAATAGATAATTACTACATCTAAAATGGTGAGTAGGATTAAACCGACAGAAAGTTTTACTATTGCCAATCTATAAACTTGGTAGACAACAAAAAGCGCCGTGACTACAATAAGCGCAGTGTATGCCCATAAGTGATCGCGCAAGACTTCAACTACCAACACCAGTTTTAAGATGCCATGAGAGAGTAAGTAGGCTGCGCCAAAGATTAAAGACGCACCTGTTAAATGGTGAGCTGTGTTGAGAATATGATTGGCTACAAAATCGTGCGGATCCTTAGAGAGTTCGCCCTGCGTCAAACGCTGTGCCCAACGATTAATCTCAGCTGGGTTAATAATTAGCAATAAAATGCCGCCCAGAGTCTCCAACAAGCCATCCAGCCCCTTAAGATAGAGACTGATGTGAAACGCCTTATCAGTCGCGGTATCAAATTTACTAGCCGGCTCTTTTGACCTGCCCTGAGCAGAGTCGAAGGGTCTCTCCATGCCCCCATAATAGCAAAGTGGTAGCAGCGGCAGGGATCGAACCTGCGACCTGAGGCTTATGAGTCCTCCGCTCTAACCAACTGAGCTACGCTGCCAAAATATAATCACACCTGACTCGCAAGTGTGATTATATCATATTAACAGAGGTAGATTTTAGTTTAACTCGTCCAGCTCGTTCAATACTTGGTCAATTTCTTCAAAGCCGGTAGCTTCAACCACTTCGTAAGCTAACTCGCCCATTTTTGTTTTTCTCCTTTGGTTTTTTGTGCGAAACGATCTTAGCTCAATAATACACGTCAAGCGTAAGCAGTCAACACTTTTTTGTTGCCTTTTAATAATAAACGTGATTTACTTCTTCACGAGAGGAATCTTATCTGTTCTTGTGAGAAGAAACGACCATTTAATCGGTCCGGTGTTCGCTCAATCAAGAAGATTAAGGGGTCGTTCCTGCTCGTAAGATAATAAGGAGAAAGTAATGTACAAGCTATTCGTGGGTGGATTGCCATTTTCAACCACTGATGATGAGTTGAAGGAATTGTTTGCCGCCCATGGCACCGTTACTTCAGCGACAGTGGTTCGTGACCGTGACAGTGGCCGCAGCAAGGGCTTTGGCTTCGTCGAGTTTGAAAACGACGAAGAAGGCAAAGCTGCCCAGTCTGCCTTAAACGGCAGTGAAGTTGGTGGCCGAACTATATCCGTTGATGTAGCCCGCCCCAAAGAAAACAACAGATAGGCTAAAACGCCAAAAAGAAAAAGCGCTCAAATCTTGAGCGCTTTTTCTGGTTGCGGGGGCCGGATTTGCACC
>CAZXDA010000027.1:7116-8984 GCA_964639445.1 uncultured Candidatus Saccharibacteria bacterium
TGGTTGCGGGGGCCGGATTTGCACCGGCGACCTCGTGGTTATGAGCCACGCGAGCTACTACTGCTCCACCCCGCGTCAAAAACATGAGAAACCCCTTCGCGGTTTCTCATCGCGCCGGGCAAATGGAATACATTTGCTCGGGCTGCTCTTCCGGAGGACAAAGTACTTTAAACACCACCTTCCTCCCGCTAAAGCAGACACTATTCTAATCTGTTATGCGATGTTTGTCAATCCGCTCTAAAGGCCAAGTTTGACACTACAGGCTGGCCACGGTGACCAACCGCGGGCAGCTTGAACCCTGGAAGCAATATCTATCTGTTGATCCCGGGTAGCGAGGTCAGCAGTCGGGGCGTAAGCGCCACCGCCGTTACTCAACCATGTGCCGCGATCAAACTGGATCCCGCCGTAAAAACCGTTCCCACTGCTTATACCCCAATTACCACCTGATTCACATTGAGCCAATCGATCCCATATACTGCCATCACTAACAGCTGGTTTGGCATAAGATGCAGTTTGGGCCTGCGACAGAGTAGTTTGATATACAGATGTTGATGCGTATGAAACTACCGGTGCTGGATCTACAGACGGCAATGGCCGATCAGCTAATTGTTCATTTGGATCCGGAATCCGAATCTGATCTCCCGGATGTATCACATCTGGGTCGGCAACATTAGGGTTGGCATTAAACAGCCGAACATAGGTGGTGTTGTGCGCGCTCGCAATTGCGTACAACGTATCACCCTCGTTAACCGTTATGATATTCGGCTGTGGGCTGACAGTCTGAACAGCTTGGGCCTCACTATCTGTGGATTGATTAGTTTGTACTTCTGTTATATTGTGCCCTAAATTTCCTGTATTTAAGGAAAGTGCAATTAGGGGTGCCGTTACAAAAGCCAATAATGGCATTAATCCTCCTTTTTATGAGCACAAAAACGCCCCTACCCGCTCGTTAGCAGGCAATTAATTAGCAATTAATTAGCTAGATTAATCTTTAGTTAATATCGAATGTAATATGTATCCTCCACCTCACAAGCTTTGGACACAAGCTTTAATGTTACCAGCTACAGCGGTTATGTCAACCCTGCCAAGCCCCTAGTCCGAAGTATTTTGTCCAAGCAGAAAGTTTCGCCAATCTTGGAAATTTTCTGAGTATTTGGATTTTTGAGTACTAGTACCCGTCTGATTTTGGCTTGTTGCCTGAGCCAACGAAGGATCGACATATTTCATAGCTACTGATTTAGGCACTAAGAGCACAGTTTCGCCGGGTGCTGCCAGACCAAAGTTCTGCCGGGCAGCCAGTTCTAAATATTGGTCAGTTCCCAGATATTTATTTTGCAGAGAAGTGTTGTCATTACTCAGCCGCAGCACAGAGTTTTGTTGTTTGAGAAGCGATATTTGTTTTTGCAGCTCGTAGTTTCTTTGAATCGTCTTTACGCCGCTCCAGCTGATGGCAAATACAATGACAGCGAAAAGGTAAAAACCAATGTTACGGATGTCGGTTATACGCGATTTCAGTTTTTGCCACACACTCCCAGTATAGATTATTTCTGTTAATTAACTCACGGCCCCTTTATTTCTTTTGCTATATTCTTGCCATTGTTAAAGAGATAGTAAATGAGCGCTGAAATCCATACGCCCGATCAAAACCCAGTTTTTTGTTTGCTATTTGGCAGGTCTCATAGCCCACAGTCCTGGGCATTCGTACGAAGAGAGCTACGCAAGGCTGGCTATGAAGCATTCGCGCCGGATATGCCCATAGAAAATCCTAATAAGTCGTTTGATGATCACGCCGAAGTTGTAAGCCAAGCTATACGGGAAAGACTGAGAGGAAGAATAAGAGAGTTAGTCATTGGCGGCTGGTCTTTGGG
>CAZXDA010000028.1:0-8845 GCA_964639445.1 uncultured Candidatus Saccharibacteria bacterium
TTGCTGGTAGTTATAGGTGTAGTGGTTGCCAAATTCCAGAGTGATCTAGGTTCAGCTGGGGTAATGATAGCCATTATGGGCCTAATGGCTTACGCGGCTGGTCTGCCAATGAAGCGAATCGGCTTGATTGCCGTGGCCGTCATTTTGTTTTTAACTATCGCCATATTTAGTTCCGGCTATCGGCGAGACCGAATAGCAACATTTTTAAATCCGGGGGCGGATTGCCAGACAAGCGGTTATCAGGCTTGCCAGGCCCTAATTTCGGTTGGTTCAGGCGGCTTAATCGGCCAGGGGCTAGGCTACGGCGTCCAAGCTTACGGCTACTTGCCAGAGGCCTCTAATGATTCAATTTTTGCCATCATGGCCGAAAAGTTTGGCTTTATTGGCTCAACCATTATATTAGCGTTTTACGCCCTTTTTATATATCGTTTGCAAAAGGTTATACTGCACAGTGCTGATCTCTTTAGCCGGTTGCTGGTAGTCGGAGTTTTAGCCTGGTTTAGCACGCAGATGATAATCAATGTTGGCGCTATGATCGGCTTACTTCCACTTAAGGGCATAACTTTACCGCTAATTAGTCAAGGTGGCACCAGCATCATTTGCTTAACGGCGGCGTTGGGAATGGTTTATCAAATTTCACGCTATACTAGTTACAGTGAAAAAGCCTTTGACTATAGTTTTGGCCGGCGGCGGATCAGGCGGGCACATCACACCGCTACTTTCGCTCGCCCCCGCTCTTAAGAAAAATTCACCTGACTGTCAGATTGTTTATATCGGCTTAAAAGGGGAGGCGCTGGCTAATAGCCTGCAAGAACGCTTCCGTGTTGCTTTTGATGAAGTATACAACGTACCCTCAGGTAAATTCCGCCGCTATCACGGCGAGAGCTTACTATCGCATCTGCTGGATTTACGCACTCTTATTCTAAATGGCCGCGATTTTTTTCGAGTTGTCTTTGCTATATCAACTGCCCGCACGATACTAAAAAAAGTTCAGCCCGACGTGGTTTTTTCCAAAGGTGGTTTTGTAGTAGTGCCCATAGGACTGGCTGCCCGTCTTCTAAAAATCCCAATTGTGACCCATGATTCTGACGCCGTTCCAGGACTAGCTAACCGTATTGTCGGCCGTTTTGCGCAGATTCACACTTTTGGTATGCCAGACGCTGATTATAAATATCCCAAAGATTCTGTTCGCTATGTTGGGATACCGCTTGATGAGCGCATTAAGCCTATCACCATAAAAGCGCAAACTGACTTTAAGAGGCAGCTTGGTCTGCCGGCAGACTCGCTGGTGCTTTTGGTGGGTGGAGCAGGGCATGGTGCCACAGCTGTAAATAATAAAGCAGTCGCCATTGCGCCGGATCTGCTGAAGCGTTTTAAAAACTTACACTTAATTCATATTGCCGGCCACAAGCACGAGGCAGAAGTAGCCAGTAAGTACCAATCCGTTGCGGCGGATAATCTTTGGCGTATTACAGTGCTTGGCTTTACGCCCGATTTTTACAAATACACTGGCGCTGCTGACGTTGTTATTACGCGGGCCGGTGCGACAACCATTGCCGAATTGGCTACTCAAAGAAAAGCCGTAGTGTTAATCCCGGCGCCTCAGTTAACAGGCGGTCATCAGCTCAAAAATGCCAAGATTCTTAAAAGAAAGGGAGCCGTGCAAGTAGTTGATAATGATGCTGCGCCACCAGAGCTTTTAAAAGTAGTTGCTAATCTACTAAAAGACGTTGCTGCCCGGCAGAAATTAGCTGAATCTCTAGGCTCTTTTGCTAAAATCGACGCGGCTGACGAATTAGCTAAAATTCTATTGGATGTCGCTAGCAAAACACAGACAAATAAATGAAAATTGGTAGATCACGACCATCGCCTTCTTACTATCGTTCCGGCGGCGTCTCAAAGCGCAGCCCATTTGAAAAATTCCAAAAATCACGTCCCAGTTTTTGGAGCCGACTAATCGACTTTTTAGTCCTTATCGCCATTTTATTGGTTATCGTCTATAGCTTAACTGTCAACCCGACACCGCATACCGAGTTGAATTCAGAGGTGTATAGACCGTCTGCAGTCTACCAAAAGGCTGTGAGCGGTGAATTTAAGAGCTTTAAAAATCGCAACAAAATTACGCTCAATGAAAAAGAAATTACTGCGGTTTTAAAGAAGCAGTTCCCGGAAATCACTAGCGTAAGTATCCATTTGCCACTGCTTAGTCAGACACCCACCTTAAAACTGGTAGTCGCTTCTCCAAGCTTTAGTTTATCCAGTAAGGGATCGTTATATGTTGTTGATTCGCAGGGCGTGGTGGCGGGCAGAAGCAATGATTTGCCGCAAATAAAAGGCCTGCCGCAGCTGGTTGATGAGACCAATTTTGATCCTCAAGTCGGCAAACAGTTTTTAAGCGCCGCTGACGTTGATTTTATCAATAACATTATTACCCAAGTCAAGCACGCCAAGGTACCCATTGCCAGTTTAATTTTGCCGCCAAAAGCTCTGGAGGTAGATTTAAAAACAGCCGATCGCGCCTATTTTGTAAAATTCTATCTTGGGAGTGACGTCCTGACTCAAATCGGCCAGTTTTTGGCTGCCCGGCAGCAATTTGACCACACCAACAAACAACCGTCGGAATATTTAGATGTAAGAGTTCCCGGCAAAATCTATTATCAGTAATATGAGCTTAGTGGTTGACTTACATAAGCGTTTAGCTATAGACTAGCAGTCATAGATATGCGCGAGCTTTTTGCCAAGACCAGCTTATTCGGTAGCCTTATGCTGTTTGTGGCGTTTGGTGCGCCGGCATTGGCTATTAGCGCAAAAGCCAACGAACATGCCGTAGCAGCTCAAACAGTGGCCGCGGCTAAACTAGATGCAGCCAAACTAAAAGCCTGCCAAACGCGCGAAAAAACCATCAACAGCATTATGAATCGAATAGCAGACAGGGGGCAAAAGCGGCTTAATGTGTATAGCGCTATAGCCACAAAAGTGGAAGATTTTTATACCAAAAAAGGCAAAACGGTCAGCAATTATGACAGCTTAGTAGCTGATGCTAATGCTAAAAAAACCGCTGCTCAAAACGCCATCGATAAGATAAAGGCCGATAAAGCGAACTTTAAATGCGACGGCAGTGATCCCAAGGGCGTGGCCGCGGGTTTTAAGGACGATCTTAAACTAGAAATTTCTGCCTTGCACGATTACCAACAAGCTATAAAAAACCTGATAGTGGCTGTTAAGTCGGTGCAGTCAACCGAGTCACAGAGCGGGGGAGGGGTGTAGTAATGGCTACAACACCATCTAGAAAATATGGTTTTACAGTGCTTGAAACCCTACTGGTAATAGTTATCATTGCCATCATTGGGGGAGTGGGGTACAAGGTCTACAATACTAAGAAATCAACAGAAAAGATTACCAGTAACACTACCGCTGCCTCGCAATCTACGCCGAGTTCGGCAACCTCAACTACAGTGCCGGCTATTAATTCGACTAGCGACCTTGATAAGGCTAGTCAGTCATTAGATCAAAACGATACATCAAACCAAGATAACACCGACCAGACTCAGCTGGATAATCAACTAGCAGCGTTCTAACCCACTCTAGTTGTTCGTTTTTTGTTCAGTGTACTATTTTTATTTTAGTATGCTGAAAAAAATATAATGTCGTAAAATAGCTAAAAGTCAAATTTTTATAAAAAATGGCAAGGCAGGGGAAAAATATATAAAAATATCAAAAAGGCAAAAGTCAAATGCTTAAGTCAAGCTGTGGATAACTCAGTAGTTTGTGCTAGAGCGAAATACTACGAAAAATCGAGGGTCAAGCGTAGTGCAGCCCGAGTTGTCCAACCTGTGGGCGGTGGACAACCCGGCGCGTAACGCACTCGATTTTTCGTGGTATGAGCGACTCTCCCCTGTTAGGAGGGGTATAGTTGATCATCTCCAGCTAAATATGCCGCGTCGCAAAAGGTATATTGGACGACGCGACATTTCGCCGTCGATTTGGTACTCCCTCTTTGCTCTCTAAGCTCGATTTATTTTTACAGTCAGTCAAAAATTTTTATGCTTTCGTCGCTACCCTAGCTGCTATCCATTATTAGTTTCTCGTTCGAGCCCGCAGCTTCTACTAATGATGTTCGTAAAATGTTCTGTAGTATTATGAAAATATGAAACCACTAAATTTACGAGCTAGTAAGCCTGGATATCAACAGAACTTGACGAAAAAAGAAGTACTGGCTGGTCTAGAACATTTTTTACAAGATTTATAATAGATATCCTACGTCCCGAGAGATAGATAGTTTTGAATATCTTCCGTCGTCACGTTCGATTCAAAGACAATTTGGTGGGCTGGTTCTTATACGTAAAGAATTAATTCCCAACAGCCATAGTAATTACACGCAAGGAACATACAGGAGCACTGTTGCCAGTAAAACATGGCATCGGGCGGTTAAGTATGAAGAAGAGTTCTCAGCATAAAATAGTCAGACCAGGGAATGTAGCGAGTGACTTCTTCTTATACCTGAATGAAAAAACGGGTGTTGTAATCGACTTATTTTACGCTCAGGACAGATTTTCTTTAATGGGAATTATAAATTACAAACTTAAACGTTATTCTCCTCTTCCCTACGAAATTTATTTTGTTTTAGTTGGTAATGAAAACATTACACAAGTTGATATCGAGAAAAAGTTGCTGAATATGAAAAACCCTCTGCCAAAAAATATTTTCATAGATACAGAAGCTAACTTTAAATCCTCTACGATTTACGATCTTAAAAAGCGTTCTAAATATCCTCGTATCAACGCAGTCGGATAACGTGCTCTTCCTCACCCCGCTGTTGTGGTTGGGATTGAGCCGTCACTGGCGCGCTTTTTTTCCTGCGCCGGCGCCGTCTTTTTTTAGTTGGCTGTAGTTCGCTAGAGTTGCCGGTTAATGATTTCAATAAACCAGTAGCGACCTTATTAATCCGCTCGGTTGACGGCGTTTGGTTGCCAGCTGATGTAGTCGCCAGTTTGGGTTGTGGTTGCGCAGCCGGCGGCGGTGACTTGGCGGCTGCTATTTCATGAATTATGGCTTCAATAGCGGCTCGCGGTTGAGCGTAGCGCTCGCGGCTTAATCCGATAATACGCTGGCTGAGGTCATTAACGGGCTGCGGCAAATTGAGGGTTTTGGCCGAAAAGGCCGGCGCTTTTTCGCCATCAATTATCATGCTTATCACGAAGTAACGTGAATGTTGCTGAATTAAATCGGCTGACTCGAACTGCGGCTCAAAATACTTTTGCAAAAAAGGCGAATCATCCGGACTGACCCTAAACGACATAATTGTGCCAACATTACCAAACACCGCGTCACGCACCGGCTGTTCCATTTGCGCAATGTATTGATTAGCGATGGTTAAATTGAGGGCATACTTGCGGGCTTCGCTTAAAATCACGGAAAAACTGTCGGTGGCAAAGTTTTGAAACTCGTCAACATAAAGATAAAATTGCCGCCTCTGCCCTTCCGGTACGTCGGCGCGACTCATGGCGGCTAACTGAATTTTGGTTACCATCATAGCGCCTAATACGCCGGCATTATCCTCGCCCATCAGGCCACGGCTAAGGTTAACGATTAAAATCTTGCCTTCATCCATAATTTTCCGGATATTAAACGAGCTTTTGGGCTGGCCAATGATATTTCTGACCATGGGGTTAGCTGTAAAAGCACCCACTTTGTTAAGTACTGGCGCGACAGCCTCAGTCGCGAATTTATCGTTCCAAGAAGCAAATTCATTAACCCAAAAGTTTCTGACCACCGGATCCATAATATGGCTAATAACATCCGCTCTAAACTTCTTTTCTGTCAGCATACGGGTAATATCAAGCAGGGTTGAGTTGGGGTAATCAAGTAGTGCCAGCAGCGTGTAACGCAAAATATACTCCAGGCGCGGTCCCCAGCTGTCGGCAAATAGACGTTTAAGCACGCCGACCATCTCTGAGCTTATGTGTCCTTTTAGCGACGGATCAGTTACCTCCAGCGGATTAAAGCCAATCGGAAATTCTTTGTCAGCCGGGTTGAAGTAAACAACATCATCCAGCCGGCGCTCCGGTATAAATCTTAATACCTCCTGAGCATAATCGCCGTGCGGGTCAATTACGGCAAAGCCTTGATCCCAATAAATGTCAGATAGTGTCAGTAACTCCAAGGCGCCGGTTTTACCGGTTCCGGTCTGGCCCAATATATAGACGTGACGGCCGCGGTCAGCCCGGAAGATACCGAAAATAGTGTTATCGCCACGAAAATTAGTAACACCAAAAAGGCTGATTCCGGCTTCATGACCAGGCACAGCAACGGGCACATTAGCCGGCGGCTCGGCTGTTTTGACTGTTGCCCAGACAATATTAGGCGTCTCGACGGTAGTATGTGGCAGATGGAAAAGACTGGCCAGCTCTTCAATATTTAAAATGTAACCTTGGTCTATAAAAAAGCGTGTCTGATACTCCAGTAATTTATCGCGGTTAAAGCTGGATAATTTAACTTTAAAGCCGTTTAGATTAGTAGTGTTGAACTGCTTAAAAGCGCCAACCAGCGCCTGCATTCGCAGACGAGCAGTTCGTTGATCGTGACCGGCATAAAGCAAACGAATTTTTACTTGGTAACCAAGTTTTGTAGTCTTTTGTTCAATGGCGGCAATGCGGCTTTTATCGCGCTCAGACAACTCTGGTTCATTTTTGCCTTCAGTTGGCGTGGGCGGTCGTGCTAGAGCCGCAAAAGCTTGAGCGGTATAGCTTAGCAAATTCTCGCCTGAAAACAAACCTTGCCGGTTGCGGATTTTGGCAATCACGCGGCTACCTTTGCGATGCCAATCGTCCGGAATGGGGCGGCTCATAATCTGAATCCACATTTCCTCGTCTTCTTTATCCAGCTTGGCCAAGGTAGCCGTAATACCTGCTAGGGGGTCAACCTCAAAGCTCGGGAAGGATTTAATAGGCAGAACCTCGTTGTCTGTCAGTGTTAGCTCGGCGGTATGTATAACAGTCTGATGCAGCGGCCGCTCGGTATAGTCTTCTTCTTGCTCATAAATGTGTACAGTTGGATACTGAGCATAAATTTGTCCCTCCACAAAGGCCTGTAAATGTTTAGGCGTCCAAATATAGAAACGAATCCGCTGATTAATGGCTGCAATCTCTAGACTGATATGTTCTTGTAGTGAGCCGGAAAGCCGTAGTTCCCTTTTGGGCCTTAGGATGCCGTGCAGAGCAGCCAGCATTTGTTCGGCCGCCAATTCCTTTTTGTCGTTAGTGCGCGGCACCTCAAGCATTAGCAAGCAATGCTCATGCACTCCACCAACCTTCTTTCTGCCAAGTAAAGCCATAATTCTAACCCTTTATTATACAGCTATCGGCTATTAGCTAACAGCTGACAGCTAGGCCGAATTTATTCGGCCAGCGCATATGTCGCTTTGGCGACTCGTTTAAACTGCGGTTTACCCTGCAAGTTTAACAAAATGGTGGTTTCTTTAACTTGCCTGCTCTTTAGCACGCGGCGCACAATTTCATCGCGGTGCAGCGGCCCGCCCTCTTTGCGCAAAACCTCGGCAATCACATCAGCTACGGTGCCTTGCTTATAGCCCCATTCGCGCAAGGCGTAAATCCCCCGCCCTATCAGCACAAAACGATTATCTTTAATGAGTTCATTGTGAATTGCCTGTGTGGTTACATCTTTGCGTTTAAACTCACTCTTTTTGATAGCTTCGGCAATCTCGGAAAAGTGCATGGGCTTACCGACATCATGTAAAATCACATAAATTTTGTCACGGATATTTTTGGGGTTTACCATTGGCCACTTAACAAGCCCCCAGCGTCCATGCAGCGAGGCAATGTTTTTGGAAATACCAGCCAGCGCCTGTACGTGTTGATGGTTAGGATTATCAACCTCTTTGGCAATCGTTTCAATGCCTGTAGGCTGGCCAATCTTTTTAATAGCCTCAATAATGTTGTCAACATGATTGCGAATCTTTTCTTCAGTGTGTTCGGTGGCTAGTCCGACAGCATGAAAGAAACTATCATCATCCTCAATTACCGCCAGATTAGGGCTTAAATATGCCAGGAATGCCACTCTGGCATTATCGAGTTTAGGTTCGTTGTTGTTAGCAACCTTAACGCTCAAGTCATTGGTCCTGGCTACATTACCCATTTCTTTTAGGTGGGCGGTAAGTTTAGCTTCAACATTTTTAATATGTGGTAATTCATCCTTAGAAGCAGCGGCCTTAAGGCGACTAACCACTGCCTTTTCCAACTGCCTAACACGTTCACGTGTTATACCTAAGAGTTCACCAATTTGCTCTAAGGTTTCTTTGCGGTCAAACAAACCAAAGCGGCGGGCAATGATTTCTCGTTCCCGCTCTCGCTCAATTGTATTCAGCACATCAGTAACGATGTCCTTCAGGTTAAGCTGTTCAGTAGTGGCAGTCTCTTCCATAAGCACAATTATACAATTAATTTAGCTGAAAATCAAGCCCTTTCTTCTGTAACCATATTGTATCACGAATTAGACGGGTTGGCATAATCCGTATGTGGATAAGTTACGCTCGCCCCATCTTTTTTCGAACGCGGCTCTCGCTTGATACATCTGTTGTCAAGATGTACAACAGCCTGCGGAACTCCCTTACGGTCGGCCTCGCTCTTTATTATCTTTTCAAAGAGTCGCTCGGCTTAAGTCCTCGGCAATAAGTTGTACATTTAACAGACATCTGCTTCAGGCTCAAGCCACAAGTGTTCTCAAAAAGATGGGGCTCGCTCTAAACCTAAATAGCTTGCCGACCACAACCTACGACTAGACTCACCCTTGCCCCAAGTGGAGCCGGGCCGGTCGGCTGCGGAGATGA
>CAZXDA010000029.1:0-8637 GCA_964639445.1 uncultured Candidatus Saccharibacteria bacterium
TAGCCAAATGCGTTATGGAATTGGATGGTAGAACTGGGGACTGGTCAGACCCTAAGCAAGACAGCATTGTTGCTGTAAGTGGATTAGCTTGGGCTGCGGCTGGCATGATTCTGGCTAAAAGAAAATGGATGTAAGTCCAATGAATTTTATTGAGTCGCTAAAACAAAAAAGAACAGCTCGAGCTATAGGCGCTGAGATCGCTAAAACTGAATTAGAAGTTCTAGGGTCGGCAACAACAGCCGAACTCGACTAACCGCCCGTATTTTGAGCGGATGTTTCGCAAAGTGGTAAAATGTCTTTATGGCCAGGGACGAATTCAACAAGCTTTATGCCTACATGCAAAAGGAATTTGCTGTTATTAATGAAAAGCTGGACCAAAAAGCGGAAAAACAACAGGTTGATAAATTGCTTGGGGCGGTATCTGACTTAGCCGGTGACATTAAATCGTATCATGAAGAGCTGCTGGCTCTCGGCCATAAAGTTGACCGGCTTGAGCGCTGGATCCATCAAATTGCCCAGGAAACCGGCGTCAAACTTTCCGTTGATTAAAATCTGCGCAAATCTAACCGCTCGCCCCATACTATAAAAGCTATGGGGCAAGCCTATTTTGCGCATACATTGGCGTCTTGACGCTATGACGTCATGGCGCTAGAATTAGAATATGAGTAATCTGAGCGAGAAAACGACTATTTATCTAAATCCGAACGTCAAGCGGTTTATCCAGCATAAATCAGTGGCGGAGGGCCGGTCTGTCTCCGAAACTATCAATGAGTATTTTGCCGACATGGCCGAGGATCTTGAGGATATAAAAGAAATTGATAAGCGCCGGGGTGAGCTGACCGTACCGTTCGAGACGGTTCTGCGGGAATTAGGGCTGACCTATGCCGATTTACGCAGTTGAATTCACTAAAAGTGCCCAAAAAGAACTAGCCAAACTGCCCCGTCAGACAGCCAAGCGCATAGTTAAGGCTATTTACAAATTATCCGACAATCCCCGTAAAGGTAATGTCCGCCCGATGGTCGGCTCCAAAGCATGGCGTCTGAAGGTCGGCGATTACCGCGTGATATACGACATTTATGACAAGAAGTTAATAGTGCTGATTATTAAAGTTGGCCACCGCCGAGATATTTACAGAAAATAACCGCCCGCTTTTTTTGTGCACTTTTATTTAGTCTAAAATTGACATAAGGTCATAAATATATTATAGTCACACTCATGAGTAGTGTCGGTGCGCCTTTGGTCGCGGCTATTGAGAGTTGTCCGATAGATGAGCCTAGTCCTCAAGGCGTTCAATTCAGTGGTTCGCGCTACCTTTTTCGAATGGCAGCCCAAGAGTTCGGAGTTAATTTATCAGAGCAAGAGGATAACGACTGGCGAGCTCTCCTAGGTGGCGCTTACTTCGTTGACCATCTTCTTGATATAGATAAAGATGATGTGCAGTCCAGAGTAGTCGCGCTTGCTTCCGGCCAGCTGCTCGACAGCTTGCACGAGAACACCCAGATTCGATTCAGGGAATATCTACTGCGGCAGGCGGAAACTCGCTATGAAGACATTATCCGACGACTCGGACAAGTAAGTTCCCTGGCTCACCAGCAGGCCTCAGCTAAATCTGCCAGCGACGTAATAACTGTGAGGCGACAGGAAGCAGATTTATTGGCTTATCTTCTGGCTTTACCTGCTGAAGACAGGCCCGACGCGGAAGCCCGAGAGAAATTTAACGACTGGCTGCTTGGTTGGAGCCGAGCTGGCTATTTGCTAGACTCTTTGGTTGATATGGGTCTCGACTATAAGAACAGTGACAGCGGAGTTGAGCCGACAATCCGTTCAAGAGTATCCGTAGGAGCAGCTGCCATCAAAGAGACTTTTATCGCCGCTAGGAAAACACCGCCAAGATTACTCGGTCACTGCGCTTTAGTGGGATTCCGGTACCTGTTGCTCAACAAAAAACCAGACATGACTGACTTAACAAGGGAGCAATAGCCGCCCGCCCCGGTACTAAAATCTTGACATTCCGCAATCCGATTACCGACTGCTTCATTTCAGCCTGCCTGCCGGTAGGCAGGGATTTAGTACGGGGCAAGCCTATTTTGCGCGTATAATTTTGTCCTATGGTTACTTTCGTTTGGGTTTTCGGGCCGACCGCCGTCGGCAAAGACACTTTTATCAATAAGCTAGCTGGCGGGGAATTGGACGATATTGTCAAAGAACTTAAGCTAGAAGTTCCTTTTGTCGCGCATAAAGAAGCGCTGAATTTGCGTCACGGCGAGAGAAAAAAGCTCGCAGAGACAATAGCTTCGGAGTCTCACGGAGATGGAACCGTTTTGCTCAAATGGCAGGGTGCAGACATGGAGTGGGGCAATGTCCATAAACTTCTAGGTCTTACACCCGATGCACGCTTTATATACCTTTTCTTGGATGCCGCGCCGGAAATTATTAAGAATCGACGTCTCAGACGCGGTAGCCCTGATAGCCCAGGCTGGGATGACAACAACGATCGACGAGCCGCATATAGACTAGCTAAAGAATTCGAAAAGAATGGCGTTGATTTCGTATGGCTAGACAACAACGGCGACGAGCCAGTATTTTCTAGCGACCCAAATCTAGAAATATAAACCATACGCCTATTTTGCGCCTGCCTGACGGCAGTCAGGCGTATAATCCAACTAATGAACGGGGATAAATTTCCTAAGCTGAAGTTAAAGTCCGCGTCTAGGATGCCAGCTGAAAAAGTTGTCGAGATTTATCGATTACTTGAAGACAACGGCATTAACATTTGGATCGATGGCGGCTGGGGAGTAGACGCACTGCTTAGTGAGCAGACTCGTGAGCATGCCGATTTAGACATTGCCCTTAACCGGAAAGATGAAACGAAATTTCAAAAACTCTTAACGGAACACGGCTTTAAAATTATTCAAACAAACGCCAAGACCGATGCTCAATATGTTATGAGCGATGGGATTTCTAGGATCGATGTACATTTATTTGCGTTCGACAAGCACGGGAATAACACAGGCGGAATTAAATACACAAAGGAGTCCTTGACAGGCGTTGGGAAAATTGATGAACAAACTGTGCGCTGCATTAGCCCGGAATGGGTAGTCAGATACCATTCCAGATATGAACCCGCAGACACCGACCATCACGACATCAAAGCTCTTTGCGCTAAGTTCGGCATTCCCCTTCCCGAAAAATTCAAACAATAGCTCCCCACCTATTTTGCGCGTTAACTTTATCCAAAATATTTCTTAAATGCTCTAGTGACATAGTCGCTTAGAACGACAAGCTCGTTTTTAGGCTTATCGATGTATAAATTTTTCTTGTCGCTTATTAAGGTTAATCTTGAAACTTTAAATAATCGATCGGCTTTGTCTAGTTCGCAGTAAGCACTTACATACAGCTGGTTTTTAAGTTCGGGGATCCTGGAGATGATTTTGGGGTGTATTATTCTATATGATCTTACGTTGTTCCGATCCTTATATTTTATCGGTACGCCGTATTTTCCCTTTTGAGCGGAAAGTAGAGCCTGCACTTTCCTGCTTATCTTATAGTTCTTCCCGTAATTTTCGTCAGCATCAAATGACCTGCCAAAAAATTTCCGGTCATGTCTCGCTTCATGACAATCCTTGCAAATAAGTATTAGGTTTTCTATGTCATTAGTCCCTCCCTGACTTAGGGGTAGTTTGTGATGAACAGTTAGATCGAACATTGAACCGCAATCTGCACAACAGTCATGGTATCGGCGAAAAACTTCTTCCCTTATCTTCCCCCAGTAGCTATTTGGGTCAACGCCTACCCCATTTATCTCTGTTGTCCATATTCGGTATTGCCTTTGGTATTCTTTTTGGCTAGGTGTTAGCTTTTCCAAAGTTTGTTGTTTATAAATATTAGTTGAATTATGAGCACTCTCGAATAGACTCATGATCCAGCCAAGCAATAGTAGACCGCCAAAAAACCACAATAAGTCCATACCCGGATTATACTCCGTTGTTCTGAGCGTATAATCCTAATATGGCAGTCTCGGGGGAGGAAATTTACGGTGGTAACTTCGTATTATTCGATGGAGTGCCCCCAGACCTTCACGAACACATATACAAAACGACTTTCAACCTAGGGGATGCATTCCTGTACTTCGATTTACTAGAGGTACTCGATAAAAAGCATAAAGCTAGCAACGTTGCTGGGGCTATGTATATTATGGCTTTCATAAGCTTCTGTACTACTCTACGGAAATTAACGGATAGGAAAAGTGCATGTAACTTTAGACGGCTAGTTAAGGGTGTTTATAGTTGTGCGCCGCAAAAGGATCGTTTAAAAAATATTGAAAAGATTTATTCCTCCTACAGAACTTTAATTGACGAAGTTATAGTTCACCAGGGCAAAGGTAAAGTTACGGGACCACGTGTTTTCCCCGATAAGAAACAGGGTTCAAAGGATCTCAACTACTTAGCCAAGTTATTAGAAGAGATTGCTCAAAAGACCTGCCAGAAATATTTAAGACCTCAAAAAAACCATTCGGCCTTAATATCTGAATTTGAAAAAGTACTGGGTAAGTGACTGATCTACTCAAAAAAAATCCATCTTTGCCAGCTCGTCTGGCATAAACCCTTTGTCATGCTTAAATCCCGCCTGCCATTGGTAATTCTTGCCATACCCCAGACCTTTCATGAGCTTGGTTGGGGCGTTGCGCAGATGAAGCGGCACGGGTAAGTCGGGGTAATCTTTGGCGGCTTGTAGCGCTCTGCTCCAGGCGTTATAAGATTCCCTGGATTTTGGCGACTTGGCCAGCACCACCGCGCAGTGTGATAAATTAATTTGGCATTCGGGCATGCCGATGCGCTCGACAGCCAGAAAAGTTGAAACTGCTAAATTAAGGGCGGCTGGGGCGGCCAGACCAATGTCTTCGCTAGAAAAAATTACCATTCTGCGGGCGATGAACTTGGGATCTTCGCCGGCCTGCAGCATGCGCGCCATGTAATAAAGGGCGGCAGAGGGATGGCCGCCGCGCATTGATTTTATAAAGGCGCTGATAAGGTTGTAGTGATACTCGCCTAGTTTATCGTAGCCCGGAATTTTGGCCTGCGCTGCGGCCTCCACCACTGCCGCTGTGATTTTACCCTTGGTCAGCTGCTCGGCCATCTCAAGTGTATTCAAAGCAATGCGGGCATCGCCGCCGGAAAGTTCCGCGATTAGGTCAATGCTTCCTTTTGGTAATCGATCCTTTTTGATTTTTCGTTCGCTGTACAGCGAATTAGCGGCCCGTTTGATGATGGTTATAATTTCTTTCTTGGCCAGCGGTTCGAGCACAATTACGCGGCTGCGGCTCAAAAGTGGCGAGATGACTTCAAAACTGGGGTTTTCAGTGGTAGCGCCAATTAAAGTTATTAGCCCTGATTCAACATGTGGCAAAAAGGCGTCTTGCTGGGCCTTATTGAACCTGTGTATTTCGTCCACGAAAAGCACGGTGCGCTTTGGCCCTTCAGTAGTATTACCCTGCTCGTTTTTACGGGCTCGTTCAACCACCCGCACCACATCAGCTTTACCGGCACTAACGGCGGAGATTTCTATAAAATCAGCGTGTATTTCGTTAGTAATGATACGAGCTAGAGTTGTTTTGCCGCTGCCGGGCGGCCCCCAAAAAATCAAACTAAAAGGTTTGCCGGCTTTAACTAGCTTGGGAATCAGGCCCTTTTCGCCCAATATATGTGTCTGCCCAACCACCTCGCTAAGTTTTTGGGGCCGCATCCTCTCCGCCAACGGCTTCTCCATCACTTCATTATATCCCTACCTACGGGTCGTACCCGTAGGTTTTGGATTTGATGACGTTTCGCAACTCATAAGAATCAGCATGAGAACAAAAACCTAGATATGAGGATAGATTGGCTGAGTTTACCTTTTTGAGCATACGCCGCTTTGTTTTGGTACGAACCAATGTGCAGTGCGGCTTAAGAACATAGCCCAAAAAGTCAACGCCTTGGCTCCAACTCCCAATGATTATTTTGTTCGGATGAATTTTTAGTTTTAACTCACTCTCTAAAAATTCGCTGATAGGCTTTACTAAACTCTCTAGGTGCTGGCGGTCGCGATTAATAATCACAAAATCATCGCAGTAGCGGACATAATGTTTCTCGCGCAACTGGTGTTTGACAAAGAAATCGAGCTGGTGCATGTAAACATTGGCGAAGAGTTGGCTGGTAACGTTACCAAGCGGAATGCCTTTACCAGAAGAAGTGCAAAAACTATCAATGATTTTGCTTAACAATCTAAGCACCTTTTCATCTGTTATAGAATTACTTAACAAGTTAAGTAATTTAGAATGGTCAACGCTGGCGAAGAATTGATGAATGTCGCATTTTAGAGCATACGCAGTCCGACTGTTATTGCGGCTGGCTTGGCGCAGGAACTGCTGTAGTCTCCGCACACCGGCATGAGTTCCCTTACCTTTGCGGCAGGAAAAGCTGTCATAAATGAACCCTGGTTCAAACAGTGGCTCAATTACGTCAAACAGTGCCTGGTGCACAACGCGGTCGCGCACACTGGCTTTATGAATCTGCCGGCGTTTTGGATCGTGGACTATAAACGGTTCATAGCTGCCGTGTCTGTATTTGCCGCTCAGAAGATCGGCTTGCAGCTCAAAAATATTCTCTTCCAAATTACGCTCAAATTGTTGTACGTCGGGTTTGCCTCGTTTACCGCGGGCAAATTTGTTCCAAGTTGCAAATAAATGCTGGCTGGAACATAATTTGTCAAAATGGCCATCACCCCCCCCCACTAAAAACCAAGCCGAGTTGTTCCGCGGCCCTGCCGACGTGCCTATTATTCATACGCTCTACCAAACCTACTCCTTATTTCATGAACTGCTACTCAAGTTTCCTAAAAGCCAGCGCTATAGCCTAGGTGCTATTATTCAAAACCAGCTTTTACAGTTGATTGAGGCGGTTGTCACGGCTGTCTATGTTAATGATACCAGCGTTAAAGCCCGGCAATTGCAGTCAGCCTCAACCAAGCTTGATTTGCTTCGCCTGCTTGTTCGTTTAGCAAAGGATTGTAAATGCTTGAGCAATCAAGCTTATTTGGAGCTTGAGTCAAAACTGCACGAGGCCGGCCGGATGCTGGGTGGCTGGCTTAAATCTATTAAATGAGAGCGGCGCGGGCAATTGCCCGCGCCGCTCCTTGCTCGAGCAGTCCCTGACGAGCACCGGCTCAGCATAGTTCGGATTGGCGTTGTCAGCCCAATTGACGTCGACGTTCACGTTGCCGTCCGAGTTGCCATTGACATACGGCGCGTACGGCTTCGAGTTGCCGGGCAGGGATAATGCTGGTGACCTTCTATGCCACTGAATCCGGGCGTACCCAAATTCTGTATTTCATGCAAGACAATTGTCTTAAGCCAACCAGCACGGAGTGCTCGATTTGTCGCATTAGACTCTTCAGTTAATAAAAATTAATTGAACTCTGCTAACATCTGCGAAAAACGATGGATTTCGGCGTGATAAGTCCTTAAACTTATCAACGGTAACCTAATCTCCAAAAGAAAATTATAACAGAACGAAAAACGCCCCCCGGCGAGCCAAGGTCCAAAGACCAAGGCTCACCGAGGGCAAAGGCGCCGAAGCGCCAAGAACTACGACTCCCTGACGAGCACCGGCCCAGCATAGTACGGAACGGCGCGGCCAGCCCAATAGACGTAGACGCCCACGCCGCCGCCCGAGCGGCCATCGACATACGGCGCGTACGGCCCCGAGCCGCCGGGCACCTTCACCCGCAGTCCGGGGACATCCAAGTACGGGATATCCCTGCCGTTGTGGGCACGGGTGTGCGCCGGATGCTGCGCCGAGGCGTCGAAGACCTTGAGTCCGGCGGCGATGGCCGGATCGACCTTGTCGGGCGCCGTGTTGCGGACGTTGCCGAGGTCGATGATACCCCACTCCAGCACGTCCAGCTGAAACGGCGGCGTGCCGTCGGGTAGGTACAGGTTCTCGGTCTGGAAGTTGTCCGAGACGTACAGCTTGTTTTGCCCGAAGACGTGGCGCATCACGTCAAGCTTGGCATCGGCCGAACTCTTGAGGTCACCGAGTGTCCAGCGGATGAACAGCGTCTTCAGTGGATCGTCCCAGACGAAGACCGGAATCGAACCCAGTAGGGCGTCGATCCGTTCCGAGCTGAAGCCGAGATCCAGCTCCCGGTTGTGCTGGCGGAAGTCGGCCACCAGCATGTCGACCGGGCTGAAGCGGCCGAAGTGAAGCACGAGTTCTTCAGCGGCCGCAGGCGATAGCCTCAACCGCAGATCGCCGACCCACGCTTTGGCCAGTCCGCGCTTGCGGTTGATAGCGTCGACCATGTTAGTATCCAGACCAGCCTCAGCGAGCTTGCGCTCGAACTGAGTGATTTTGCCATAAGGTGTGTCATATAGCGGATGCTCCGCCATGACTTACCCCTTTCTGTAGCGCCGTCGGCGGGCTCGTGATTCCACGCAACAGGCGTGGCGGGCGGGCCTATTGTCGAGAACGGCGCTTTAGAGCCAGTTTTTATAGCTCCAAAACGCCGGCCTCAACTTATATGGTTCGACTGCGCTCACCACAGGGGAGTTGTAGCTTCTTATTAAGATACAGTTCCAAAGCTTCCACCTTAGAACTTAC
>CAZXDA010000030.1:0-8547 GCA_964639445.1 uncultured Candidatus Saccharibacteria bacterium
CCGACAGTGAAAAAACAGCTTTCCCTGCACCTCTTCATTCTCGAACATCTTACCTGTATTGTAGCAGCCTTGCGATCTTTATATGTAATTTATCTTTAACTTCATCGCGGTTGGCTGCCTTGAGTTTGTTACCGACATAGTAGTCTTTGGTACCCCGGGAGGGATTCGAACCCCCGACCTTGAGGATAGAAGCCTCCTGCTCTAATCCACTGAGCTACCGGGGCATGGTTTACCATGAGCTTGTCGAATGGTGCGGGATGGGGTAATCGAAACCCCGCCTCCGGCTTGGAAGGCCGGCATACGAGCCACTATACGAATCCCGCAACAGAGGTAATTATACCATTTTCGAGCTAAACTTCATGTACTACTTCGATATGGGCGCCTAGGCTATTTAAACGATTAGCCAAATCTTCGTAGCCGCGGTTGATGGTGTAGACGTTTCTGAGCATCGAAACACCGGGTGCCGCCAGCATCCCAATCAGCAGCATCACCGCCGGCCGGATGCCACTAGGGGCTACGATATCGGCTGTTCGCCATTTGGTTGGGCCGGTGATATATACACGGTGCGGGTCGGCCAACTCCAGGTCAACACCAAGCTTTTTCATTTCGGCGTACATTAAAACTCTGTCTTCATACGCCCAATCATGAATCATTGTCCTACCATTCGCTACGGCGGCGATAGGTACAAAATAGGGCAAAAAATCAATATTAATTCCAATCCCACCGGGCAGCGGGTGAAGTTTTTCCTCGGGTGCTAGTAGGCTGCCTCCGTGCTCGTAGATTTTGATGTCGGCCAGATTAGAATGACCATTTTCGGCTTTATAGGACGAGCTGACCTCAAACTTCAGCCCCATTTTTTCCAGTTTTAATAGCTCAAACTCCAAAAAATCGATGGGCGCCCTTTTGATAATGATCGAGGAGTCGGTAGTTACAGCAGCCGAAATAAATGTTATGGCTTCAACCGGGTCTTCGGTGGGTGAGTATGTGATGTTCTTTTTGATGTTCGTAAGACCCCTAACTCGTAGAGTATGAGTTCCTATGCCTTCAATTTTCACGCCTAGTTTAAGAAGGAAAAAACAGAGATCTTGGGGGAAGTAGTTGGCGCTGGCTTGTTTAATCACTGTTTCGCCATCAAATCCCGAGGCAGCAATGATGGCATTCTCGGTAGCGCCGTCACTCATTTCGTATAAAACAACAGGCTTTTGGGGCAAGCTCTTCCTGACAGTAACGTTGTAGTGGTCGTTATGGTGGACAATTTTAGTGCCAAATTCCTCGAGCGCATAGATGTGTGGTAGCACGGTGCGGCGGCCAAATTCATCGCCGCCGGCGTTCGGAATCTTGAAGCTGGTGTAACCATGCATCAGGCTGCCAATCATGAGAATAACCACGCGTGTCTTACGAGCTGCGTTCTTGTCCACCTTCTCTATATTGAGCTTAGGCGGCACTTTAATTTCCAGTTCGTTGCCGTTAAGCCAACGAATGTTTACGCCGATACTTTGCAACACTTCAATAATGCGGTTCACCTCTTCGATGCGCGGCACTTTTTTTAGTCGAGTGACACCTTTGTTAAGCAGGCTGGCGCAAAGGATGGCCACTGCGCCATTTTTATTGGTGTTTAGCGTAATTTCACCGCTGAGTTTATAACCGCCTTCTATGCGCAGATTAACCGCGCCTTCGCTGACAGTAATGATTTGCTTATCAAGCACATCGCTAATACGTGCTAGAGTATCCAAGCTTAAATTTTGTTTGCCGTGCTCAATCCGGTTAACGGCTGATTGAGAAGTGCCCAACTTATCAGCAAAAGCAGCTTGAGTTAAGCCCCGGTCTTGCCTGATTTGGTGGATTAGACGGCCGATTTTCTGATTAGCTTCGAGCATACTTCGGCGATTATATCACAGACGATATAATCGCCTCAAGCTTAAAGCTAATAGCCGGTAGCTGATAGCTATTTGCTACAATGTTTTTATGTTGTAAGGTGAGTGCTAAGGAATATTGTCATCCCCGGCTTGATCGGGGATCCAGAACTAGATTCCCGCTTTCGCGGGAATGACGCAAAGGAACAATGAACGGAGAGTCAAATGGACGACAAACAAGTACAAGCACTCATAGCCGCTGAAGAAAAACGTCAAAGAGAAGGGCTGGAGCTAATCCCCAGTGAGAATTATGTTAGCCGCGATGTGCTGACGGCTATGGGCAGCGTGTTTACCAATAAGTATTCAGAAGGTTATCCCGGCAAGAGATACTACGGGGGGCAAGATTTTACTGATAAGGTTGAGCAGCTGGCTATAGATCGGGCAAAGCAGCTTTTTAAAGCCGACCATGCCAATGTACAGCCTCATGCCGGCGCTCCAGCCAACGTAGCTGTTTATTTTGCCTGGCTCGAACCTGGCGACAGCGTCATGGGGATGGATTTAGGGCATGGCGGGCATCTAACGCATGGCCATCCGGTTACCACTATGGCTCACCTTTACAACTTTGTGCGCTACAAAATGAAAGATGTTGAAACCGGCGAAATTGACTACGAGGAAATGTTAAAGGTTGCCAAAAAAGAGAAGCCGAAAATCATTCTGGCCGGCTTTTCGGCCTATCCGCGGGAGCTTAATTACGCCAAATTTGCTGAAATTGGCAATGAAGTCGGCGCCATGCTGATGGCCGATGTGGCTCATATTGCCGGCCTAATTGCCGCTGGCGTACTAGCCAACCCCTTTGATTGCGGGTTCCATCTAATGACAACCACTACCCATAAAACCCTGCGTGGCCCGCGCGGCGGTATGATTTTAACCAAAGGCAAGGTGGGTAACCCCCTGAAACCAGTTGAAAAAACCCTAGAAAACCTGCCGACTCTGATTGATCGAGAGGTGTTTCCTGGCTTTCAAGGCGGCCCGCTGATGAATATGATTGCTGCTAAAGCTGTCGCTTTTGGTGAAGCGCAACAACCTGAGTTTAAGGTTTATGCCAAACAAGTTTTGACTAATGCTAAAAAGCTGGCTGATGAGCTTATGAAGCGCGGATTTAAATTAATTACTAACGGGACGGATAATCATCTGATTTTAGTTGATGTAAAAACCAGCTTTGACATAGATGGTGCTGAAGCAGAAGAGGCACTGGATAAGATTGGCCTGAATCTAAATAAAAACGCTATTCCCGACGATCCGCTGCCGCCGTTTAGACCAAGCGGCATCAGGCTTGGTACGCCGGCCATTACCACTCGCGGTTTGAAAGAAAAAGATATGGAGCTGATTGCCGAGTGGATGCTTACTGCCATCAAAAACCGCCACGATTCGAAAATACTTAACAAGTTAAGCAATGAGGTAAAAGATTTTAGCCTCCAATTCCCCCTCCCGAGTGATAAAAATGCGTGAAAAATATAGTGCGAGGGTGGTGGCTACTGTACTAGTTATTAGAAACGGCGAGGTTCTATTAGTTAAACGTAAGAACACCGGTTACATGGATGGTTTTTATGCTATGCCTGGTGGGCACCTGGAACAAGGAGAAACTATCAAGGAAGGTGCTGCTAGAGAACTTAAAGAGGAGACTGGTTTGATAGTAGCGCCAAAAGATTTGCATTTATTTCAGATCTTACAAAATGAAGATAACCCTAGCCAGCCATACATCAGCTTTAGATTCTACACCGAAAAGTGGCAAGGAAAACCTACTGTAGGTGAACCTGAACGGAGCGAAGAAGTAGGGTTTTTTAATATTCATAATCTGCCCAAGGTTAGTCCTTATGTTCGATTAGACCTTGAGGTCTTTGATCCAGCCGAAGAGGTTACTATCAGATACATAGGCCCAGGGGAACTTAAGCAGTATGAAAGTTAGGGCAACAACTCAGGTTCCTGCTCCAGGGTAATACCGAACATTTGCTGGACTTTGTCGAGAATTTTTTGTTTAAAGACCAGTAGATCGGCGGTTTTTTGGGCATGTTCATTAATTAAAACCAGAGCCGAATTTTGCCAGGTGGCCATGCCGGTTTGTTGATCGTGGATGGCTTTAAATCCAGCTTTTTCAAGCATCCAGCCAGCCGAGAGTTTAATTCGTCCGTTTTTAGTAGGCCACGATTTGATGTCCGGATATTTTTGTCTTAACTCTTCAAATTTTGCCTTATCAATGACTGGGTTGGTAAAAAATGAACCGTTATTAGGGACAACCGACGGATCAGGTAGTTTGATTTTGCGGATTGCGGTGACGGCCTCGCGGATAGTTTGCGGCGTATATTCCGAAATTCCTTGACTAGTTAAGTAATTTTGCAGCGATTCATAAAACGGCGGTTTAGGATTATCTTTTTTGAGTTTTAGAGTGATGCTTAAGATGACGTATCGCCCTTTGTCCCTGCTTTTAAAGCGGCTGGTGCGGTAGGCAAAACCACAGCCTTCTGCCAGCATAGTTTCAAAGGTGTCGGCTTGTGTATCGTAGACTGCTACCTCTGTTAAAACATCAGCTAGTTCGGCGCCGTAGGCGCCGATGTTCTGCACCGGCGCGGCGCCGGCGAGACCCGGAATGCGGCTTAGAAATTCAATGCCGGATAAGCTACGATTGACGCTCCAAGCCACCACCTCATCCCAAATCTCGCCGGCGCCAACACGCAATGTCGTACTTTTCTCATCCTCAGCCAGAATCTCGATACCTTTAATTTTGTTGGCAATAATCAGCCCTGGGAAGCCTTCGTCCCGCCATACGATATTGCTGCCTTGCCCGATAATAATGAAGGGTATTTTTTTCTGCTTAGCCCAATCTATTAGTTCTTTAACATCCGTATCATGGTGAGCTTCAGCCAAATAGCGGGCTCGACCACCCAAGTGCATTGTGGAATACAACCTAAGATCAACGTTCTCTAAAACATTCATAGACCACCTAACCCCATAGTTACAGAATTGTATGTTATAACAAAATTATAACATCCAGTTTTGTATTGATTCACTCTTACGATTATCTCACAACCTGATGATATAATCTTATGTATGAATCCTCAGCCTTTTCGTTTGCTTGGCAGAAAGCTTAAACAGCTTCGTCTGCGTGCGGATGAGTCGCTGGCAGATGTCTCGGGAGCTGTTGAGATTGACGTTAAAGAACTGGCCCAAATTGAACTTGGCCAACTGCGCCCCAGCGAAGAAGTGCTGATGCTCTTGGTTAGCCATTTTAGCGCTGGTGATGACGAAGCCGTGCGGCTATGGGAACTGGCCGGTTATCACGAGGACAAGCAGCAGTCCGAGCAGCCGATTCTATTTACAGATGTGGTTGATGTGACGGTCAATAGATACGGCGTAGTGATGAACTTTATGCAGACAAATGGCTCCAGTACGCAGCCGGCGTCTGTAGCTCGAGTCGGCATGAGCCGCGAACACGCTAAAAGCGTTCTACGGATCCTCCAGATAACCTTGTCTCAGGTTGAGCAGCCTTCGCCCGACATACCCAAACGTCTAATTACCCCTGACGAAAATAGCAAAAACTGATAGAATAACAGAGGTTACGACGAGCGCCCGTAGCTCAGCGGATTAGAGCGTTGGTTTCCGGTACCAAAGGCCGCGTGTTCAAATCACGCCGGGCGTACCACTTGCCCGCGTAGTTCAATGGATAGAACGTCTGGCTTCGGACCAGAAGGTTGGGGGTTCGACTCCCTCCGCGGGTACCAGGGCCATTAGCTCAGTTGGTTAGAGCGCCTGCCTCTTAAGCAGGATGTCCTGGGTTCGAATCCCAGATGGCCCTCCATTTATTCTTCGAGCCAATTTTTTAGGACTATAGCTTGGTTATACTCGGTGTCGTGGGCGCCAAAGAGCAGAGTAACTGGGCTATGTTCTTTGATGACTTCCTTAAGATTTTCGACAGCGGGATTATTTTTCAACTCTTCTTTGTATTTCTTCTGAAAATCTGGCCACTTAGCTGGTTCATGATTGAACCATTTGCGTAGTTCATTGCTAGGCGCGACCTCTTTCAGCCATAGATCAATTCTATCTTTAGAAATACCCCGTGGCCAAAGCCTGTCAACCAAAATTCGAAAGCCGTCACTGGAACTCGGCTCGTCATAAACCCGCTTCACCTTTATCATCTTATTGCATAGTATATATAAAGATGACAAAACTACTAAATGGTTCGGAATTGGCTGGATTTATTAAGGAGAAGCATGCGCGGCAAGTGCGTGCACTTGCCGCGCATGGCGTCAAACCCAAACTAGCTATCGTCCAAGTTAAAGACGATCCGGCTATTAATACCTATGTGAGGCTCAAACGACAGTACGGTGCGGATATCGGTGTAGAAGTTGAGGTGCATAGACCGAAACAAGCGGACGCGCCGAAATTACTTGACTTGTTAAGTAATTCTGATGGTGTGCACGGAATTATCGTGCAACTACCCCTTGAAGACCCGTCTCAGACTGACGAGATTGTCAATCTGGTGGCACCGGAAAAAGATGTGGATGCGCTGGGCAAAAAATCGCAGTTCGAACCAGCCACGCCGATGGCCATTCTCTGGTTATTAAATGGCTACAACATTGATCTTCGCGGTAAACACGTTCTATTAATTGGCCGCGGCAAACTTGTAGGTGCGCCACTTGAAAAAATCCTTAAATCTTCAGGACTAGACGTAGAAACAGTTGGTAGAGAAGTAACAGATTTGTCTGGGCGTGCTAAAAAAGCGGATGTGATCATTACAGCTACAGGCAACCCGGCCCTTTTAAAACCAGACATGATTAAGCATGGAGCAGTAGTAGTGGATGCCGGTGTGGCTAGTGAGGAAGGAAAAACTGTGGGTGATCTAGCGCCAGAGGTGTATGAACGAGATGATCTGACAATTACACCGCCAAAAGGCGGCGTCGGCCCTCTAACAGTCTGTGCCCTTTTCGAAAACGTTATTCGAGCTACTGGGGATTAAAAAAATGTCTAAATATCCATCTGCCGACAAAGAAAAATTAGTGCATGCTGTTTTAAAAGCCGGTGTCTGGCAATTTGGTGATTATGTATTTGCCAGCGGCAAAACCGCTAATAACAAGTTTGAAATGCCTTCGGCGCTTAAAGATGAGTATGCTAGACGATTGTTAGTGCCGGCAATCGCCAGATTAGCCATTCGCGGCGAGGTAGATGGTATATGGGGCGCTCCAGAAGGCGGGCAATTATTTGCCGAAGCTGTAGCCGAAATGGAAGGCTTATCGCTTGTTAGATTGGAAGCTTACCGAGCTGATAACGGATTAAAAAGATTTAGGTTTCAACGTCATCAAGAAGAAATAGCAGTCTCGTGCGATAGTCTGGTCGGAATAGAAGATGTAATCACCGAAGGCGGTACAATCTGGTCTATTCTGCAGCAGATTCCGCTGCTCAAAGCCAAAACCAGACGCCTAGCAGCCGGTTGGATTAGAGGCCACTTACAATATGAGTTTGACATACCCGTTAACGGCGCCATTGAAGAGGTGGTGCCCAATCAAATCAGCACCACACATCCCTTTTTCTTAAAATATGGGTATCTGGCCGTCAACGAGGCAATGGTATCTAAATGAAAATCGGTGTTTTTGATTCTGGGGTTGGCGGCCAAAGTGTGATTATTGCCATTAAAAAGGAATTGCCGGATTTAGAGATTGTTTATAAAGATGATAAAAAACACTTGCCGTACGGCACAAAAACAGTGGAGGAGATATACGGCTATGTTAAGCCGATTTTTCAGGAGTTTATTGATGAAGGTTGCAAGGTGATTGTAATTGCCTGCAATACCGTAACCACCAATCTGGCAAGTCGTTTGAGGGCAGAGTTTCCAGTGCCAATGGTGGCATTGGAGCCAATGGTAAAACCGGCAGCCGCGGCGACTAAGACTGGCGTTATTGCTGTTTGTGCCACACCTCGAACCCTATCAAGCGAACGGTATAAATGGCTAAAAGAGCAATACGCCAGAGGTGTGAAAGTGGTAGAGCCGGATTGCGGTGATTGGGCTTTGATGATTGAAGACAAAAGAGTGGATCGCGAAAAAGTCGCAAAAATGACAGAGGAAGTAATTGGGGCTGGAGCTGATGTGATTGTTCTTGGCTGTACCCATTATCACTGGATAGAGCAACTTATAAAAGATTTAGCCAATGGCCGCGCCCAAGTTATCCAGCCAGAAGTGGCGGTGGTGGCTCAGCTCAAACGAGTACTACAATCGTCATCCCAAACTTGATTTGGGATCCAGTCTGGATTCCCGCCTGCGCGGGAATGACGTTACAGTACCATTACTGCTTGTTTGAACTGATTGCCGCGATCTTTGTAGTCTTTAAACAACCCGAAACTGGAGGTGCCGCAAGACAGCAGGACAACGTCACCCGGCTGGGCTTTAGCGTGTGCCTCAGCTACCATATCGGTCATTTTTTCCAAGCCTTCGGTAATGGCTGTAAAACCTTTTTCCCGCAGCATCTGCGCAATTTTAGGACCTATTCTGCCAATAGCTATCACATGTCGGACCCGATCTTTTTGAGTAATTTCTTCCACTAGGCTTTCGTAGGACAACCCTTTATCCCAGCCGCCGACAATCAGAACCACCGGTTGGATAAAGGCCCGTAGAGCCACAATACTTGTATCCGGCGTGGTTCCGAAG
>CAZXDA010000031.1:0-7809 GCA_964639445.1 uncultured Candidatus Saccharibacteria bacterium
GGATAGTACTCATTGGCGCCGGCGGCCACAATATGTTCCATCAAATGCGGTACTTCCCATTTGGGCTTGGACACCAAAAATTCGCCCGCCCGGAAATTAAGCTCATAAGATGTAACACTAGCGCCAGGCACATCAATTAGCAGGCCCTTCGCGCCGTTTCTTAGCTCTACCTCATCAACTTTATGTTTCATGACTTTTAGATTTTACTCTAAAAGAGACGCTTATGAAAAACCCAAATAGCAAAAGCGACCGCTATTTCTTTTTGCGACGTTTGGCAGCTTTTTTTCTTTGGCGTTCGGCTTTGCGGGCTTTTTTGCGTTGGGCTTTTTGGCGAGCTTGAACCGTCTGCTCCTGCCGGCTATCAGCAAAATCAGCTTCCTCAAAAACCTCAGCGCTGGTAATAGCAGATGCATTGTCAACCGAACCGCGAGCAGCTCGCGTTAATTCAGTTTCCACCGCTCTTTGGGCCTCCTCTTCAGAAATGGGTTGAGCGTGCATAACGGCCCGCACAATGTCGTGACGCAGACTGAGTTGCATGTCTTCAAACAGTCGCTGGCCTTGGCGGCGGTACTCCACTAGTGGATCACGTTGGCCAACACTTATCCAGTGAATTCCTTGGCGCAAATGATCCATGTTTTCCAGGTGCTGCATCCACAAGTTGTCCAAAATCTGCATATATATATCGCGCTCTACTTTGCGCAAGACCTCTGCGCCAAAAGCCTTATCTTGCTTTTTATAAAGAGCCAGGGCTGCCGTTTCTAACTGCGTTTGGAACTTATCAGCCGGCGCATCAAAGATTTTATCCAGCATCTGTTCATTGAACGGAAAAACCTCACTCAAAATAGCCTCAAAGGCCTCTGTCATGGAATCCGGATGAACCACTAAGGCTTCAACTTCCTCGCTGATAAACTGACGCACCCGTGGGCTAATGTCGGAAGCGCGCAGTACCTCTCTGCGCAAGGCATAAATCGCCTTACGGTGGCGGTTCATAACGTCATCGTACTGAACAACGTTTTTGCGCATATCAAAGTTAAAGCCCTCCACCTTTTTCTGGGCGCCCTCCAATGCTTTGGTAATCATCCGGCTTTCAATGGGCGTGTCTTCATCCACTTTTAGCCTATCCATAATGGCAGCAATGCGCTCACCGCCATAAATCCGCATTAAATCATCCTCACACGAAACATAAAATTGGCTCATACCCGGATCACCTTGACGGCCGGAGCGGCCACGCAGCTGGTTATCAATGCGCCGCGCTTCATGCCGTTCGCTGCCAAGCACAAACAAACCTCCACGCTCAACCACTCCCTCGCCCAACACAATGTCAGTGCCGCGACCGGCAATGTTGGTAGCTAGCGTCACAGCCTCACGTTCGCCGGCTTTAGCGATAATTAAAGCTTCACGTTCATTATTTTTGGCGTTTAGCGTTTCATGTTTAACGCCGGCAGCAGCTAGCAGCGAGCTTAGATGCTCATTTTTTTCAACGCTAACTGTGCCCAAGAGAACTGGCTGCCCATTTTTCTGTAACTCGGCCACGTGTTTAACAATGGCGCGGAACTTACCGGCCTCAGACTTGTAGATTTTATCCGACAAATCTTCACGAATCATCGCTTTGTTAGTTGGCACTTCGACCACATCCATCTTATAAACCTGATGAAATTCTTCTTCTTCAGTTTTGGCGGTTCCGGTCATGCCAGCCAGCTTTTTATACAGGCGGAAATAATTCTGGAAAGAAATTGTGGCTAGCGTCATTGATTCTTCCATAACTTCAACGCCCTCTTTAGCCTCGATGGCCTGATGCAGACCCTCGTTGTAGCGGCGACCGCGCAGCAAGCGTCCCGTAAAATCATCAACAATCACAATCTCGCCCTCGCGAGTCACGACATAATCTTTGTCGCGGTGAAACAGAGCTTGGGCTCGCAAGGCCTGCTCAAGGTGATAAATTGTGCGCAGGTTTTCGGTCGAGTAAAGATTTTCTATACCCAAGATTTTCTCGACAAACTCCACGCCGGTATCTGTCAAAATCACGCTGCGGCGCTTTTCGTCTTTCTCAAAATGCTCAACCTCTTTGAGTTGCCTGACAATTTTGGCAAATTGATCATAAGCGGCGGCCGAAGCAGCAGCTGGCGCCGAAATAATTAGCGGTGTGCGCGCCTCGTCAATTAAAATGGAGTCTACTTCGTCAACGATGGCATAATGCAGCTCGCGCTGGCGCAGCTGGTCAACTTCGCGCACCATGTGATCGCGCAGATAGTCAAAGCCGAATTCGTTGTTAGTACCATAAGTTATGTCTGCGGCATAAGCTTCTTGCCGAGTAGCCGGACGTAAGTGCCTAAAGCGCGGATCAAAGTGATCTTTATTCTCATATTTCGGATCGTAAATGTATGATTCATCAGGAATAATCACGCCAACACTTAATCCCAAAAAGTCATAAATTTGCCCCATCCAGCCGGCATCGCGTTGTGCCAGATAATCATTAACAGTCACTACATGCGCTCCTTTGCCTTCCAAAGCATTTAGATAAACTGCGAGCGTAGCGACTAACGTTTTACCTTCACCAGTTTTCATTTCGGACACTTTGCCTTCATGCAGCACCATGCCGCCGATTAGCTGCATATTAAAATGACGCTGACCAAGCGTGCGGGTAGCGGCCTCGCGCACAAGCGCAAAGGCTTCTTCCAAAAGCGAGTCAAGGCTGGCGCCTTTTTCTAGCCGTGTACGCAAAAGTTTAGTTTGCTCGCGCAGTTTGGCGTCAGACATTTTTTGGTAAATGTGAGCTAGAGCGTTGATTTTTTCAACACGCCTGCGCATCCGCTTAAGCGTAGCCGCCTGCGGGTCGCCCAAAATTCGCTTCATCAATTTTTTACTCGGTAAAATTGCCATAAAAATCCAATCTCAGCTAATAATCTATTGTACCCGACTACGTCATTCCGGCGAAGGCCGGAATCTAGACTGGATCTCCGCCTCCGCGGGGACGACAATCTGAATACTTAACAAGTTAAGTATTGCTAGCGGCGGATTCTGTTAACGAAGCGGCGAATTTTTTGACGGCGACTCATCACATGTTTGTCTTTGTATTTCTTCAGTTGGTTTTTAAGTTTGGCTTCAGCTAAATCAACTGCCGCATTTAGGCTCTCTGCATCTTGATTGGTGGTAATAATTTCGTGCGGCAAATGAATAACAACTTCACATGTAAACTGTTTCTTTCCCCTACCTGGCCCTTTTATTAGCCTCACCGCGGCATGCGCGCTTTTGCGCGCATGCCGCGAGAGCAGATGATCAAGTTTTCCTATTTTTTCATTAATATAGGCTTCTGTCTTTGGGTCGGCGTCCACGTGAATATGATCAATATTCAAACGCATCATCCCGATTAGACTCCAACCTCCAATTTAGAAAGATTAAATATAACTAAAAGCCAAGCCTGTTGTCCAATGTATAGACATTTAATGCACGTTAGGGGCTGAAGTCTAACGGGATAGACCCCGTTAGAAGTCTGATTCTGCTTAAGAGAATCAGAGCTAGACGTAGTCGTGCTACTTCTAATCGGGGTCATATAGTCATCTGCCCTCCCATATAGGGACGCAAAACTTGCGGTACGCCAACTTTGCCACCAGCTGTCTGATAATTTTCGATAATAGCGACCAGCAGACGACTGGTGGCAGCAGCCGTGCCATTAAGCGTGTGGACATATTCATTCTCGCCATCCTCTTTTCTATATCTGATGTTTAGCCGGCGTGCCTGATAGTCGGTTACATTGCTGCAGCTCATCAGTTCACGGTAGGATTTGTCGGCCGGGCTAAAGTATTCAACATCATATTTCTTATAGGCTGGTGCCCCCAGATCGCCGGCGGCTATACGCACCACGCGGTAAGGAATTTGCAGCTTCTGGCATATTTCTTCTTCGATGGCCACCATTTTTTGATGCCAGGCTTCACTTTCTTGTGGTTTACAAAAGACATATAGCTCGAGCTTATTAAATTGATGGGTACGAAAAAGTCCACGGTTGTATTTACCGTAGGCTCCACCTTCTACCCGATAAGCCGGACTTAACCCAGCCAGTAATACCGGTAAGTCCTTCTTATTCAAAATTTCGTCAGCGTGATAACCGGTTAAGGGAATCTCGGCCGTGGCGATTAAATTTAGATCTTCATCTTCTACTTTATATATCTGTTTTTCGGCGCCGCGTGCCGAAAAACCCGCGCCCTCAATGACGCGGCTATTAACTAAATGAGGTACCTCCATCGGCACAAAGCCGTTCTTTTTGACAATCTCTATGCTGAAGCTAAAAATGGCCAATTCTAGCTCAACCAGCGCACCACGCAAAAAATAAAATTTATTGCCAGCCACTTTAGCGCCGCGTTCAAAATCAATCAGTCCACGCTCTTCACCCCAAGCCAGATGGTCTCTAACGTCATAGTCTTTGGCGCTGGCATCACCCCACTTTTTTTCTTCACGATTCGCTTCTTCTCCACCTAGCGGTGTATCGTCCGGAAAAACATTCGGCACCGCCTTAATAAGCGAGTCAAATTCTTGCCCGGTGGAGGTCAGCTGATGTTCTAAATCGGCTAGCTTATCTTTCAGTTGGCGGCCTTTTTCAATCTGATCAGGAGTCGGTTTTTGGCCTTTGGCGGCCTCGGTCAACTTATTCCTTTCTTGTCTTAGCCCGTCGACTTTTTTCTGCAGCTGTCGCCTTTTGTCATCGAAGCCGAGCAGCTGGGCTACATCAACTTCAAAGCCTTTTTGCTTCGATTTTTCGGCCACCAGCTCCGCATTTCCGCGGATAAAGCGGATGTCTAACATAGCTTCATTATAGCTACTTAGTTTGAATTTTATGAGTTTTTTTATCTTGTAAGTGATTTAGCGTAAGCTCAGTTCGAGCACGGGCATAGGTGCAGTGCTCGCAGGTAGTAGCCTCTTTAGGCATATGATCAGAGTCGAGTACTTCTTTAATCGAAAAAAGCGTGGGCTCAACCCAACTATCATCAATTTTTTCGCTAATCAACGTCAGCTCGAATTCCAGCTTTTTGTCAAAAACTTTGCCGTCTTTGGCGGCGTTGCAATAAACCCAGTAGCCGGTATCGCTGACCGGCAGGCCATTGTTTTTGAGCAGCCATTTGTAAACTCCCAGCTGACGCCTATAGGCGTCGTGCCAACTCTCGTTGCCCAGCTTTTCTATTTTTTCGGCCTTAGAAGTCGATTTGTAATCCAGCACTATGTATTCACCTTTGGAATTTTGCCATAGATCGTCGATAGCGCCGGTGATCAGCAAATTGGTCGGCTGGTGCAAATATTCTACGCCTTTGAAGTTCTGGCGCCAGACATTGAGCTTGTCGTGCGTCACCGGCTGAGCGTCGATGCCATATTCAACCTGCAGTGGGTGCTGTTTGCCGTCTTTGCGGAGCGCGTCAAACTCCTGTTTTAATAACTGGTCAACCGCTGAATTGAGAGTAAACGGCGGGCCTTTAGGTCGACTGATCTTGAGTCGGGCGTCCAGCCAAAAACAGCGCGGACATTCAACGAATAAATCTATTTTGCTACGTGATACCCTATAGGGAGCCGTTTGTCCCGGCTTGTAAGCAGCGCTGCGCTCCCTCATATAGGCCATAGTGCCTATTATTGTAGTACAAAAGTAAAAGGCGCAGCCATTAAAAAGCTGCACCTTTTGATGCTTTTAGATCTTATCTTTAGCTAAAGCCGCAAGGCCTGCTTATCTCTTGGCCCAGCGACCCAGCGAGCCAACCAGCACGTAGCCGGCAACTGCCCAAACCGCCATAGCGAAGAGCGCCACGTAATCTACTACCCACCCTCGGTTGACCACATCAAATGATGTGAATACGCCGCGTAGTGGCTCAAGCAACGGAGCTGTCACTGTGTAAACCCAGTGAACAAATGTTGCATCTGGGTTCCCATTAAAGAACCGCAGAACAACACGTAGTGCGAGCAACAGCTCGGCTACGCCCACGAAAGAATGAACCAGCCATGCGACTGATTGCCTGTGAGTGAATGGCATACGCCTCCTCCTTAATATTAATAAGCCCATAATAGTCTCAACTAGGCTAATTTTCAAATACATTTCCACAGGAAAAAAATTTTATTCTTTGTGAGGATTTACACAGACAAAATATATTGTATTGTTGTTTAATTTAGACGCCATTATTGATTGGGCTTAGGCAGAAAGTGAGGCTGGCCTATGATTATTAAGTTGATGAGTATTGTGATTGCCACATGCGTAGGCGAACTATTCGTTCTTGGCGCTCAGAATACTGATGATCCTCTGTTTTTATTTATTTCTGACAATAAATTAACAGTGGCTGTTCGATTATTATTGGTTGCTCTGGCTGTCATAATCAGTTTTAAACAACGCTTTACCTATAGGCCCAGCCGGCATATTATCGGCGCGCTTGGCCTGGCTTTGATTATATTCGGATCAATGGGCGCCATGTCACAAACCATTATTGATGAATTTAGCGCACTTTTAAAGATAATGGACTTTTTATTAATGATTTTAGTGGGCATTATTTTTAGCCTCGCCGCGCTTGGCTACCAGCCTGGCCGGCGTCAACTGGTGTGGCGTGAACTGTTGATTAGTCATATTCCAAAAGCTCTTGCTCCCAAACTTAGCCCCTACCTAACGAAGTCAAAATAAATAAGCGCCTTTTTAGGGGCGCTTATTTACGCGACTTCTCCTTGCGGATGGTCACTGAATCACCTCACGATGATCTGGCTCCCAATATACGCCCAGGCATAGGGCTTGTCAAACGCTTAAGTTAATTATTTAAGTTGTGGTTTTTGCAATGTTTTTATCTCTTTGCTCAGCCTGAGAAGATGTAAATTCTTCCTCAGCGGCGGCCAGGTTCCAGCCGATCGAATGTGCTAGTTCGTTCTCGACATAATGTTTTATTTGCGCCCATTGCAACGGACTAAACAATCTTAGCTTTTGCGAATAGGTGCCGGTTTCATTGCTTGGTATTGGACCGAATTTTGAGAACTCAATATACTCTCTGCCTTCGGCGTTACGGGCGTGGCGAGCGTAAAATTTGTTGGCTGATTTTTTATGCAACGGGATTTCTTTATATATCTCATCACCCCAGGGAAGTGTTTTAACAACTTTTATTGATTGCACGATTTTCTCCTTATGTTTGATTAAAACTTTTGGGTGACGCGGAAGGAAGGACCCGTGCGCGCGCAGATTTATCGAGCACGGACGGGAGGTTTTCCTTGAGCGGCAGGACCCGAAAGTTTTAAATAACGACTACTTTAGTAAACAAAAAACCAACCAAAATGGTTGGCTAAAACACTTCTATATTCATTCGTCCTCCTTGTCGCGGTTTTCACGAGGTGGCAGTCATGCCGCGAACTTTAAATACATTTTTAATATACGAGCTTCTTGCGCTTTGAGCAAGTATTTTATACAGCCTATGCTTTTTGCTTGTGGAAAAGTCTGCGCAGCTCTTGTTTTGCCTGTTCCAAAATCCGCCTCCTCTCAGCCGGCAGATTTTTGCCGGCGCGGTTGATGTAGAAATTGAGCATGCTCATGGCCGACTGGTATGGCCCAGCTTTGCGCCGGGTGCTGGCCTCGGCTGATCTCTTTAGCGAGACAGCAATCTTTTTGGGGTCACTCCACGTAAAAACACTGCTTTCCAGATCAAGAGCATTGCTCTTTTTAGTTACCTGGTGTGACCATTTTTTGACCATCTTGCCCTCACAAGTTAGTTACCATGATTTGTCGTTCGCGCGGGCCATCGAGTTCTACTAAAATTATCCGCTGCCAGCTACCAAGCACCAATCTTCCGCTACGCACTGGGACTGTAG
>CAZXDA010000032.1:0-7288 GCA_964639445.1 uncultured Candidatus Saccharibacteria bacterium
AGGTAAGATGTTCGAGAATGAAGAGGTGCAGGGAAAGCTGTTTTTTCACTGTCGGGCAATGGAACTATATGCCCAACCAATAAGCCGGCCGCCAGAAGAGGCGATCGGCGACCAAGATCTAGGTATGACGCTAGGCGAACTAGCAGTCTCCCCTGAAGATCTGAGCAGTGAAACACCATAGTCTAATCTGTTAATCAATGGTATAATTTGCCAGCGCGGCGGACGTAGCTCAGTTGGTTAGAGCGACGGGTTGTGGTCCCGTAGGTCGTGGGTTCGAGACCCATCGTTCGCCCCAAATTCTATGCAAAGAGATAAAAGACAGATTAATCCTTTTGCTTGGCCAATTGGTATGGGCGGCCGGCGACCTCAAAGCGAGGAAGAATATAACCGTTTTGTTTTACAAACGGTACAGCCTGGTTTAGCTGGACTAATGGACGGCTCGGTCTCCACTTTGGCGCCAATTTTTGCCGTGGCCTTTGCTACGCATCAACCGCATTATGCTTTCGTTACTGGAATAGCTGCTGCCGTTGGCGCCGGTATTAGTATGGCCTTTGCTGAGGCTTTAAGCGATACCGGCGAGCTAACCGGACGTGGCCGCCCGCTGCGGCGCGGAATCATTATCGGCTTAATGACCTTTATTGGCGGTATTTTTCATACCATTCCTTTTTTGGTGTCCAACATTAATCTAGCCCTAACCATTGCCTACTTGGTTGTCGGTTTAGAATTAGTAACCATTGCTTTTATCAGATATAGATATTTCCAGATGAAATTTTGGATATCAGTGCTGCAGGTTATTGTAGGCGGCGGTTTGGTTTTTGCCGCCGGCATTTTAATCGGCAAGGCTTAGATTATCTAGCCAGGTTCAGCACAGCTAGGGTTACTAGCGGCAAAATTAGATTATCTACACCCGCTACCGAAATATTTTCGGCAGCAGTAATGATTGGCGGCAGTATTATAAGTAGAACAACATAGTTTGAAAAATCGATTGTATTATGTGCAAATAAGAGCCCTGCGCCCAAAATAATAAGCGAGGAAAACCACATGGTCATGGAACCAATAACCGATTTAGTCTGATGAAAAACCCTATATTGCCAATTTCTGCCGTATCTTTGCCCGACAACGTTAGCCAACCCATCGCCGATTGCCATAATTAGTATGGCTATCGCAAAAAAGACTTTCTGATGCGTTATAAGAGCGCTACAAATTATCGACAAGGCATAGAAGATGTGCCCGTTAGTATCACGATTTAGCCTGGAATGGAAATCAATAATTTTAAGTCTTTGGTTTATGAAGGCAACTAGCAGCATCGCCACACCTAGCCATACAATGGCCGACCAGCTCATAATCCATGGCCAAAAGGCTATAAAACTACCAACTGTAATATGGACGAATTGTCTTTGAGGATCACCACGCAGCTTTTTACGGCGCCCCAGAAGCTCACTTATAACAAGTAGAGTAAATACTCCAACCAGCGCCGCAACGATCGCAAGCATTAGCGCTATTGTAGCGCAGTCTTGGTCGGGGATGCCAGATTTGAACTGGCGACCTCACCGCCCCGAACGGTGCGCGCTACCGGGCTGCGCCAATCCCCGCTTATAAAAAATGGTCGGGGTGGCCGGACTTAAACCGGCGACCTCTGCGTCCCAAACGCAGCGCGCTATCAACTGCGCCACACCCCGTAACAGAGGTGATTATACCAGCAAACAGAGGTAATTGCTACTTCGCATACTCTATTGCCCTAGTTTCGCGGATAACGTTCACCTTGATAGTGCCTGGGTACTGCATAGTTGATTCGATTTTGTTGGCTACATCTCGGGCTAATTTAATAGCCTGTAAGTCGTTAATCTCTTGTGGGTAAACAAAGACTCTTACTTCGCGACCGGCACTGATGGCATAGGCTTTTTCAACGCCTGGGAAGCCGGTGGCGGTATTTTCCAAATCGCGCATACGCTCAACAAAGCCCTCAGCGCTGATATTACGGGCGCCCGGTCGGGCACCGGAAATAGCATCGCAAACGCGGACGATTAGAGCCTCCAGAGTGGTGGCTTCCATGTCGTCGTGATGAGCCTCAGCGGCATGGGCCACTTCTTCCGACGCACCATACTTGCGTAAAATCTCTCCACTGATGTGATGATGCTTACCTTCAACTTTATGACTTAAAGCTTTACCGATATCGTGAACCAGCGCAGCGTATTTGGCTGTCTTCACATTGGCTCCCAACTCTTCGGCCAGCACGCCGGCCAGATGCGCCATTTCAACTGAATGCTTAAGCACATTTTGGCCGTAACTGGTACGGTATTTAAGCTCACCGAGCAGCTGTAAAATTTCTTTAGGAACTCCCACTAAGCCGACTTCGCGGGCGGCATCTTCACCGGCCCGCATCACCTCTTTTTGGACTTGCTTTTGGGCTTTTTCAACTACTTCTTCAATTCGCGCCGGATGTACTCGGCCGTCTTTAAGCAGCATCTCTAGTGCTTGGCGGGCCACTTCGCGCCGCACCGGATCAAAGCTGGAGAGTACCACCATGCCCGGCGTTTCATCTACTAAAATATCCACGCCGGTTGCTCGTTGCAGAGCCTGAATGTTACGACCTTCTTTACCAATAATACGGCCCTTCATTTCTTCGTCTTCGAGCTTAACGGCCGAAACGGTGCGTTCGGCCGTAACCTCGGAAGCCATTCGTTCCATAGTGGAAACCAAAATGGTCGAAGCCTGCTCTTCGGCATTTTCTTTAGCATCGTCCTGGATTTTTTTAATCAAGCCTTCCAGATCGTGACGAGTATCGCGCTCGGTCATTTGCATCAGTTTTTCCGTAGCTTCGGCCTTGCTAAGTTTAGCAATTTTCTCTAATTTGTCTTGCTGCTTAGCGCGGATTTCACGAATCTCGTTTTTTAGCGCTTCGACCTCATCTTCAGCTTTACGTAGATCTTGTGAGCGTTTATCAAGCTCATCAAGCTTTTTATCTAAGGCTTCTTGTCGTTCAAGTAGTCGTTGTTCTAAATCCTTAAGTTCAGTTCGGCGTTTTTGCTCGTCCTTGCGAGCCTCGTCAACTCTTTTGTCAGCCTCTTCCTGAGCTTTCCTAACCAGTTCTTCGGCCTCTTTTTTGGCCTTTTCTAATTCTTTTTTAGCTTCAGCTCTGGCTTTCTGTTCGGCCTTACCTGCATAGCGCCGCATAGCATATGCACCACCGCCACCACCAACTAGAAGACCGGCTATTGCCAGCACAATAGTAAGTACTATCATTTGTCCTCCTTAGGACCTAATGCGCCAGATATTCAAACGATCACTATCACTTCTTTAGTCTGATATCTCACGCCTGTGGTTCAACAATTATTTGATCTAGAAATTAGGATCCAAAACTCACTCAAATCCTGAAAATAATATACCACGAAATTATTTTTTTGGCTTTGTGGTTTTGGCTGGAGCGCCGTATTTGGGGATGGCTATCTTGTCGCTTTTACCAGCCAATAAGTCTTTTATGCCTTTTTGCAGCCAGTCGTCGCCCGATCGGGCGACGACTGGAATATTCAGAGAACAAGCAAGGGCATTAGCCACGCTTAAGCCGATCCGTAGCCCCGTAAAGCTACCCGGTCCCTTAAAACAAACCATGCCTTCAATATCCTCTAATGAAATACTTAACATGTTAAGTATTTCATTGATTTTTATGTGAATGGTACTGGCTAGCTCTCTATGCGCCTTCCATTTAAGCTCTGCAAGTTGCTTCTGATCCTCATATAAATAAAGCTCCGCCTCTTCCTTGTCTGTCCTGACAACTAAAATTACCATTGTCTACTTCATCTCTTTTGTCATCCTGAACTCGTTTCAGGATCCAGACTGGATTCCGGCTTTCGCCGGAATGACAGCCATGAGTTTTCTAGTTTCTGGATCAAATCCGCCCAGCTTTCCGGATAAATAAACGTGATTTGGCGCTCATCAGTAGTGGTAGCTATTGGTTTAAATTCAATAACTATCCGACTATTTGGCAAAACATCTTCGACGACATCGCCCCATTCTACAACTGTGATGGTCTTATTATTTTCCAGTGACTCGGCCAATTCATCAGCCATAATGCCGGCTTCTTTTAACCGATAAAAATCAAAGTGCGAAATCATAACACCATCTCTTGACCTATAAATTTGGTTCAAAGTAAAACTCGGGCTGGTTACGGTATCATCACTGCCTGCGCCGCGCGCCAGCCCCTTCACAAATGTGGTCTTGCCGCCGCCAAGGTCAGACCGTAACTCGAGAACTATCGGTGGCCTCAGCAACTTGCCCAGCAGTTCGCCTAGCCGCTCGGTGGCGACGGAGCTGGTAGAGACGGTTTGCCAAGTCATGGCGGTACTCATAACCAGCATATAGTAAAGCCGATCCGCCAATGCCGGCAAGTATCAGAGGGTTAAGGTTAGAACTCGGACTAGTATCTGTTGTTGTATTATTGTTCGAAGCGCTGGCGGCTTTTACTTTAGGTTTAGCAGAACTTTTAGAAGCGGCTTTTTTAGATGTAGTTGAACCGACACTCAGAGCCTTGGTTGTCATCGGTTGATTGATAATGTTAGCGGCGTCCGGCGTAGGACTGGTCGTCCAATACCACTTGCCATTAGCTAGAGCCCAGGCCTTGCCCTCTTTAGCTGTATCGTAAACATCTGTTTGGCTGATAATGTTGCCTAGCGGATCAAGTAATCTCGCTTGCCCGCCACTATTTGACAAGGCCAAGTTGGTGTCAATCGAATAGAAGGCTGTAAAAGACTTTGGCGGCAAATTGGTGCCCTCCGGGAAGGTGTACGTATGAAGAGTGGTGGTACCTACTTGCAGTCTAAAGCCTGTCAAATCAAATGCTGCATTATTTGGGTTGTAAAGTTCAATGAATTCGTCCTCATCATCGCTGGCCGGCTCGGCTGGATTAGGTAAGAGCTCGTTGATCAGCGGCGCCATCAGGCCGATATCAGCTGCTGGCAGGCTAGAGCTACTGGCACTGCTAGAATCTACAAAAGTGACCGGCGGCGGATCGCCTGGTAAAAGCCAGCCGATGGCGCCTGTATCGGCTGGCTCTGAAGCTACTAGTAACTGGCAGGGATCAGTGCTGCTAAAACTGGCCGGCTGCCAACTAAAGGCCGGCGGAGGGGTCGTATTTTGGTAGCGATAATAGACCGGCCCGCTACTGCTCGTAAGGTTCTTGATGTCTGCGCTTGCATCCTTATACCAGGATACGAAATCAGTATCACTAGAATCGACTATACCGCCGCTACTGTTCAGTAGTTCCAGCGAACCGCCACTACCCCCGGAACTAATTCCGTCCACCAGGCTGATAGACAGACGGCCGGCGACTGCTGCTCCACAGGTATTTTGGGCATTGGCACTCAAAAGAAGGGTCTGCCCCGGATCTAGTCTGGCACTCGGCAGCTGTTGTGTCGAGGTCGTAGTTCCCGCAGCCGAAGGATTATAGTTATTGTGGCCGTAAAGCCAATACGTCCCTAGGTTTATTGGTCCAGAAGTACTGTTTTGTATAACCACAAATTCGTTAGTGCCGGTTATCTGGATCTCAATGAAAGAAAGAGCTAGCGGGGCGCTTAGCGGCGGCGGAGCCGCCGTGACAGTCTTTGATAAAGGACCAATCAGCCCAAAAAGCATAAGAAATATTATTAGAAAATATTTCTTCATTAAATTCAATCTACACACCTCTGCTCAGTTAAGCAACTGCTTAAGCTAATAAAAGTGCTGAATCAGAGTTATACTTAAGGAAGTTATGCTTTTCATGAGTAAGAGTCTGTTTAATCGGCCGGTGATGAGTTTGCGCAGCGGTAGCCAGATTGCGACAGCCATTGAGCCAATTATTAATCCTCATAATCTTAAAATTTTAGGCTGGTGGTGCAGTATGCCCAGTAGCAAAAACAGGCTTGTCCTTTTAACTGAAGATGTCAGAGAGATGATGCCTCAAGGTTTGGCTGTAAATGACGATGAAGTCTTATGCTCGCCGAAAGATTTAGTGCGCCACCGCGAAATTTTGGACATCAAATTTCAGCTACTAGGCAAGTTGGCTAAGACCAAACGTCACAAACTGGGTAAAGTCAGCGACTTTTCTTATAACGACGGCATGTTTGTGCAAAAACTCTATGTTACACGGCCAATAACCAAACTCTTTAGCTCGCAAGACACTTTATTGGTTGATCGTACCCAAATTATAGAAGTCACAGATAATTACATTCTGGTTCGCGATACAGAAGTTACGGAAGACGCTGAAGAAGTAGTGCCGGCCCGCGCTATCGCCACCTCTTGAGATCTTAGTTCATCCACACTGTACGTTATAATTTTATTATAACGTACAAATAGGGAATCTACTCTTTGTTATTGTCTAATTTCAAATGTGCTTTTACCAAAGAATAGGAAAATCCTTGACTTGTTAAGTATTTTGCCAAGCGGAGCGGGTCATTGCGGTAGCGTGCTATTTTTTGTTTCTTTACAATTAGTGTCTTAAGCCTTGCGGCTTCATCATCTTCCTCAGCTGCCATTAATTCGTCCACAAGCTCTCTGTTTAAGCCCTTTTTAAACAGCTCAGAGCGGATGGCGCGGTTGCTTTTAGCGCGCCGCTTTTGCAAATCAATAAACCACTGTCCGAATTTGCGGTCGTCCAGGTAGCGCTTCTTAGAAAATTCTTTAATAAAAGATTTTGTTAATTCCGGGTCGGCCTTTTTGCGGTATAAGTAATCGCGAAATTCGCGCTGCGAATGCGGCCGGTTAAGCAGCCACTCCATCGCCCGCATTCGCAGCTTACCGTCAGCCGAAATTTTTTTAAGTTTTTTAATATCCGAGCCATTTAACTCCATATCATTCTTAATTTTGTACGTAATAATTTCGTTATAACTTAGAGAGAAAGAGTATATTCCGTCAACAAAAACACTCACCCGCTCCGGATTCTTAACCTGTTGTTTTAAAGATGTGATTTTCATAGTGTAGATATTTTTATTAGCAACAGAAGCATTAGCACAAACCAAATAATCTCAACTATTAAACCAAGCTGTGATTCGCTCCACTGAATCTTAGAATGGAAGCGGCGCGTCATGTGCAGAGGTGTATTTTTATGCATCGGACTGCTTTTGCCATGCAATATATAAGGCAGCCACATAGTATCGGGCAATATGCTCAAAAAACCGCCAAAAAGAGCTAACCAACCGTGGCTAGGCAACAAAAAAGCCAGCAGGATAATCAACCAAGTGCTGGCTAACAAATCAACACCTGTGACTAAGTGTCGCATTTTTGCTAACCCGGGGACTTTATAGTCCCAATGCGGCAA
>CAZXDA010000033.1:0-7025 GCA_964639445.1 uncultured Candidatus Saccharibacteria bacterium
GGTTGGAACGGGTGGACCCCCGGACCCGACGCCAACCGGCAGGTGACAAACGTGACGTACGTGCAGGCGGCCGGGATCGACCCGGCGGCGCGCTACAACGCGGTCGTCACTCCGATCACGCAGATTTCGGCGACAGCCACGTGCCCCGTCGGCAGTACCGACATCTTCAATCCCGGCGGTGCGACGGTCGACCAGCTCGGCTCAGGCGTCAGGGTCACGTTCACCATCGGCGGCCCCTACAGCCGCCACACGGTGTCCGTGGAAGTACCTGACGGCAAGCACAACTCGATCCCTTCGGGAAGTCGCGTTCGCGTCCAGTTCGTCTACCAGAAGGTCGTGTACTTCTACGACCACGTGTGGGACGACCTGATCGACACGAACGCGGGTGGCACCAAGGGTAAGATCAGCCGCTGCATGGCCGGGCTCAACGCGGGCGAGATCGCCCGCATCGGGCTCAGGCGCGCCGTGTTCTACGGCTCGACAAGCTGAGGCGCGGACAAGAGGGAGCGGCGCAATGCGCCGCTCCCTCGCCTCACTTTTTTCATAACTTCATTCTATTTGTTTGGCTTCAGATTCCATTTTGTCGAGGCGAGTGTAATAATCCGGTATTTCTTTGAGGTGAGCCAAGGCAATCCGGCCCGTGAGCAATGGGTCATCCTCCGTCACATTAGTTGCCTCTCCCCATAAGCTGCCGTGCTCCTGCTCCACTTCCAGCCCACGCCTGAATTCCTCAATTCTAATTTCGTCCCAATTTATCCCAAACTGGTCGCCAATCTTCTTGGCTCTCTCAATCGTCACCGCCCTCTCTTTCATATTATTCCTTTTCGAATTACTTGACTTGTTAGGTGTTCTTACTATGTGTGTTATAATAAAATTATAACGTACTAATTATCTCCTCGGTGTCGTGTCTTTCCTGGTTTATTGATTTTGCCATTGCTCACTTGTTCTAGCCTACGTCTTTCGGCTTGCTCCATTATCACCTGGCCATTTCCAAGCGCTCTAAATACAAGGTAGAAAGCGTCACCACCATCAGCAATCTCTTGCTCCACTCGGCGAGCTAGGTGGGGGTTGCCTATCTCGGGGTCGCTTGCGATATCTAAGCTGGCTTGAGCTAGAATCTCTGGCGAATATTGTTTCCTATCCATATCTCCATTTTACGCCGGTTTTGGGAATTTATTGGAAGTAGTTTAGCTCGGGCCGGCCAAAGTCAATTAGCTCAAAGGCTTCTTTCATCTGCTCAGGTGTATTAATAGCAATAATCTTGAATTTGCCTGACGTTTACTGCCTAACATAGTCGTGTTTTATTTCAATAATATAACAGCGCCCCCAGTAGAGCCATTTGCCACCCAGATCCTCAACCAAAAAATTACGGACTGGGGGAATTTTGTAAACACGGATCTTGGGCTTGGCCCTAAACTCGAATACTTTATCCTTAAAGTCTTTGATCTCATATGGTCTTTGCAGGTGTTTTTCTATGTCTAGTTCCGCCGGGAAACCCTGCTCTTTTGTAATCCGAAGCGTATCATTGATCTCTATAAATGAACCCATGGTTTTATTTTACGCTGGTTTTTGGTAATTCTATTAGAGCTCTTTTTCTATAGAGTATTGTCGCGGTTAACAAAAAGTTAATTAAAACAAGGTAAATCGGGTTGGCTAAAGATGTAACCCTAATTGTTTCAGCCGCGAAAACTGTAAACAGAGCGCCTGTACCAGCTAACAGAAATGTTATCCATGTTTCTTCGCTGGGTCTCAGCCAAGCATGTCTCCAAGTTGGTAAGCTGGCTATGAAATCGATAGTTACGCTTGCGATAACTGCTATTGCTGGCGAGTTGAATGCCCACCATAAAACCAGCCCAATCGCCGCACCTATCTGACAGGCGATGTCAAAAAACTCAAAATCCTTGTTCCCGTTTCGCCAGCCCAAGAAAACAATAGCCATTGTTTCCGTGGTTGCGCTGAAGGACAAGATAGCCGCTGCGTATTGGCCATCACTCAGTGAGGCTGCGCCTGCGATCGCAGAAAGAATTGACCAATTGAACCACGAGACCAAACGCGGCTTCGTCCTTCTTTTAATGACATCGAGAATATATGGCACCATACTTACCAAAGTCAGAATTGTGCTAATTATGATAAATACAGTCTTTATATCCATGGAAGTTTTATTGACTTATCTACTAAGCGATAGCGTTTTTTCTATCCAAAATGTTGTGCTTGCTCGTGAATCTTAGGTAGTAGCCAAACGGGTCAGCTGCTCTAAAGTCTTTCAAGCCCCACGGACGGACTTGTAAAGGCTCAACAATGTTGGCGAAATTTTTAACTTTCTTGTAGTAATCTTCGATATTGTCGACCATAATAACTAACTCTACTCCGTAGCCGCGCGGGGTATTTTTGGGGAATTTTTTAAAATATGACTGATTAAAGACATGTTCAGTACCAGGCCAGAAACATAAAATATTGTCGTCCATTTTCATCACTAGGTACCCTTTCTCCCCTTCGTAGGACCGTTCCCAGACGATTTCAAATCCAAGTTTTTGATAATAGTTCTTGACTGGCTCAAAATCTGGAACATGTAGTTCTAGTTGTAAGAAATTAGTGGCCGGTGTAGTGCTCATTTGTACGGGCTTTCGGATTTATCGACAAAACGGACATGTCGTTCATTTTTTTCATCAAATGCCGGAGCGACTGTTAGCACCATTTCCATATTCCCAAAATAATGGATGCGGGTTTTTGGCGGAATAACAATTAAGTCAGTGACTCTAGTTTTTATTTTCTGGTCATTTAAAACAAAAGTTCCGCTGCCCTCATAAATGTAATACTGATACCAACTTTTAACGTCGTAGAACTCCTGAAAGTGTCCTTCTTTTACTGAGACGTGCACGACATTTGCCTCAAGAACGCCTTCGTCATACACAACTAAATCAATACCGTGCTTATTAAATTTCCTAGCGTCTTTTTTAGTAAATTTATACTTTCTGGTCATAATTACTTGACTTGTTAAGTATTCCCTGCTAGTTGGTTCCAACAAGTTTGAGCCTTTTGCCCAAAACCTTACCTACCTTCTCTATAGTCTCGACTGTCGGATTACTATTGCCGCTCTCTAGACGAGCAACTATAACCTGACTCACGCCAGCCCTTTTTGCAACTTCAGTCTGTGTCAGTTTTTTGCTAAGGCGAGCTCGTAATAATTCAGCGGCTAGTTTGTACTCTGGAGCTAGTTTGTCATATTCCTGTTTTACAGCAGGATTCTTGAGCAATTCTTTCTTAAATTTTTGCCAATCTTTCATAAGTCTTCTACCTCTGTTACTTACTCAGCATTATATTACATAGTAATATAATGCTGACAACAAGTATAACTTATAAGTTATATTGATGTCAACTAGATTTTATAACTTACTTGTTATATTTTTCAACTTCATTTTTACGATTGATTGCAATATCTAGATCGATCCGTGAAATTTTTTGAGTCTTTTTAGTAAAACCGTGTAAAAGATAGATCTTGGATTTCATCGCAAAGATATATAGTACTCTCACCTCCTGCCTTCCTCTCACCCTAAGTTCATATAGGCCTTTGCCAATCGGTTTTGCGTTTGGCATACCGAGCCGGGGTCCGAATTCTTCAAGCAGATCTATCTGCCGGATAAGTTTAGCGATTGTATCCGGCTGGAGTGAATTAATAAAATCTTCAATCGGTTTTTGGCCACCCTCACTCTCGTATAGGATGACTTGCCAGCTCATAACTTTTCGCTGAGATCTCCGGTTTTGACTCTTTCCTGCTGAGTTGTGTCTCGGTTTCGGACGGTTACCGTGTTGTCTTTGAGGGTGTCAAAGTCGATGGTGATGCAGTGTGGGGTGCCGATTTCGTCTTGGCGGCGGTAGCGTTTGCCGATGTTGCCGTTGTCGTCCCACATGACGTTAGGGATTTCTTTTTTAATCATTTCGTAAACTTGGCGAGCTTTTTTGACAAGCTCCGGCTTATTTTTCAGAAGCGGGAAAACTGCTACCTTAATTGGCGCCATATGCTCGGGGAGTTTCAAAAATACTCGGCGTTCCCCGCCCTGCTCATCCTCTGAGTAGGCGGTCGTTAGAAGAGCCAGGAACAAACGCTCGACGCCAAAGGATGGCTCAACCACATGAGGAATAAACGGCTTTGAGCCATCCTTTGGCCGGTACTCCATGCTGACGCAAGAAGCTTGTTGGTGAGCTTTAAGCTCATAATCGGTCCGATAAACAAACCCTGCTAGCTCGTCTGTTTTGAATGGAAAGTCAAAACGAAAATCAATGGTGCGCTTAGAATAATGGGCACGGTCGGCTGCGGGCACCTCGTGCTCATGAACCATCTCTTCCGGCAGACCGATTTTTTTGAAAAAGGCCAACATGTCTTTGCGCCATTTTTCAAATGATGCTTCCCATTTATCCGGCTCCACAAAATATTCAATCTCCATCATTTCGAATTCGCGCAGGCGGAACAGGAAATCGCGCGGGCTGATTTCGTTTCTAAAACCTTTACCGATTTGCGCTATACCAAAAGGTAAACCCGGCTGGAAAGTATCCAGAACATTTTTAAAGTTTACAAACATTCCCTGTGCCGTTTCCGGCCGCAAGTAGCTGAGGCTTTTTTCGTCTTCTACAACCCCAATGTTAGTTTTAAACATCATATTGAACTTTTTGGGCTCGCTTAAAGTGCCTTCTTTGCCACAGACCGGACATTTGTTTCCTCCCACATGATCTTGGCGCAGGCGCGAATGGCAGTGCCTGCATTCGACCATTGGGTCATTAAAGCCGCTAGCGTGACCGGAGGCTTCCCAAACTTTTTTATTCATCAAGATTGCGGCGTCCATTGGGTACATATCGTCCCAGCCGGCCACAAAAAAGTTCCACCAGACGTTTTGGATGTTGTGTTTGAGCATGATGCCAAGCGGCCCGTAATCATAAATGCCCGACAAGCCACCATAAATTTCCGAGCTCGGAAAAATGAACCCGCGCCGCTTACACAAGCTAACAATGTCTTCCAAAGAAACACTCATTGTCTCAGATTATAAGCGAATATATGTTTTCAGAATAGTATCAAGCAGTAACTCACAGTCCTTGACCAGTTGCTCGACGTTTTGGATGCGCGAGAGAGCCGGTGGTGTATTAATGCCAAAACCAAGGCGCAAAAATTTTAAATGATTAATGCTGAAATCCCCTTGCTCGTCCGTCTTAAAGCGCATTTTGTCATAGTCAAAGTTATAATTTTTGGCCTGGGCTAACTGCTTGCCGTTCTCATCTGTACGCAAATTGGGCGCATGACCAGATAGTTTTAAAAGCTGCATTTTAAACCACAGCTTGGTTAGCTCGACCAAAATATCAAGATTATTAAGTGCAATTAGAGTTTTTTGCAGTAGTTCAAAATAGCCTGCTTCGGCCTTGGTGTCGGTAGCTTTATTTAAAAAATTAAGCATCTCGTAGCCGGTGTTTGTACGCTTAATGTCTTTGACGATATTACCGAAATGAACTTTTAGGCGGGCTGAAATTAATGTATCAATTTCAGCCCGCCCGACAACTACTGTGATATCAACTACGCTAAAAAGCTCTATGGCACCGGCCAGCTTGGCTTGGGCTTTGCGCACACCTTTTGCAATAGCTGTAATTTTGCCGCGATCGGGAGTAATGAAAGTTAGAATCCGATCGGCCTCACCGTAGTCCGTGCGAGTTAGAATAATGCCTTGAGTAGAAAATTGCTTGGGATTTTGTATCATGACTGGATTCCCGCTTTCGCGGGAATGACGGTAAGGCCAGCGGGAATGACACTTTGGATGGTCTGGATTAGGCTGGAAAGCGCAGTGGTGGGTTTGTAGTGGTAAGCGGCAATATTTAAATGTTCAAAACAGTCTAGGCTGTCCACCAGCTCTTGAGCCGACAAGCTGCTGAAAAGTACAATTGGCACGCCCTGCCAATCAGGATAACTGCGGAATTCGTACAGAAATTCCACCCCACCCCGCCCCGCCAAAACAAGATCTAAAATTATAATGTCCGGTATGTTGGCATCAGCGCAGCCGAGTGCGGCTTGTGGGTCAACCTGCCAATCCACGGAGTGGCCGGAGTGTTTCAGCGCACGCAGAATATTTTGAGCCAAAATTCTATCCGATTCGATTAATAAAATCTGCGCCATTAGACAAATTGCAGTTGCTTGCTAATCGGAATGGAAGTTGCCAGACCATGCAGACCACCATGAGCAGCAGCCCGCAGCGGCTGCCACATGGAGGTACATAACATGTCGGCAATCAAAACACCGCTGGCGGCGCCGGGTGGCATAGACGGCAGGGGCTGGCGAGCGTGGCCGGTTAGTGAGCGGGCATTGCGCAGCGCTTTATCGCTTAAGCCTTCAATGCTACTAAAAACACCCGTAGATATAACACTATCTGACACTTTGTGAGCGCCCAGCAACAATTTATAGCGTTTTTGTTGAACCTGCGCCGCTTGGGCCCGAATTAGACTTGAACTTAGAATTTCAATGGCAATTTGCAGGCTTGGCAGATGTGTTAAAACCGGTGTGATTTTGCCAGAAACATCAACAATTAAATCGGTGGCGTATCTTTTAGCATAAGGCTCAAGCTCATGCGCCACGTCTTGCAAAACAGCACCGATTGCTACTGGCTCGTACACCAGACTGTCTATATTGTGATTAATTCTAAGTGTTAACTTGTAGGCTTCAATTAGCTGTAGGCCGTTTTCTACGCTCAGACCGAGTCGTTCGGGTGACACCTTGGCTTCTAGGCCGGATTTAATTTGCAGAAGTGGCAGAGCTAAATCGTCGGCTAGAGCCGCCAGCAATGCCTGCATTGGACTTGGTTTTTCAGCACCAGAAAATTTCATACCCTCTCAACTCCCCAGTATAACACTGTCAACCATGGTAGATGTATAAGAAAAGGGCGCCGGCTCTTTTGAGCGGCTTTTTGTTTGGGATTTCAAAGCCATGACTGACCAGTTTTATTTGATGGCCGCTTGCGAAACGGGTCAGCAGTTTATCTAAGCGGTTCATGTAG
>CAZXDA010000034.1:0-7023 GCA_964639445.1 uncultured Candidatus Saccharibacteria bacterium
GCTCTATATAGCAGTTGGCGCGACATTAATGTAATAAAAACGGACAATTATACAGTTAACTTCGACCTGCCTAATCCGTTAAGCGCTTTTCCTTATGCTTTAACCAACGGCATTGTGCCCGCGCATCTATTAAAAGATATCCAACCGGAACAACTTAGAAGCGCGGCTTTTAACACCAAACCTGTCGGTACCGGCCCATTTGAGTGGCGATTTGTAGAAGTTAACAGTGCGACTACTACTGATCGGCGTCAACGCATTACCTTGGCGGCTAACGACCACTATTGGCAGGGCAGACCCAAGCTAGATGGCTTTAACCTATTAACATTCAGCGGCGAAAACCAGTTAGTCGAGGCATTTAAAAAGAAGCAGATAAATGCCATGAGCGGGCTGGAAAGCGTGCCTGACGAACTTGCGCAAGACAAAACAGTCCAAGCCTACATGACACCACTAACCAGCGAGGTGATGGCTTTTTTTAATAATTCTCGGCCACTCCTTAATAACGTCAATATCAGGAAGGCGCTGGTTAGTGGTGTTAATCGGCAGTTAATCAGCCGTTTGACCCCTTACCCCCTACGGCTAGTTGACGAGCCGCTGTTGCGCGGCCAACTGGGTTATGACCCCAGCCTACCTGAATTACCTTATAGCCCCGACTACGCCAATCAACTGCTTGATCAAGAGGGTTGGCCGCGCAGTTCTAGCGGCCAGCGGGCAAAAGATAGCCAGGTTCTAAAATTTACTTTAACGTCCCAAGATACTCAAAGTTATACACTGGTTGCTAAGTTCTTGCAGGAGCAGTGGGCTAAATTGGGTGTTCAGGTAAAAGTACAGTACTTTAACGGTGATGAGCTGCAAAGTGGAATCATAGCCAATCATGACTATGACACCTTGCTCTATGGCATTAGCTTAGGCGCCGACCCTGATGTGTTTGCTTATTGGGACAGCAGCCAGGCCAGCGTTAGCTCCCAAGGCCATTTAAACTTGAGCGAATATAAATCGGCAGCCACTGATCAGGCTTTGCAAGGTGCTCGCACTCGTTCCGACCTGCAATTACGAGCTATAAGATACAAGACCTTTCTAACAACATGGAGGAATGATGCTCCGGCGCTGGCGCTGTATCAGTCAAATTTTTTGTATATCACTCGCGGCCCAGTTTTCGGCTATGAACGTAAGGCTGCTAATACGCCGGTTGATCGCTTTTACAACGTTACAAACTGGGAAATCCGCCAAAAAAGGCAGACAGCCAACTAACAGCGAAAATGCTTGACTAGTCAAGCATTTTAAGTAGTCTGGTCCTCTTGTTTCTGCCGCGGTGAGTTGGCTGAAGGCTATGGCAATTGGGACAGAGGATACGCAAATTTTCTAATCGATTATCTTTACGTATTCCATTAATGTGATCTAACTCAAGCGGTATACGGCCATCTGGAGCTATTTTTGCCCAGCCACAAAGTTCACACTTTGGTTGCTTCAGTCCTTTAACAAATAGTTTTTTCTTTAATTTGTAGCTCTGCACGTTGCTATCCTCAACCAATAGTTGCTCTATTGGTATAGCAGGTTTTGGTACAAAAAGACCGCCTACATTCCATCCCTTACCAGTGAAATGCTCGGTAGATATTCCTAGTTCCTCTACACGTCGCTTAATCGCATCATAATTTCCACCGGCTGGTATTAGGCTTAACTTAATTAACACAGATCTGTAGCTCTTTGAATCTTTAACCACTGCTGTTAATTGTTCATCCGTCCAAGAACGTTTTGGCATACACCAATTATACCCCTATATAATTGTCTCTACCAATTTATTTTGTAGTAAAATATTAAGGAGTTATGGCACCGTGGCCGAGGAACTAGGCAAAGCTCTGCAAAAGCTTTTTACGCGGGTGTGAATCCCGTCGGTGCCTCCAGGGCGAGTGTTGGAATCGGTATACAAGCAGCACTTAAAATGCTGTGCCTGAAAGGGCTTGTGGGTTCGAGCCCCACCTCGCCCACCAAGATATCCACATCTGTTAGTTGCTTTTAGCGCAAATAAGCGCTATTGTAAAAGTACGAAAATAAGTGGTGGGTAGAGAGGTAAAGATGACTTGGGATTGGAGTTCGCCTGTCGCCATAGGCCTCTTTGCGATAATGGCTGGTATCGGGTTGGTGCTAGTGGCAGCTGCTGTCGCTGTAGTTAGCGGCAACGCTAAGGTTTCAGACGTCTTTGGCCGCCGCTAAAACTAGAAAGTTTTCTAAAAAAGAATCTCTTACCTCAGAGACCTTTATTTAATTGCCATAAGTTTTTTGTTTATATACTGACCTCCAAGCTATAATTATTATAAATTGTGAGCAGTCTAATATTAATTATGGGGATTAATATATGAGCCGTCACCACATCGAAGCTCTTAAAAGCCTCGGTTATCATGTGCCAGCCTATGCTAATCGGCTGCTTTACATGTTTGGCGGCATTACCCTGTCCGCTTTTATAATTTTGGGAATAACGGGCGCCTACCTGGCCCAATTTTACAATCCATCTTTTCAGGGTGCGCACGCCAGTATTTTATATGCGATAAGCCATGTGCCACTATTTGATTTTTCCCGAGGTATACATTACTGGGTGGCTAATTTGGTTATTATCTTACTTTTTTTACACGTCAGTCGAGTCTTTATAACCGGTGCATATAAGAAGCCAAGAAGATTAACCTGGTTAACAGGTGTTGGCCTGCTAGCAATAACAGTAACATTTATCTTCATTGGCACTGTTTTGAAGTGGGATCAGGAAGGCGTAGAGGCTTTTGGCCATATGCAGGAAAGCCTGCAGATATTTGGTATTCACATAGGGTTGACGAACGGAGGAGTACCAATTATCACGCAACTTTACGCTTGGCATATATCGATTCTTTATTTAATTTTATTCGGTCTGCTGGGTATACATCTATTCTTAATTAAAGCTAAGGGCATATCCGTAAAACCGCACAAAGAAGCGGTGGCGGCTGTGACCGCGGAACACGGCAGTTCGACCTTTTTGCTGCACCTTCGCCGTCTGACCGGTTTTAGTCTTTTATTCTTGACTATTGCCGGTCTGTTGGCGTTAATTTTTCCGGCTCCAATTGGCCAACCCGGAATTTTAGATCAAGAAGTCACCAAACCCCTATGGATGTTCTGGCCGTTCTACGGCTTAGAAGACCTGTTTGGATTAAAAGGCTTGGTTTGGGGGATGGTGGGCTTTTTTGGCTTTTTGGCGATAATTCCATTTATTGATCGCGGTCCTTATGTCAACTGGGCCAAGCGCAAATTTATTATATTTCTAGGCGTGCTGTTTTTAGCAACTACAATTGGATTAGGAGTATATTCAAGACTACGTCCGCCGGAAGCGCATCTTGAGATGTCGCATTCTGAAACGACCAAGATGGCTACGGCCGACGAATTAAGCATTTCCCATCAAAGGCTTCGTAGCGAAGCTTATTATCTGGCCCCTACGCTAGTCGGGTTAGGGCTTATCGGGGCATGGCTAGCCCGCGCTGAAAAAGCTGAATAAAGAAACATTAGCCACCTTAAGCTCCAACAGTACCTGTCTTGACTTTTCCAGCTCGCTTGTAATTGGCCATGATCACGCCGCTTGGTGTGACCGTACTCTCTGTCAATGTAAATGCTGCCGGGATCGTGCCTTCTGCGAATAGCTTTTGACCTTGGCCAAGTGTCAACGGGTAGGTTACAAGCCGGAGTTCGTCCACCAGGTCGTTCTTAAGCAGCAGCTGAATGAGCTTCCCGCTACCCCACACATTGAGGTCGGAACCTTCTGAATTTTTGAGCTTCTTGATATCTACCAAGCTTTTGAGGAAAACTGTGTTTTTCCAATCTGACTTATCCATAGTGTTACTCATGACGTACTTCATGCCGTCATTAATGCCCGGCCAAACATCTGCGTGCTCAGGCCAGTAGCTGGCAAAAATCTCGAATGTTTTTCTGCCCAATAGATACTCTGCGGGCTGCATATTTTTTTGGAAGAACTCGCTCCCGTTGTCATCCGTAAACGGCGCCGTCCAGCCACCATATTCAAAACCGTTTGATGGATCTTCTTCCGGCCCGCCCGGAGCTTGCATTACCCCATCCAGTGTAATCATCGTTATGACGATTATTTTCCTCATGCAATTACAGCCTCATTTGATGTCTAAAGATATTTTATCCTTAAGTTAATATTAGCATGATCATTAAACACCTAAAGTTACCTACAACAAGTGTTAAATACGGTCTAGTAACTAAAGCTCGCTCTGAGATATAATTTTTGTATGACTGAGCGTTCAAACCAACCTAAGACTTGTTTGAGTGACGAAAATATAAACCTAATTAACGGTCTTGTATTTTTCGCGCTATTAATATTTGGACCTATCGAACCTTACGGATTGGCGGTCAGGATTTTGTATCTCATTGGTATTCCCATCCTAGTCTGGCTAGTCCTTAAGTACATAGGAGGCTATTGGCGAGCAGACAAATTAGAAAACGACCGGCTAACCCGCTTTATTGCCGCTGTATTAGCAGTAGCGCTTTTCATAGGCGCGATTAACGCATTTAGAGAGAAATCTCATGCCTCGTGCACGCAATACACTAAGAGTAATTATGGGCAGGAATGTGTAGGCGATTATGTTCCAGCTTCAGGGCCTGATTTAGCTCAAGGTTTCTTACTCGCCGGTGCCGGGATTATGGCCACTTGGTATTCCGTTTTCAGGCGCGATGATTGAATAACCGAGCTTCATCCGAAATCAATCCTCTTATCGCCTTAGCGGCAAGAAAAAAGGGCGCTAAAGCGCCCGAATTTTCCCAAATGGTGCGGGCGAAGGGACTCTAACCCTCGGCCTTCTGCATGGCAAGCAGACGCTCTAAACAACTGAGCTACACCCGCGTGGTGGCGCCTCTCGGACTCGAACCGAGGACACAAGGCTCTTCAAGCCTCTGCTCTACCAACTGAGCTAAAGCGCCGCAACTATATTTTAACATCTGTAATACTGGTGGGCGAGGTGGGACTTGAACCCACAAACCTTACGGCACCAGCCCCTCGAACTGGCGTGTTTACCGATTTCACCACTCGCCCAAATACAAGTTAAATTATATCATCTCATCTGTTATAATACCTCTAAATAGTGGGTTCGTAGCTCAGCTGGCTAGAGCATCTGATTTACACTCAGAAGGTCGTAGGTTCAAGTCCTACCGAACCCACCATTACTGTTTGCGGCGTTGGCGGTAGGACGTTAAGCCATGCAAGGCCACAACTGCCCAAATAATATTAATAACGACCGGCACATAAACCTTTAAGTGCCACTCATAAATTGTGATTAGAATCGCGCCTATTAGATTGTCTAACTCGTACCATTTAGACTTGCCTGTCCACTTGCCAATACTTATACGGTAAAAGCCAAAGAGTATTAACAGAGCGCCCACAATTCCAATAAACGTATACATCCTTCTCCTTAGCTTCTAGGTAAGTGCTCGTAATGATGAGATAGATCGTATTCGCTACGCATTAGAGCCTTTACTTCATCCAGTGTAGCAGTTTTGACGCCCGGGTTTAAAATCCCGTAAGGGTCGAAAATCTTCTTAACTTTATTGATTAGTTCGAAGTACTCTGGGCTGTGTAGATTGGCAATGTAGGGCGCGCGGATGCGGCCATCGCCGGCGGCGGCTGAAAGTGAACCGCCCATTTCTTTAACAACATCATAGATTGCTTCAGAAATTTTAAACATTTTTTGCCTATCGCCAACTTGCGCCAAATCTATAATCGGTTGCATTCGGACTATACCATCGCCAGCATGCCCCCACGCAGCGGCTGCTAGATCGTTGCTTTGATAAATTTCTGTCGCTCTGTTCAAAAACTCGACCAGTTTATCGACCGGCACGCAGACATCCTCGGCTATTGGTACGGCTTGGGCTGGCCCTTGCAGATGGGTTAAAATAGCGCCCACACTATAACGGATTTTATGCAGCCTTTCCATATCTTCAGAGCTTAAAGCTATCTGGCAGACACCCTCATACTTACCAACTATTTTCTGCAATTTTTTGATTTTCTTCTTCTGTTCATTCTGTTTTAGGTCATCAAACTCTACAAAAAGATGGATGGCTGCCAGCGGATTTTCCAGCACGCCCCGCAGTTGCGTGGGATTAATTTGCCCGACTAATTCAATAACGGCGCGGTTTAGCATATCGCAGACGCTTGGCTTAAGTTGCAGTAGTTGAAGTAGGATAGCCTGCAAATCATTGATGTTATTAATGCTTATCACTGCCATGCTGGTGAGAGGCTGGTGTGGGATCACGCGCATCACTGCTTCAGTAATAATGCCCAAAGAGCCTTGGGCGCCGATAAACAGTGGCGTAAGATCGAATTCTTTTTTGGATTTAATGTCGAATAAGTTGTATCCGACTGCGTTGTGTCTAGCTTTAAGGTGCTGTTTTTCGTTGGCAATGAGCTCGGCATTTTCTTCCAAAAGAGCGTCGATTGCTCGGTAAATTTCGCCTTCAAATGTAGCCAATCCCATTTTGTGGCTTAGTTCCCGCCTACTTATCTGTTCTGTTTCAATCACTTCTCCATTAGCTAAAACAACTCGCAAACTTTCGACATATTGCCCCATAGAGCCATATTTAACCGTTTTTTCGCCTGTGGCATTAGTTGCTAGGGCGCCGCCAATAGTGGCATAAGCCGAAGAAGCGGGGTAGGGCGGTAAGAAAAAACCATGAGAATAAAGATTTTCCTCGACCTTATCAATGGTAGCGCCGGGTTCAACGACCATTAACCTCTTTTTGGGCTCCAAGCCAAGGATTTTGTTCATGTGAGCCGTGAAAAGTAACAGAATTCCACTGCTTAAGGACACTCCTGATGTGTTGCTACCGCCGCCCCGGGCGGTGATTGGTAAGGTTCGCCCGCGTTGAGACAGCTGCCAGGCAAAGCGGGCAGTTTTGCGCACATCAGCCTCGTCTCTTGGGTAGACAACTACCGAAGGGGTGAGCTCTAAAATACTGGCGTCATGGGCAAAATGCCGCTTAACTTCTAGGTTGTCAGTAACC
>CAZXDA010000035.1:0-6715 GCA_964639445.1 uncultured Candidatus Saccharibacteria bacterium
AGCGTCTGGCTTCGGACCAGAAGGCCGGGGGTTCGAATCCCTCCGCGGGTACCAAGTAGGGCACCCAAAAGTAGCGACCGGGTTCTATGACCGTCTACTTTTGGGTCTCCTACAGAGATGGATTGTTGTGAGTTGTTAGAAATGTTAATTAAATGTTCGAACCGCCAAAAGCTGGCGGTTCTTCATTTTACTTCTTATTCCGGTTCTCGAATTGACCGGAAGCTATATGGTGGTTGAGCAGCTTAAAACCTGACCGTGTTCTTAGACCGTTTTTAGCTAGTTTAGCACCCGAATTGATTTTAACAGTTTCTTTGTTATTCCTTTGAGTAGAAATTGGGCTAAGTAAAATCCGGCCGCAGCTATCGCCGCAGCTCCAAAGATATCTATAATGTGGTGAACATTCGCTACCACTCGCGATAAGCCAACCACTATTCCTAGAACCAAAAGAAATGTCCCAGCTCGCTGGTTGTATTTCATGACCAAAAGGGCTATAAAGACCACGAAAAGTGTATGATTTGACGGGAAGCCATTGGTATTTGCATGAGCGAAGTAAGGTGCAGTATGTTCCACTACGAAGGGACGAGGGTTGTAATATAGCCTGCCTGCTATCAGAGCCAGCACATAGGCAATTAAGCCGCCCAAGATACCCGCTTTTATAAACTCCGCTCTATGATCTCGGTTTAATGACAACCAGACAGCTATCCCTGCAAGAGGGAATATATAAATTAGGTTGACAGCAAAAAATGTTACGGTTTCCTGCATGTATGGCTGCTACCCTCTTTGTGCTACGCTACTGCGCCTGACTCTTAGGCCATTACTGACAGCCAACAACTCTGACACCTCATGAATGACCACGCTGACCGCCACTGTCATAACGCCCAGCAAAGCGGAAGGTATTAGTGCTGCCAATATCAGAAGTGAGAAAACAATATTTTGACGGCTTATCGAGCGAGCATCTTTGCCGATCTTGAGCGCATAGACAACTTTGTTTAAATCGTCAGCCATTAACGCCACGTCTGCCGCTTCAATGGCCGCGTCGCTGCCGACTGTGCCCATGGCCATGCCAACCGTGGCTGTCGCCAAAGCCGGTGCATCATTTACGCCGTCACCTATCATAGCTATACTTAGATACTCTTTTTTCAGTTCAATCAGGGCCGTGACCTTATCCTCGGGCTTCAAACTGGCTTTTACGTTTTTAACGCCTAGTTCTTCGGCTATGGCTTTAGCTGTGATCTCGTTATCACCGGTCAGCATAATAGTAGCAATATCCATTTTATGAAGCTCCGCTATGGCAGCTTTAGCTTGCGGCCGTATCTGATCACGGATGGCAATAATACCAGCGAGCGCATCGCCATCTGCCACGCAGACGACGGTTTTACCTTCATTGCGCAGCTGGTGAATTCTAGTTGATAAATCAGAATTTGCTAGCTGTCTAGCAAATAGCTCTGGTCGGCCGACACGTACCAGACTTTGGGCGACATTTGCTTGGGCGCCACTGCCAGACAGGGCTTTGAAGTTGGTGGCTTTAGGGCGCTTTAACTTAGCTGAAGCGGCTTTATCGTTAATAGCTGTAGCCAGTGGATGTTCCGAATACTGTTCGACGCCGTAAGCCAAACGGAGTACATCACTAGTAGTACCATTAGCAGGTACGATATCCGTCACTGAAGGCTTGCCGATCGTTAGCGTGCCTGTTTTATCAAAAGCAATAGCAGTTATTTTCCCCAGATTCTCTAAGTGCATGCCGCCCTTGATAAGCACGCCGTTCTTACCGGCACTGCCAATACCGGCCGCAATCGCTACCGGCGTCGACATTACCAGGGCGCAGGGCGCTGCGGCAACCAAGAAGACCACCGCTCTAGTCGCCAGATCATGATCGCCGCCCAACAGGAAGGACACCGTGAGCAATCCAATTGCCACGATTAAGACAATTGGTGAGTAGCGCCTACCGAAGTGCTCTATGAAAGCTTGGGCTTTACTTTTCTTATCCTGGGCTTCTTCAACGAGGTGCACAATTTTTGACAGTGTGTTATCGGCAAACGTTGCAGTAACTCGTACTTCAAGCACGCCTTGCTGGTTCAGCGTTGCGGCATAGACCGCTTGTCCCGGTGACTTGCTTACCGGTATGGACTCACCTGTAATTGAGGATTCATTGACATATGATTTACCGCGAACAATCTCTCCGTCTGTCGCTATTGCCTCGCCTGGGCGAACCAAAAAGATGTCGCCAATTTGTAAATCGGCGGCCAATACTGTCTGCTCTTTTCCGTCTCTTAGCAGATGGGCTTCTTTTGGCGCTAAGTCCAATAGAGCCCGGATGGAAGCGCGAGTACGAGCAAACGTATACGATTCAAGGCCTTCGGCTGTTCCATAAATTACAACCAATAAGGCGGCTTCTTCCCAGAGGCCCAAAGCTGCCGCACCAGCTGTGGCTGCTAACATGAGTATCTCAATATCAATGCGGCGATCTTCCCAGAGTTCCTCAACCCCTTCGCGAATCCAGAAATAACCGCCCAGAATAATAGCAATGATATAAAAACCGATCTCAACCGCGTGGCTAATCAGGTCAAAACGGCGCAGCACAATCGCCATCAATACTAAAACGCCAGCTAGAGCTGCATTGCGAACCGGCGGATAGGTTAGCCAGCTGCTACTTTGAGTTTTTGTTGTGCGAATCTCTGACATACTTTACTACCTAGACACTTATGTCTCGCCTGCGAAAACTAATTATGCCGAGTATTGATAATGCCGCCGCAATCGCCAGAAGCGCCAGGACGGGTGTTAATGCCAGTTCTGCGCCCGGAAGAGCCGGAGTGTGGCTAAATGGCGAGAAGTCTCTGACGGAATCCGGTAGATTAAAAAATTCTCCAAAGGGGCCAAATACTAATGCGGCAGCAAATACTGCCCAGGCAATCGCTTTTGCCCATCGGGCAGCAAAACCTATGGCTGCAATAACCGCGCCAGCAACTACTAGGCTGGCCGGTATGATAACCAACGCCGAGGCCACCAAGGTAACAACCTGTTTTGAGAGCTCTCCAGCCACCAGACCATAGGCAACCCCCATCGTTAATCCGATAGTTAGAAATACAGATGTTATACCTAGCATTGCGCAAATAATGTGGCTCATTAGCCACCGCCGCCGCGGTACCGCCGTAGCCAGTATAGGCTCCAAGCGTCCGTCAGCTTCTTCATTTTCTGTGACCAGCAATGCCTGAATAATATATCCGGTTGCTATGCCGCCTAGTATCGCCAGGATTGCCGCAAAAAATACGCTGGAGAAGTCCGTCGATTCGCCTCCTAGCTTGGCAAACAGCTGGGCGACTTGCGAGTTTTGAAGTTCGGTAACCTGTTTTCCAAGTGATCCAAAAGCCGCTCCAAATACGGCCATCGCTAGCAGCCAGGCAATCAGTACGCCTCGCTGTAGCCGCCAAGCCAGCCCTAGTGTGCTTAACAAACTGGGGGCAGCCACTGAGGGCCCTGGGCGGCTTGGTAACATGCCGGCTCCGACATCGCGTTTGGAGCTGAGTGCGTAAGCTGCAATCGTTGCAACCGCGAACAAGCCTAGCGGCAGGATCAACACCCACCATTTGTTTTCGCCGAATGGCCGCATTTGCTGCGCCCAACCAATCGGCGACAACCAGGATGGCCAGGCGCTGGTAATAGTAGCGTTATCCGGGCGGATATTGCCAAAAGCATCGCCAGCGCCGCGCAAGAGGTACGTTACTCCCAAAACTATCATGGCCAAACTACTCGTGGTGCGTGCGCTTTCCGACAACTGTACAACGACCGCACTGATAGCAGCAAAAGTGATCCCTATAGTACCGATTCCAACTCCTGCGGCCAGGGAGCCGTCTAAAGGTAGCCCCTTCATTATTAGCGCCAGACTGATAAGACCGGCCAGTGCTATACTCGCTCCCACCGAAGCCATGAGAGCGGCGGTCAACCCCGCCAAGCGGCCAACCGGTGCCGATCCGATCAGTTCCGAGCGTCCAGCCTCCTCATTCTGCCGAGTATGGCGTACCATGGCAAAAATAGACATTAAGGCTGCCAGTACTCCCCAGATTACCGACCCCTCGGACAGGGCCAAGCCGCCGGCATTGGTAGCAGGCGCAGCGCCCCGGATGATTAGAAGGGCTGGATTATGGGCGATTAGGCTAGCCGCTTGTAGTCGTTCGGCTGCAGTGGGATATTCCGAAATCATAACACTAGCCATAGCTAGTGCAACCAACGTTATGCCCCCAACCCAAACACTTAGCTTCATGCGATCACGACGCAGGGCCAGGCGTACGAGACGAGCAGTTCCGGTAAAAGCAGACATTTATCGATCTGCCTTTCCAGCGGCCGCTTGATCTTTGTGATAGTAGCGCAGAAACAGTTCTTCGAGGGTTGGCGGATGACTGTTCAGGCGGCGGATATTTAGGCTCGTGAGATAATCCAAGGTGGTATCTAGTTCAGAGTTGCCAACTTCAAACTCAGCCTTGTTGCCGTCAACTGATACATTATGGAGGCCTTTGAGCTTCGCTAAGTCAGTTAAAGGCTTCTCGGTTTCGACTGTGATGGAAGTATGGCGAAGTTGCTGTAGTTCAGACAGAGTACCTGACTCAATTGCCTTACCTTCGCTAATGATGGTCACTCGGTCGCATAAGGCTTCCACCTCAGCCAAGATATGGCTGGATAGCAGTACCGTTTTACCCGCAGCCCTGAGTTCTTTGACGCAGCTCTGGAAAACGGCTTCCATGAGCGGATCTAATCCAGAGGTAGGTTCATCGAATATGAAGAGCTCAACGTCAGCCGCCAAAGCTGCCACCAACGCCACTTTTTGGCGGTTACCCTTAGAATAGGCGTGGAATTTCTTGCTGGGGTCAAGTTGAAAGTCCTCTAGCAGCCGCGTCCGGCGTTTTTTATCCAGCCCGCCTCGCAGAGAACCTAACAGATCGATAGACTCGCCGCCGGACAAGTTCGGCCACAGGTTTACCTCGCCTGGAACATATGCCAATCTACGATGAAGTTTTACGGCATCCCGCCAAGGGTCACCATCGAGCACATTTACTTCTCCCGATGTCTTACGAAGCAAGCCTAATAGCACCCGTATAGTCGTTGACTTACCAGCCCCGTTTGGACCAAGGAAACCGTGCACTTCACCGCATTTGACACTGAGGTCGAGCTTATCCAATGCCCGAAAACGGCCAAAGTTTTTCACTAGATTATTAACAACAACGGCATCTTCGCTCAGTGGTGTTTTGGCAATGTTGGCCATCTCTCTCATGTGCGCACCCCCATATCGGCTAATTGATTTTTGATACGGCCTAACAAATCATCAAGTGGCTCCAGGGATACCTCTTCAGAGCCCTTGCCCGAATAGTCAAATGGGTTTCCTAAATCCTTGATTAAGGAGGTCATGGAGGCAAGTAAAAAAGTGATGAATCCAATCAGAAATAGTGACTCATAAAATGGCTCTATTTTTATAAATACCAATCCGCCGACCAGGAAAATGGCAGCCCCTTCGGCAATGGCGTGTCCGGAGGGCACAAATGACTCTTCTCTGATAGAGTGTATTCTAATAACCATTCGGCGCAGGTTTGCTTGCTCCTGCTTCAAACGAACAATAAAATTCGGTTGGGTGAGTGGTTCAAACTGTAAGAAATGGTGATTAAGCCCGGCAATGTCTTTGAATATTTCTTGTGTGGAGCGTTTTTCACCCAACCATAACTTTAGGTTAGCGGTGACTTCACCGACGTATTTCACAGCTTCTACTGCTTGCTTGGATTTTTTGTCCTCGTATAGAATACTGCATTCGTCCAGGATTGCGTCCAAGCTGGCTACAATACCGCCAGGCAGCCGCTCGCTCTCTTCAAAATCGGGCAGCGTGCCAGCAATCAGGAACCCGAGTAATAACACCGTTGCCGCCACCAAGCTCGTATAGAGCGGGCTGATTACAACGATGTCCCACCCCAACCAATGAGAAAGAAGTTTCGCCACGATTGCGGCAATTGCTATTGGCAGTGCCGCAAATATTATTCGGTATTTTGAATTTAATAGTTTCATCGTGATTTTTTACTCATCTCCTAGTATAGTATAAGTATATAACCATATGGTAATATGATTACCATCATGGATACCAAGCAAGTCACCAGACAATTAGAAATTGAAGCTAAGTTCTTCAAGGGACTGGCCGATAAATCAAGATTGGCAATTTTGGAAACCTTGCTTGAAGATGAAAAAACAGTTGCCGAAATTGTTAAGACCACTCAACTTTCGCAACCCAATGTCTCGGCCCACTTGGCTTGTCTACTTGAGTGTGGCCTAGTGCAGAAACAGCGCGACAGTCAATGGATGCTCTATCGGATAGCTTCTGATGAAGTGCCTGAAATTATACGGCTAATGCGACAGATAGTTAGTGCTCATTCTGAAGAATTATTTGATTGCACTAGATATAAATAAGGCTTGCATAAAGGTATGCGCTCACGGGGCCCGGAGTATGACAACAGCCATGCAAGATGCCGAACGCCTGTTAAAATCCGGCAATAATAGGACACGCGCGACCCTCAGAGAGACAACCGTAAATATCAAGCTGTACCCGTAGCTCAGCTATTTGACAAACGCCAGCTGGCCGCCTTTGAGGCTCAGCTTATTATGTACGCCTTTAATTAATTCTATCTTTTCAAGCTATAAGACAGTTCGTGGAGGTTTTGGGTCGCTAGTTCGGCTGTAGAGATAC
>CAZXDA010000036.1:0-6700 GCA_964639445.1 uncultured Candidatus Saccharibacteria bacterium
TTGCCGGTTAATAAACTGCGCAAAGGTCGGCTTGCCAGATTGAAAATTTACAGAGGTAGCGAGCACTCGCACCAAGGCCAGAATCCGCAACCCATCTCTCTGGAGGAGAAAGAATGAAGAATAATTATTTCTACGGACTAGGGCGACGTAAAAGCTCAACCGCACGGGTACGCCTGCAGGGCAACCCTTCGACTACGCTCAAGGCAAGGAAGGGCGACTTTGTGGTTAACGGCAAGCCGTTAGTAGATTACCTGGGAGGCAGTAAATACCTTCATCACGAACTGCTTAAGCCATTTTATGCCCTAGAGCTTGATCCGGAAAACTTTGCCGTTAGCGTAAAAGTAAGCGGCGGCGGTCATGCCAGCCAGGTTGATGCTATCCGACTCGGAATTGCCAAAGCCCTGGTTGAGCTTAATGAAGATTCTAGAGGCACGCTTAGACGAGCAGAGCTGCTTGGCCGCGACCCAAGAGAAAAAGAGCGCAAAAAGTTCGGCCGTCTAGGCGCCCGCAAAAAGCAACAATACACGAAACGCTAAAATACTTAACAAGTCAAGCATTTTAGCGCAATTTACAATTCACAATTTACAATTTTCAATGAATTATCAATGATCAATGTTTAATGAAAAATTAATGTGAAATGTGAAATGAAAAATGTAAAATGGAATGTATATGACTAAAGAGGTTGTTTTAACGGGCCTGCGCTCTAACGCCGAGTTTCACATTGGCAACTACCTGGGCGCAATACTGCCGATGGTGGAGCTGCAGAAGAAACATGCCGGCCAGTACCAACTCAATATGTTTATTCCTGATCTGCACAGCTTTACTACACCGATTGAACACGGCAAACTTTACGAGCAAACAATTGAAAATCTGAAAGTTTTTGTGGCGGCCGGCTTAGATATCGAGCAACCGGATACCTATATCTACCGCCAAAGCTACATACCAGCGCACTCCGAAATGACATGGGTTTTAGATTGCTTTGCCTATTTTGGCGAACTTTCGCGCATGACCGAGTTCAAAGAAAAAAGCGAGCAGCAGGCCAATGTCAGTGTTGGTTTGTTTAATTATCCGGTGCTGATGGCGGCTGATATTTTGCTTTATGGCGCTAAATGGGTGCCGGTGGGCGAGGATCAACGCCAGCATTTGGAGTTTGCGCGTGATATTGCCATGCGCCTGAACAATCGCTTTGGCGAACTATTTACAGTGCCGGCCACCATTAAAGAGCAAGCCGATTTTGTCGGTACACGCGAACCGGTTAGAATCAGAAGCCTGCGCAATCCGAAGAGAAAAATGAGTAAGTCTGTTGAAGACCCAGCCGGTACCATTATGCTTACCGATAAGCCGGAAGAGGCCGCCACTAAAGTTATGTCTGCCACCACCGATTCAGCAGGCAGCATTAAATATGACTGGCAGAATCAGCCGGGCGTAACCAACTTACTGCAAATTCTGGCTCTGCTCAGTGAGCAACCACAGTCAGAAATTAACCGGCAATGGGAAGGTAAAAACAGCTATAACGAGCTGAAATCAGAGGTAGCGGACAAGGCAAAAGGCTTCTTAGGCGATCTTCAGACTAAATTGGCAGCTGTTGACGAAGAAAAGCTGCTGCAAAAGCTAACAGCTGACGAGCAGGTCATGAGCAAGGTCGCCAATCAGACACTACTGAAAGTTCAGCAGGCGGTAGGGCTAAGACCAAATAAGTAGCAAGTGAAGGAATTTGTCGTCACAGAGGAATGGTCGGGGCAGCGGGCGGATGTTTTTGTGTCTAAACAATACTCGGATTTTACCCGTTCAGCTCTAAGCCGACTCTTTGATGAGAGCTTGGTTTTAGTAAATGGCCATGCGGTTAAGGCCGGCCATAAACTACGCAGCAAAGACAAAGTTGCAATTGATGATAAACTTCTAAACTTAGAGCCGCCGAAAATTAAGCTGCCAATTGTATATGAAGACGATGATGTAATTGTCATTAATAAACCGGCCGGAATTTTAACGCACGCCAAAGGCGCTCTTAACTTAGAAAGCACTGCCGCCAGTTTTATAAAAGATAAAATTACTGACCCAAAGCTAACGGGCAACAGGGCTGGAATCGTCCACCGGTTGGATAGAGCAACGAGTGGTTTGATGATCACCGCCAAAAATACTAAGGCCCTGGCTTACCTACAAAAACAATTTTCAACCCGCAAGGTTAAAAAAACGTATCTGGCAATTGTAGAGGGCTGGCCCAGCCCGCCAGAAGCCATAATTGACGCCCCGATTGCCCGCAACCCCAAAAGGCCGCAGACATTCCGCGTCAGCCCCTTAGGTAAATCGGCCAAAACAGAGTGTAGAGTTATAGAAAATTTCAAAAAAGGTGGGCAAAATTTTTCGCTGGTTGAGCTGAAACCACTAACCGGCCGCACACACCAAATCAGAGTTCATATGGCCTACATTGGCAATCCGGTGGTGGGCGACATTGTTTATGGACATGATGGCAGAGAAATGTTACTACATGCAAAAAAGCTGGAACTGAATTTGCCAAACGGGCGGCCTAAAACTTTTACGGCTCCTACTCCTAAAGTTTTTGAGGAATTCAGCAAATGAGCGCTCGGCAACTTAATGAGCTTTTGTTACATACAGAAACCAAGAAGCAAGTTATAAATTTGCTTAAAAAGCCATCGAACTCGGTTTTGATTTTGGGCGCAAACGGCAGTGGCAAATTAACGCTGGCTAAGGCTTTAGCAGCGAAACTGCTCAACCTAAAATTAGCGGCAGAGCTGACTAAATACCCTTATTTTTGGCACGTTCAAAAGGCGAACGATAGGCAAGACATTTCGATTGATGCTATCAGGCAAGTTATCCGCATGCTTAAACTAAAAACAACCGGTTCAGGCGCGATCCGCAGAGTCATATTGATTGAAGATGCTCAGAATTTAAGCCAGGAAGCCCAAAATGCCATTTTAAAAATCCTGGAAGAGCCTGCCACCGACACTGTATTTTTGCTTACAGCTCCATACGCGCTTAGCTTGCTGCCTACCATTGTTTCTCGTTGCCAAATCTTGCATGTTTATCCGGTCAGTAAAGTTCAAACGGTTGATTATTTTTCTAAAAACTACAGTCTTAAAAAAATTGAAACAACTTGGCAGCTTGGCCAAGGCGCGCCGGCGCTTATGCAAGCCCTTCTAGATGATGATAGCAGCCATCAACTTAAACAGGCGGTTGATCAAGTCAAGGCTTTTCTTAAGCAGCCAAAATACGAGCGCTTACTAACTATGGATAAGCTCATTAAAAATAAAGATGATTATCGCGTGTTTTTAGAGGCGCTATCTAGAGTTCTAACGGCCCTCCATTATTCTGCTGTATCTAGAAACAATATAAAGCAATCTGATAAACTGCTCCACGATAGAAGGCTACTGATGAGCGTTACCTCTGGAATTGACAAAAATGCCAATCTAAAATTAAGCAATCTTAAACTGCTGCTTAACATAAACCTCTAGATGTTATAATTGACGAGGCATGTATGCCCTATTGCTTTTGGTTGTGATGGCCTATTTTATTCTGCGCCACAGCCACCACATAGATAAAGACAGCATGATGGTGCCGCGCCGAATTGGCGACCGCCTGACCCGGCTGTGGGCGATCGCTCACCATGGCATGCGCGAAAACCGCTTTTTGCGGGCAGAGAAGGCTCTTTTGACGATTCTTAAAATCGACGAAAAAAATGCGGCGGCCTACAACCGCCTCGGCATCCTGTACGCTAAGCAGCGCGAATATAAAGATGCCATTGATTGCTTCGAGATTGCCAGCTCGATTGAGCCAAGCGCCTCAAGCCTGCACAACCTCGGCTTTATTTATTACGAGACGGAAAATTATGAAAAAGCCGCCACCGCTTTTGAGCAAGCCCTGAAGCTGGAAGATAATTTAGCCGCCCGGCACATAGCCTATGCTAAGGTTCAAGAAAAACTAGGGAACGATAAGCTGATGCTGCAGGAGCTGGAAAAGGCCACCGAGCTTGAACCCAACCACGAGACATATAGTTTACTGATGAATGCCTATGAAGAGCGTGGGATGGTAGAAGAAGCGGCTAAAATTCGCCGCAAACTGGGGAGATCAACGACTATTGCCAAACGCCCGCGGCGCGTGCTGCGCCCCCGCCGCGTTGTTATATAAGCAGTAGTTTGCTAAAATAACAGAGGTCGCCGCCTTAGCTCAGTTGGCCAGAGCGTTGGTTTTGTAAACCAAATGTCGTCGGTTCGAATCCGACAGGCGGCTCCATTGCTGGGGTACTCAAGCGGCCAACGAGGGCTGACTGTAAATCAGCTGGCTTTATGCCTACGGGGGTTCGAATCCCTCCCCCAGCACCAAAATTATGAATAATCAAATCAAACAATTTAAAACCTTGGTGGAACAAGCTAAGGTTATTCTAATAACATCACATATTTCGCCGGATCCGGATGCTGTTTGTTCGGTGCTGCTAATGGGAACCGCTCTAAAAGCAAACTTTCCAGATAAAAAAATTGAAATGGTTTTGGAAGAGACGCCGGCTAATGATTTGTCCTTTTTGACAGATTTCAGCGGCCTTAAATTTAAAAACGTGCTAGTCGCTACCGAGAATTTTAAACCTGACCTTTTCATACTACTAGATAGCGGCAACCTAAAGCGCTGCAGTAGAAATGAGGCTGCACAGCTCCGCCAGTTTTTGAAAAAATCCGGCTGCGCTACCATCATTATTGACCACCACGAGGAAGAAGGCAGAGAGGAAGTAGGTCTTTACATCAATAATCACCGCCCCGCCACCGTGCAAGAAATTTATGAGCTTTTATTCAACCAACTCCATTTTAAAAAACCAGATGGATACGCTCAAACCGCCTTGCTAGGAATCATAAGCGACACTGCCCGGCACAAATTTGATAATCCCTATCACCGTATAACATATGCTATTGTTAGCGATTTGCTTGATGCCGGCGCCAGCATTGAACAGCTGGAGACCAGAATGGAACGCTACAGCTCAGATGAACTAGAGGTCTTAAACAACCTGATAAGTCATATCACAGACAGTGGCAGGGGGTATACTTATAGCTTTGTAGATGACGATTTTAGCAAAAAATGGGCTGGAAATGATCGCTCAGTTGATGCATTCAAACGGGGTTGCGACATATTCACCGCGCAATTTCTGAAAAATTTCAAAAAAAATATGTGGGGGTTTATGGTTCATCCGGATTTAGTAGCCGGTAAAGGCAATTATAGCGTGTCTTTTAGGGCTGTCGGTGGGGTTAAAGATGTTTCAAAATTGGCATTGGCTCTAGGAGGCGGCGGGCACAAGCCGGCCGCCGGCGCCAGAGGCATTATGGCCTCAGACGTCAAATCCGCCGTCAAATTCGTCCAATCTGTTATAGAAGAGCCTCGTTTAGTAAAATAGATTAGGTCGCTTAAGCCGCGATAGCTCAGTGGTAGAGCACGTGCATGGTAAGCACGGGGTCACGAGTTCAATCCTCGTTCGCGGCTCCATTGTTTTTATATCTGTTATTTGCTAGTATTTTGGGGATATAGTTTACCATGAGCGAACGGAGTGAGTCGAATGGCAAAAAAGAGTGATAAGCGTAAAATTATCGGATTAACATGCGAGGCTTGCGGCAGGCGGCACTATTATTCCACCAAAAACAGCGTAAACACCCCAGACAAGGTGGAGCTAAGAAAGTATTGCCCGGTCAAAAGGACATACGCCAAGCAGGTTGAGACCAAGAAAAACTTGGGCCGCAATGTTGTTGTACCACGCCGCTAAAACGGCTATTTTAAGGTATAATTTGGGCGAGGAGACGAAGGGGCATAGTACAATGGCTAGTATAAGGGTCTCCAAAACCCTAGATCGTGGTTCAATTCCACGTGCCCCTGCCAGATAAGATACTATGAGTAAAATTATTCTCAATAAACCGGTTTTGTTTTGTTTCTACGGCTATCCCGGTGCTGGTAAAAGCTATGTGGCGCGCAATTTGGAGCAGACGCTACAGATCGCCAGAGTCAGTGCCGATGGTATTAGGCACGAACTATTTGCGCGCCCGCACTATGATGCCCAAGAAAACGCTGTCGTAGCTCACTTGATGAATTACATGACAGAAGAGTTTTTAAAAGCCGGGGCGAGTGTAGCCTATGACACTAACGCTATGCGTATTATGCAGCGCAAGAAACTGTATGAGATGGCGCGTAAGCACAAAGCGGAGTATTTGCTGTTGTGGCTACAAATAGATACCGAGAATGCTTTTATCCGCACTCAAAGACGAGATCGCCGCACGCAAGACGATAAATACTCGGAGCGGCAAACCAAAGCCACATTTGAGCGGCAAGTAGCCCTAATGCAAAACCCTAAAGCTGGCGAGAGTTATATGGTCATATCCGGCAAACACTCCTTTGCCAGCCAAAAAAGTGCCATTTTGAACCGGCTTTATCAACTGGGTTTAATAAGTCCTGAGATAGTTCAAAGAGGTATTGTTAAACCAGAACTTATTAATCTTGTGCCAAATCCGTATCTCGGCCAGGAAGAACTTAGCCGCCGCAACATAAACATAACGTAAAATGGCCCCGATTAGAAGTAGCGCGCTAAACACTAGCTCTGATTTTACAAAAATCAGACTTCTAACGGGGCCTATCCCGTTAGACCCAGAATTTGTTAAAATTCGCCGCGAAGCGGAGGTCTAAACGGGATGGCACAGCGCCGTGTAAACGTACCAGG
>CAZXDA010000037.1:0-6692 GCA_964639445.1 uncultured Candidatus Saccharibacteria bacterium
ATATTGAGGCGGCTATCGAAAAGTTTAAAAAGGCTGGTGCCCAAGTCAGTGAAGTCAGCCTGCCGAGTCTGCCACTGGCACTGGCGGTTTATTATATTATTTGTCCGGCAGAAGTTAGCAGTAACTTAGCACGCTATGATGGTCAACGTTATGGGCATTCCAGTCTAAGCGCCAAAAATATTGAGGAGAGTTATTTATTAAGCCGCGAAGAGGGCTTTGGCGCTGAAGCCAAAAGACGGATTATGATTGGCTCGCATGTTCTTTCCAGCGGCTACTACGAGGCCTATTACAAAAAAGCTCAAACGATGCGCACTAAAATTATTAATGAATTTGAAGCTGCCTTTGAGAAGTTTGATTTTGTGGTCGGCCCAGTTGCGCCGACCACCGCTTTTAAGATCGGCGAACGCACCAAAGATCCGCTAAAAATGTATTTAAGTGACATTATGACGGTGGCGGCTAACATTTCCGGTAATCCGGCAATTAGTGTTCCGGCGGGCCACGCTGATGGCTTACCGGTCGGGCTGCAGATAATCGCTCCCCAAAAAGCCGACCGTCAGCTTTTAAACATTGCTAGGGCGTTCGAGGAGCTTTAAAAAATGACCACCATAATCTTTCTGATAGTCGCCGTTATATTCGGAATAATTGTGTTAGCGCTTTTAAGTAGATATGGCAGAAGATTTGCTCGCCCACTAAAACATGAATATTTTGAGCAGAGATGGCAGGGGTTGCTAGACAGAGTCAAAACCCAAGACGGTATGGTACTGGCTGTAATTGACGCCGATAAACTGCTTGACGAAGCGCTGCGCAAATCCGGCCACAGAGGCAAAACGATGGGCGAACGTTTGGTGGCTGCCCAGCGCGATTTAAGTGATAACGACGGCATATGGTTTGCGCACAAACTGCGCAACCGTTTGGTGCATGAACCAACTTTCCGCCTGCGGCAAGCTGATGCTAAAAGAGCTTTAGCCGGCATTAAACAAGGGCTTAAGGATTTAGGCGCATTATGAAGTATTTGCCGACGATTGGAATCGAGACGCATGTGCAGTTGAAGACTAAGACCAAATTATTTTCAGCTGTTGATAATGATGCCCGTTTTGCGCCGCCCAACAGCTTAATTAGCCATATTGACGTGGGTATGCCGGGTGCGATGCCGGCGCTTAACCGGGCGGCTATAGATTTATGCGCTCTAGCCGCTTTTGCGCTAAATACTAAACCGCAGCGTTTTAACAAGTTTGAGCGCAAGCACTATTTTTATCCTGATCTGCCAAAAGGCTACCAAATCACGCAGTATGAGGATCCGATTATTATTGGCGGTCATGTTGACATTAATCTTGACGGACAAGCGAAACGGATCGGTATTGAGCGCGCCAACCTAGAAGAAGACGCCGGTAAAAATATTCATCCGGCCGGCGCGGATTACAGCCTGGTTGATCTTAACCGCGCCGGCACGCCACTACTTGAAGTCGTCGGCAAACCCGATATTCACAGCCCGGCTGAGGCTAAGGCCTTTGCTCGTGAGCTGTACCTACTTATGAAGTATGCCGGTGTAACTGATGGCGACCTGTACCATGGCCATATGCGCTTTGATCTTAATATAAGTGTCAGCCGTGATTCCGGTAAGTTAGGCACGCGCTCCGAGGTTAAAAACTTAAACAGTTTCCGCAGCGTAGAGGCGGCCGTAGCCTACGAAATAAAGCGGCAAATTGATTTATTAGAAAAAGGTAAAAAAGTGGTTCAGGAAACGCGTGGCTGGGATGAAACCAAGCAAAAGACCTATGCTCAACGTACCAAAGAAGAGGCCGAAGACTATCGTTATATGCCCGAACCGGACATTCCGCCTATTGAGCTAGAGGATGATTATGTTAAAAGAATCAGAAGCAAGCTGCCGCGACTGCCCGGTGATTGGCGCAAAACACTTAACAAGTTAAGTATTTCTAGCCGGGTTGTCGAAGACATTTTGGATAGGCCGTCGATTTTGCAGCCGATTGACGCTGTTTTGCAAAAAGCCGGACCGGCAGATGCCCGGCGGGTGGCTTTTTGGCTGATTCACGCCGAACCGCTGGAAGAAGAAATGAGGGGTGAAATCCAGCCGGAAGTTGAAGCCGAGCGACTTATAACTCTCTCGCAAATGATTAATAATCATGAGCTAAGTTCCACATCTGCCAAAAAAGTTTTTAGCGAGCTTTTAAGCTCGACTGACGATCCGCGTACGATCGCCCAAAAACTTAACTTGTTGCAAATAAGCGACCAAGCGGCTATCGAGAGCGCGGTCAAACAAGTTATAGCGGACAACCCCAAAGTAGCGGCAGATATTAAAGCCGGCCAAGCCAAAGCCATTGGCTTTTTAGTGGGGCAAGTTATGACTAAGACCGCTGGTCAAGCCAACCCCAGTCTGGCTGAAAAGATTATTAAAAAACAACTTAATGTATAATTAAAGTCATGGAAACAGCGGCGCAAGTATTACTTATTGTCGTCAGTGTAGTTTTAGCCATTTTTCTTCTACTTCTGTCTGTGGCCCTGGTCTTCTTTATTAAATTCCTTAGAAAAGCAGATAATGTTGCCGATAGTGTTGGCACAGCCGCCACGGCTTTTAGACGAAGCGTCTCAGCTATGCCATTTATCAGACTTATATCTAATATAATTGCGCGTAAAAGTCGCGGAAAGGAATAATAATGAATAGTAAACACACTGGACGCAGAGTAGCAATTGGCGCTTTGTTGGCTGGAGCGGTTGGCTACATCACCGGCATTTTAACAGCCCCAAAAAGCGGCCAGGAAACCCGTGAAGATATTGCCAACAAAGCTGAAGACGTTAAGGAAGAGACGGTTGAGCAGCTTAAAAGTCTGCAAATTGAACTGGAAGATTTAATTAAGGCTTCCAAAGATAAGACGCTGGCTCTTTCTTCACAAGCCCGCGAGGAGTTTAATGAGGCGGTCGTACGGGCTAAAGATGCTAAAAACAAAACTGCAACTCTTCTTAAAAGCGTAAAAGCCGGCGAAGCCGATGATCCGGAACTTAATAAAGCTATTAAGCAAGCCAAAGCCGCCATCAAAAACCTCAGCAAATATTTTAAAAGCTGACCGCGTAGCGGTCATCCTGAACTCGTTTCAGGATCCATTGTTTTTTTAACTAGATTCCGGCCTTCGCTGGAATGACACACGCGTTTATAATTATGGTTAATGGCGGGGAAACTCAAATCAAGTGACTATGTGCATTTGCACACCCATACCCAATATAGCTTATTAGACGGTCTGACCAAGGTCCCGGATTTAGTACGGCGCGTCAAGGAGCTTGGCATGACAGCCGTAGCCATAACTGATCATGGCTTTTTGAGCGGCACAATTGAATTTTATAAAGAAGCTCATGCTGCGGGAATTAAACCTATCATTGGCATGGAAGCTTACGTTGCTCCCCGTTCACACCAAGACAAAGACCCGGCCTACGACCGCGCAGCCTACCACTTAACAATGCTGGCCATGAACAACAGCGGCTACCAGAACCTGATGCGCCTATCCAGCATTGCTCATCTGGAAGGCTTTTATTACCGGCCAAGAATCGACCGTGAATTGATAGCCAAATACAATGATGGATTAATTATCTTGTCAGGCTGCCTGCAGAGCGAGGTTGGTGATGCTTTGCGCACCGGCCAATATGAACAAGCTAAAAAAACCGCTCAGTGGTATAAAAAGCTGCTTGGCGACCGGTATTATATTGAGCTGCAGGATCATGGCCATGTTAATCACCCCAGCGTTTGGGATGAGCAAGGCCGCGTTAACGAAGATTTGCTTAAATTATCTAAAGAGCTTGACATCCCAGCGGTAGTGACGTGCGATTCACATTACCTGCGGCGTGAAGATCAAGCTGCGCATGAAGTCCTCTTGTGCGTCCAGACCGGCTCGTTTTTGGACGATAGCGATCGCATGAGCCTTAAAGATTTTCATCTGCATGTGGCTAATCCTAAAGAGGTGATTGGGCGGTGGGGGATGGATCACCCGGACCTGATAGTTAATACACGCCAAATCGCAGATAGGTGCAATGTAGAAATAGAACTTGAAAAGATTTTACTGCCTAAGTTCGGTCTGCCAAAGGGCGAGACGGAGAAGAAGCTGCTTGAAAAATTAGTCTGGCAGGGACTGGCTTGGCGGTACGGCGGTGCTAGCCGCGCCCAGGCTGCCAAAATGAGCGTTGCCCGAGCCCAAAAAAATCTAACCAAAGAAATAATTGAAAGAGCCCGCTATGAGCTTAATGTTGTCGAGAAAATGGGCTTTAGCAGCTATTTTTTGATCGTGGCGGATTTTATCAACTGGGGCAAAGACCGCGGCATTGTTTTTGGACCGGGCCGCGGCAGTGCCGCTGGCTCAATCATGGCTTTCGCCACCCGTATAACAGAACTTGATCCACTGGAGTATGACCTGCTTTTTGAACGTTTTTTAAACCCTGACCGTATCAGCATGCCGGATATGGACATTGACATACAAGACAACCGAAGGGATGAAGTTATCAACTATTGCATTGAAAAATATGGCCGCGATCGTGTGGCCAATATTGTAACATTTGGCCGGATGGCAGCCCGCAACTCGGTACGTGATGTGGCTAGAGTTTTACGCGTACCCTATGCCGATGCTGATAGGCTGGCTAAAATGATACCGCCGCCGGTGCAGGGTAGACATACCCCCTTATCACAGCACCTTAGACAAGTGCCTGAACTGGCAAGGGAATATAGAGAAAACGAGCAGGCTAGGCAGGTTTTTGATTTGGCTATGCGCCTGGAAGGGACTATTCGCAGTCATGGCGTTCATGCTGCGGGGGTTGTGATTGCGCCGGACGAAATCGTTAAATTTGTACCGCTGGAAGTCGCTCAAAGCGGAGCTATTGCCACCCAGTATTCAATGTTTCCGATAGAAGATTTGGGCTTGCTTAAGATGGATTTTTTGGGGTTATCGAACTTGACAATCATTAAAAACGCTTTGCGGATTGTGAAAAAAGTTTACGGCAAAGATATTGATATCAGTCAGATTCCGCTTGACGATCCTAAAACCTACGCACTTTTGCAGAAAGGCGAGACAACCGGCGTTTTTCAATTAGAGTCTGCCGGTATGAAAAGATACCTAAAGCAGCTCAAGCCAACTGTCTTTGACGACATCATTTCTATGGTAGCGTTGTATAGACCAGGACCGATGCAGTGGATAGATGATTTTATTGCCCGCAAACACAGGCTTAGAAAAATCGAATACATCCACCCGGCTGTTAAACCAGCGTTAGAGAGCACCTATGGCGTGATTGTTACGCAGGAGCAAGTTATGCAAATTTCTAAAGAAATGTGTGGCTTTAGCGGCGGGCAAGCCGACACGCTCAGAAAAGCCATCGGCAAGAAAATTCCGGAAGTTATGAAAAAAATGAAAAACGATTTTATTGAGGGTGCTGTAAAAACGGTTGGCGCTGATCGCAAATTAATGGAGAAATTCTGGAATCAGCTGGAAGATTTTGCGGCCTACTGCTTTAACAAAGCCCACTCGGCATGTTATGCCATGATTGCTTATCAGACAGCCTATTTAAAAGCTCATTATCCTAATGCTTTTATGGCAGCTTTAATGACCAGTGATTACGACAATATTGATCGTTTGGCGATAGAGATTACCGAGTGCAAACACATGGGCATTGATGTTTTGCCGCCCGATATTAATGAGTCGTTCCATGAATTTGGAATTGTGCCGGGCAAAGATCAAATCAGGTTTGGGTTGGATGCTATTAAAAACGTTGGTCATGGAGCGGCTGAAGAAATTCTGCAGGCGCGCGAAAAATTAGGCGGTAGATTCAACTCTACTGAAGATTTTTGCAAAACCGTCAATGTTCATATAGTTAACCGCAAAGCCCTGGAAAGCTTAATTAAAGCCGGTGCCTTGGACTCGCTTGGTGACCGCAGCCGGCTGCTTAATAATGTGGAAAACATCCTAAGTTTGGCTACTAAGATGCAAAGAGAATCGGTTAGCGGCCAGGTTGATCTATTTGGTGGTGGGGCGGAAGATTCGTCTATCAAGCCGATAATGAAGTGGGATGAAGAAGCGGTGCCTTATTCGCAGAACGTGCAACTGACCTGGGAAAGAGATCTGCTTGGGATTTATTTAAGCCAGCATCCGCTTGAACAATATGAGACCATTCTTAGCGGGCGGGCAGAACCGATTGGCGGTTTAAATATCCAAATGGATGGCCGCAGTCTAACCGTTGGCGGATCGATTGCGGCTGTCAGGGAGATAACCACCAAAAACGGCTCGAAAATGGCTTTTGTTAGAATTGCCGATATGAGCGGCGAAATCGAACTAATAATCTTTCCCAAAGTCTATGAACGGACCACTCAGTTATGGATGAGGGACAATGTGATTTTAGCCAAAGGTAAGCTAACGACGCGCGACCGGCAAAATAATGAAGTTAATGATGATTGGAGAATTTTAGTTGATGAAGCTAAACAAATTACGCCGGAAGACACGCAGGATTACCGCTCAAACGGCCGCCAAGAGACAGGCTCTAACCCCGGCAATCAGAGGCTTTTTATTCGACTGCCAAACAGCGAAGACCAGTCTATGCTGATGAGTTTAAAGGAAAAGTTGGATAGTTTTAGCGGCCAGACTGAAGTTGTACTGGTAACTGGCGAATCAAGCGCCAAACAAATTATCAGGTTGCCACAAGCTATAGAT
>CAZXDA010000038.1:0-6504 GCA_964639445.1 uncultured Candidatus Saccharibacteria bacterium
GAAGGAATCGTCGTAGTACTTAACGTGGTCAAGCTCGCGTACAAATTCCAAGCGATGTTCCAGTCCGGAAAAAGTAGTTAATACCCGACGAGCTGCCTCGACTTTGACTTGGCCTTCGACTTCGCTTAGGCTGAACCAAAAAGCCGTCAGCGTGGCACAAACATTCTGCCAGTTGTGCTTACCGATTAGTTTTAGCTGGTCTGTTTTAATAACTTCGGTTTCATTCTCGCCTACAACAATCATGCCATCTTCTCGAACGCGGCCCCCCGGAGCAGCGAAATAGGGAATTTTTATACCAGGTGAATGGCCGGCAATTTTCTGAGAATTTGCGTCTCCAGCTTTGTAGATGGCGATGTCATCTGTTTTTTGGTAGCGAAACAGGTTGGCTTTGGCGTCCAAATAATCTCCCATATCGGGGTGCCAGTCCATATGTTCTTCCGTAATCATCAGGCAAACAGCGATGCGCGGGCTATAGGGGAAGCGGTAAAGTTGGAAGTTTGTCAACTCAAGTACAACCCAATCACCCGGCTTTAGCTCATGTATGAAGTCGAGCGGCGGCCGGCCGATGTTGCCGCCTAAAAATGCCTTATGGCCAGCCGTCTCGAGCAGTTTGGTAATTAAAGTGCTGGTTGTGCCTTTGCCCTTGCTGCCGGTTACACCAATGATGTCTTTAGTCGGGCTGTTCTCAAAGAAGATGTGCTGGACAGTAGTAACTTTTTGCCAGATAGGATGATCAGACGGAAAGATTTTTCTTAATCCCCGATGTGTTGGCGTATAGATTATTTTGTCGCAGGACTCAACACCGCTTAAATAGCTGAAATCATCTACGTTGCCGGTTATCCCAGGACTTCTTTGAGCATTAATAAACTGAACCTTAACCTTGTCTGATTGTGGCGGAAAATCATCCCTCGGCTCTTCGTTGACAATCAAATATTCATGCTCCGGCCCAAAGAACTTAAAGGCGCTCTGGCCTTCCAGCCCCCAGCCGACAATGCCAATTTTCATGGGCCTATTTCTTTTTCAACTGTTCCTTAATAAGGTCAGCGACTTGCTTAGGGGTCATCTCGGCTTTAACCACATACGCGCGGACATTTAGACCCTTTAGAGCATCCGGCGCCTCTTGTTCGCCAACATTGGTGAGGATTACGACTGGAGTGTTCTTGCCCCAGTCGGTTTTGCGCATTTTAACCAGCATTTCGTCACCGTTCATTTCCGGCATCATCAGATCTAGTAGCACGATATCGGGCTTCATTTCTTCAACCAGCTTCAGCCCGAGCTTACCGTTTTCAGCAATTTGCACCTCGTGCCCCTCGGCCTCAAACTTCAACCGATACATCTGGGCAATAGCTAAATCATCCTCAACAATCGCAACCTTAGACATTACCTACATAGTACACCTAAGAAAATACAGCGTCTAGAGATATGTTAGAATCGAGATTATGCTTATACAAGTTGCATCCGGTACCGGTAAGGCCCATACCAAATTGGCGGCATTTGACGCTGCGCTGCATGAGGCCGGCGTGGCCAATTATAATCTTATAAAGTTAAGTTCCATTATCCCGCCGGGCTCGGTGATAAAGGTTAAAACTCCGGTAGAAATCCAACCGGGTAAATGGGGCGATAGGCTGTATGTGGTTATGACCGATATACGTGTTGACACGCCGAACATGGAGGCCTGGGCCGGCATCGGCTGGGTGCAGGACAAAAAAACCGGCAAGGGCTTTTTTGTCGAACACGAAGGTACCAATGAAAAGAGTGTCCGCCGCGACATTAAAGCCAGCCTAGAGGCTATGCAAGGGATTCGCGGAGTAGATTTTGACGGGATGCATGTGGAAATTATCGGTCGCACGTGTACGGACGACCCGGTTTGTGCTTTAGCGATTGCCGTTTTCCAAGCCAGCGATTGGCGTTAGCACTTTACTTTTCTTACTAAAGATGATATAAATATACCGAGGGATGAGATATTCCCTTAGAGGTGTAACCTAGTCCTTTAAACTCGACTCCATCTGGAGGTGGTCTGGATGCTGCGCAAGCTGAAGCTGGCGCTGCCGGCCATCTCTTTGATGGCCGTGTTGTACTATGCGGATGAGTTCGCCTTCGCGCCGCCGATCATCGCTGTAACGGCGTGGTTGGGGATGTGGGGGCTAATCTTCCTCATCCCGGCCTACTGGCTCTTCGATTACTTGCTTGGGAGTCTGGCGCTCGGGATCGTAATTAGGAGAAGCGAAGGCATCGCAGTTAACCGTCCCGGCGTTTTGGGATGGTTGCTGCGTGGGTTGCAGCGATGGTTCAACTCGTTCGCATCTGCCATGCCCGCGGTGAACAGAAAACTCTCGCCGGAAGGCGCCAGACGGGTAAGGGTTGTCGGCTTTGTGTTCGCCTCCTACTTCGGGACGGCATTTCTGACCATGCCGGCGATGTACTTGTTGGGGCAGCGCAAGTACCTGCGGGTGCTGACTGCCGCCAGCGCGGCGATCTACGCCGTGACGTACGTTGGCAAGTACGCCCTCGGTACCTTTGTCGTCATCTTCCTGGTGAAGGTGGTGATCGGCTGGCTGTAAGACTACACCCCTACAGATGGGCTTGGCGCGGTCGCGCCAAGCCCATCTCAACCCTTCTTTCGAATTATAAATTTCTTCAGCATTTTAACCGGCTTATAAGATTGTTTAGCCTTTCTAAGGCTATTAATACCCAAATCCTGCTCCCAATTGACATATAGACAACCACGTCGTAACAGATCCTGTGCAGCCTGACTGGTTAGAAAGACGTCAATGTTATCGTAGTTGGTCAGGGTTTTGTGGAAGTGGGTTATTGCGTAATCACCTCTTGGCTCATGAATTGAGAATCCAGTCGGTTTATTATCTACATGCATCAGTAACAGAGTTAAATCAAAGTAGTGCGAGTTATCGAGCAGTATCTTCAAGGCCTGCTTTTCCTGTTTTATGTCTTTATCGGCCTTATTCTTAACCTTGGACCATTCGTCAAAAATAGACATTACTGTTTCTCTGGCCGATACATCATTTATATCAGCCGCGCAAACGTCAAAACGGCCACTAAAGTTCCTGACAAAACGGTTGTATTTTTTCCGCTTTTCGCTGAATTTTTCACCTGGCAAATGCGCGTGCTCTTCTACTAAATAGGTATAGTCGTGGTTATCTTCATCCTCAAAAAAATTAAAACCATTTTTATGAGAGATATTTTCAATTACCACCTCTGGCACTAGCTTGAGTTCTTTGGCCGAAGAGAGCAGCTTATTCAGAGATTCGTCAATTTGCTTACCGCCCAAAAGTGAAAGGACGGGCCGGCCAGTAAGGTAATCAGGCAAGTGAATAACCAAATTACTATTGAGGTCTGATACTTCAGTCGAGCCGTCAGTGTTCCAGCTGAAAAGTGAAATAAAGTTAAAATCCGAATATGGTTCAAATGAGCTGGTGATGGCCTCCACATCTTTTTGATGCTTGATGTCTAACTTTGAGAATTTCGGAAATTTGGCAATCATTTTTTAACTATATCTCAATCAATAAAAATGTTATACAATCAGATCATAACCGCTTTATGAGCTCAAAACTAAAATTATATGCCGGTGTAAGTACTGCAATCTTTGCGTTTTTTACTGTTTGGTGGGTGCTTCTTTATACACATCACGCTCCTCGCCATTTTACGGGCGATAATTTTAGCGATACGTACGGAATTTTGGCGACTGTTGGTGGCCTTGGCGGCATTGTTATAGCTAAAAGATGGGGCGGTTTTAAGAGTCTAATGGGCAAATCGGTAATGTTTTTTTCTATTGGTCTGCTGTTCCAAGCCCTAGGCCAGTTTGTCTACTCCCTATATTTCTTTTATCTGCATCAGGATATTCCATACCCTTCCTGGGGTGATGTGGGCTATTTTGGCAGCGTATTGCTTTATATCTACGCTATCTACATCTTGGCTAAAGTGGCAGGTGCTAATTTTTCTTTGAGAAGATTCGGCAACAAAATACTTGCCGTTACAGTGCCGGCTGCTCTACTTATAGTTTCATACTATGTTTTCCTACAAAACTATACTTACAGCCAACCCTTAACCGCTTTTTTGGATTTTGGCTATCCGTTTGGTGAGGCCATATACATTTCACTGGCTATTCTAACTTTTATGTTTTCCAGAAGGATCTTGGGCGGTATTATGCGCTGGCGTATATTGCTACTGCTACTAGCTCTAGCGGCCCAATATGCAGCGGATTTCTTCTTTCTGCTCAGAGATACCAGGGGTGAGTGGTATGCCGGCGGGCCGAGCGATTTTCTTTACCTTATAGCCTACTACGTGATGATTCTGGCGCTGCTTAGCATAGGTGCAGCCTATCAAAAAATAGGCGTCTCAGGAGGCCGATAATGGACGTTTATTCTAAAGCCGCCGAGAAAATCATTAAAGAGCAGGAATATATCATTGGGCCTCTGGCTTTGGAGCAGGCAAGCAAGGCCGACGGCTTAACAGTCGAAGACCATACGGTCAAAATTACTGGCGATAGAATTCATGCGCTGGAGAGTTTAGTTGAACAATACCGCGAGCTGTTCGGCCAGACATCGGTAGAAGTCTGCAAAGAAGCCACCAGAGCCTACTTCTCGAACCTACCGCCACAAGAAGTTCCAAGTTTGCTGCGCTAATAGCTGTAATTTATACTAGGCTTATGCTTAGAAAAGAGTGGCTTGGCAATGGCTAAGATCCTCGGCCACCTAAAAAATACAAAAGATCAATTGGCTCGTATTACCCAAGCAATGTACAAGCAGAACTTGGAGTTGGCTGAGCGCAATAAAACACTGACTCTTTTGCGGCATATTGATGAAGTGGTGCTGGCGGCCGCTACCGACATAGCTATAGTTACGCAGACAATCGCCGATTTGCTGATACGTGAATCTGATTTTAATCTGGCGGCAATTTATGTGATTGATAAAGACAAGTTGCATCTGGAGCTGAAGGGTTTGGCGGCTCAGAACTCCGGCCAACCGGCTTTAGACAAACTCAGAAAAAATTTAAATGTTCTTTCGCTTCACCCTCAAGCCGACAAAATTCAAGAAGAGCTACAGACTACTCTCGGCGTAAAAAACACCTTTGCTTGTCCTCTTAGAGCCAGCGACAAGCTGATTGGCTACTTAATTTTGGGCACAGCAGTTAGTAGAACTGATACATCGGCATATATCCGCAATTTAGTAGAACGACTGACCAGCACCGTCAGCATTGCTGTTGAGAACGGACTGTTGTACAAGGAATTGCAAGAAGCTTCAGCCCGTCTGCGGCAGCAAAACATCAGGCTTCAGGAGTTGGATAAGAGCAAAGATGAATTTATAAGCATGGCCAGCCATCAACTGCGCACGCCGCTCACGACCATCAAAGGCTACTTGGACATGGTGCTCCAAGGAGATGTTGGGCCAATTACTAAAAACGAGCGAGTCTATATTAGGAAGGCCTTTGATGGCGCCCAAAAGATGGTCTATCTGATAGGCGATCTGCTCAACGTTTCCCGGCTGCAGAGCGGCAAGTTTGTTATCGAAAATGCACCAACTAATCTGGCAAAATTAATTGAGGGCGAGGCTTCGCAACTCGAAGAGGAAATAGATAATAAGAAGTTAAAGTTTAGCTACCATAAGCCCGATGAATTCCCAGTGCTGAATCTGGATGCAACCAAAATTCGCCAAGTAGTGATGAACTTTTTGGATAATGCTATTCATTACACACCGGCCAGCGGCAGCATTACTGTAGACTTACACGCTACTGATAAAGAAATTACCTTTACTGTAACTGATACAGGCATAGGCGTGCCGGCTCATTTGCAGCATCAGCTGTTTACTAAGTTTTACCGAGCAGACAATGCCCGCAAAGTGCGGCCGGATGGCACGGGTTTGGGTTTGTTTATGGCTAAGAAGGTGGTGGCTGCTCAAGGCGGGGCCATCATTTTCAAGAGTACGGAAGGCAAGGGGAGCGCCTTCGGCTTTAGTTTTCCGAGAGCAGCTTTGGAGATAAAACCACCCAAGGGACCTCCAGCTGACAAGAAGGCGGCAATTGTCGACAAAAAGCCGGTAGCACTGGCAAAAAGCTAGCGTATAATGATGTTTGTCAGAGGCGATCTGTTGTTCGGGTCGCCGTTGATGATGTTTGAAAACGAGAGAATTTGCGCTCAGCCGCGGTGGTGGTGGAGCGCTGAAAAGCGTCGTTTCTGGGTCGACCACACCACCACAACCTGCCGGTGGTGAAAAGCAGCCTAAGCCCCTTGCCCGGGCTGCTCCTGCCCGACCTCAGAAACGGCGGGTCCGTGAGTGGAGTGAGGACTCCTCACGGACCGGCCGAGGGCCGGTTTGCGGCAAGCCCGGCCCTCGGCCAATTTTTGCTACCTTCGTGGCCGTCTAGGCCGCGATCGCCGGAGCCGCAGAAATAAGGGAGTGTGTGCCCTCCTCCCTCTGCGGCTCCGGCTCCGGGTTCGGTTCGCTGCTGAGCGCCGCAGCAGCGAAGGTGGAGGAGGTCTGTAGCGCCTGG
>CAZXDA010000039.1:0-6372 GCA_964639445.1 uncultured Candidatus Saccharibacteria bacterium
TTATGATTATGGTTGTGGTTTTCATCCATAGGCAATCCCTCTCTCTTAATTCTAAAGGTTTAACAGCCGTGCGAACGATGGTTGTGGCCACTGGCCTGGCTCTGGCTATATTTCGCTGGATCCTTATCGAAACTATCAGCGCACATGTTGCAGCAAAAATAGTAGGCCTGCCCATTAAAAGTTCGGATCAAACCATCGGCTTCGGCCTGTTTTTTGTCGACGCTGTGGCCCATCACCGGACAAACCGCCGCTTGCCCGTCCACATTCTCGGTTTCCATATGATTGTGAGTTATGAGTAATTATTCCTTTCCTTGCTTAAAAATTTCTAAGCTCCACCCCAAAACGTAACCAATGACCCACACTGAGATGATTAGCGCAATTCCTCCGCCGATAAAGTTGCCCCAACCGAGGTGGAACTGGCCCAGACTGTCAATATTCAAACCGTGCAGCCACCATTTGGTAACCTTGAATGAAAAATCCGGAAAAACCGCCACAAAGGCCGAACACAAGACCCAAAGCGCAGTGGCCGCCAACCCGAACGCGTTGGCTAGTTTTAGTTTGTCAAATTTCATATCTTCTCCTTTTTAAAACCCTATCAATTATCGCTTTTTCTTAAAAAAATTCTCCTTTTATTGCGCCTCCTCCCTCGACTATTTTCCTCTTACGTTTGAAAGCTCGTAAAGGCCAAGTAGTTCTTTTATTGACTCCGCTTGCTTTTTTTTATCAGTTGAGCCAATCTGTTCGGCGGCATGGGTTCTGAGATGGTTTTCGAGTACCAACTTGTTGAGCGAGCGCAGCGACCTTTGGATGGCCAGGCTTTGTACCAGGATATCCAAGCAATAATCTTCATCATTTATCATTTTCTCTAGACCCTTCATCTGCCCTTGCAAGATGCGAGAGCGGTGAATTGCGCGTTCCTTAAGATCTTCTATCATACATCTATATGATACCCTCTAGGGGTATTGTGTCAAGTTTTATTTTTTACCTTTCCATAGTAATTAATAGATATACCATGCTGAGTTAGCCTTGTCGGGTGAAAGCAGTCTGTAGCTCACTACACCCCAACCACCATTCTTTGGACTGTTGGTGTCCATGCTGACATATCCCGAAGAATTCATATTTGAAGTCCAGACTGAACCGTCGGGGTTTATCTTTTCGACAAACCCGACATGACCAAATGCTCGCCAGTAGCCGCTCATGGTAGTCGGATCAACCCACCAAACAGCCCCGACTTGCGGTTGGTGCCCTACGCCCAAACCGGCTTGAGGCGCTAAAATCTTCCAGGTTACGGCGTCACCAAGATTGCTGGGCACCGGTTGCCCAATCTGGGCCCGCCTTAAGGCAACCCAATATGTGCAATAGCCATAATCATAACCGTTGTTGCTGTATACAGCAGCACTGCCCCAAGCGAAACCAGCGGACGTGTTGAAGTTGAGTGACGGCAGCGGTTGTTGACCGTTAGGAATCCATACCAGCTCGCCAACTACCAGATTACCGCCCTCGGCATCGTTGACGGTTATGAAAGCCTCTTTGTTAGCTTGGTACCGCTCAACTATAGTGTCTATACTGTCGCCGTTTTTTACCTTGTAGACTATGCCGTCTCCTGGTGGTATCTGTAGAACCGCGCCAGCAGTAATATAGTTACGACTTAAATCATTTGACCAACGAATACTATTTACACTGACGCCAAACTTGGCAGCAATACGCTCAATTGTGTCGCCAGCCTGAGCTGTATAGTTAATAATGTCTCGCTTAGACTTCTGCTGCGTTGACACTATTTGGGGTTTGCCCAGAGTAGTGGTGTCGTTTGGGATAGTAGCCAAGAGCGCTTTTTCAGAGTCTGCATTATTATGTACGGCTGTAGCTTCGGACATGTTAGTCAAATGCGCAACTGTTTCTGCAATTTGAGCCGCTGACAGTTCATCCAAAGGGTTAATCTCCGACTGGCGGGTAGTTGTGACACTGTTAAGAGTGTTGCTTGTAACAGTCTGGCTGACTGAACGGTTATTTAATACGAACAGTCCGGCGAGTAAAAGCAGTGCCACGTTGCCAATGACTATCATACGGCGCCGTAGAGGATTCTTAAGTCGCATGTCTATGCTCCATTGGGCAGTTGGCTTCGTGGTTGCCTTTTTCCTCTTTAACCAGTCGACCATCTTCAATGGTGATCACCCGTTTAGCTACATCGCGCAGACGAGAATCATGGCTGACAATAATTATTGCTCTGCCCTCACTGCAAGCGGTGTTGCAAAGCAGCTGCATAACTTCATGGCCGGTTTGGCTGTCTAAATTAGCGGTTGGCTCGTCGGCCAGGATCAGCTGCGGCTGATTGATTAAAGCTCTAGCGACAGCTACTCGTTGTTTCTCCCCGCCTGATAGATCTCTCGGCAGGTTGTTAAGTCTCTCGCCCAGATTAAGTTTTTCTAAAAGTTCTTTAGCTCGCGCGTAAGATTGTTTTTTTGGCATACTGGCCGTAATTTGGGGCACAGCAGCGTTTTGCAGGGCAGTTAGAGACGACAGTAAATTAAAAGACTGAAACATAAAGCCAAGATGATGCAAGCGCAACCTTGCCAGCTTGTTATCTGATATCCTTAATAAATCTTTCCCGTCCAATAAAACCGTGCCGCTGGTCGGCCGCATCAGTGAGCCAAGCATCGAAATCAGTGTGGTCTTACCAGAGCCAGACGGCCCCATAATTAAGATAATATCTCCGGCTTCAACCTTCAGGCTTATCCCGTCCACCGCTCGTACAGCCGTATGGCCAGATCCAAAAACCTTAGTTAACTGCTCAGCTTCTAGAACACTCATCCCGCAACCTCCCGCTGCTGAAATACAAATTGTGAAACACGGAATACGAATTCTCGTTTCATGTTTCTTGTTTCATATTTCATGATTTGAACACCTCCGCTGGGTCAATATGGGCCAGTCGCCTAATGGGTGTAAAGGCGGCCAAGACCGACATCGCAAGAGTTAATAGAAAGATCCAAACCACATCAAAAGCGCGAATTTGCGAAACAAATTGCGGAACATATTTACCGACAGTGGCGCCAAGCCCAAAAGCAAGCCCGGTGCCAACGCCAAAACCTACGATGCCAGCTACCAAAGCTTGTTCTATAACAACGTTATATAACTGTCGGTTACTTAGACCGATAGCCTTTAAGACGCCGTACTCCCTAGATTTTTCAATGGTCGAGGTAAAGATGGTCAGGCCGATAACCGCTACACCAACCGCAATACTGACAAAAACTAAGACCAAGATAACCGGCAAGAAGCTATCAGAAATAATCGCAGTGTTGCTTTTAACAAACTGGTCGCGGGTTACAGCCGTAACATTGGGCAGCCGGGCCTCGATATCACCGATTACCCTGCTAGCGTCAGCGCCGGGCTTGAGCGTAACCCAGAACTCATTAACAGCATCCGGTAATTTCTGAATTTTATTAAGTTCTTCCGGGGTTGTAAAAGCGAAAGAGGTTATTACCAGATCGCCGCCTTCCGAAAAACCCACGACTTTTAGCTTGTCTCCGGCAGCATTTATATAATCACCAATTTTGACTTTCTTTGATTGGCTGCGATCAATTATAATTTCGCCCGCGCTGGCGATGGATTTACCTTGGACCACCCGCGCCGGCTGACCGCTGTTATCTGCGGGATCATAGCCAACGACATAAAGCTGAAATTCCTTTCCATTAGCAGAGACTGCTATACGCCTAGCGTTAAATGGCTTAACGTCTCTAACTCCATCGACTTTCAATAAATCTCGTCCCAAACTTGACGGCAATAAAGATGGCGTATGGAACAGTTCTTCCGAGCCCCTCTGCATAACCCAGATGTCGGCAGGTACTGTGCGGATATATTCGGAGAGCTTGTTATTCCAACCTTGATACAAACCAGCCAAAACCATAATTAAGGTAACACTAAAGGCAACGCCGCCCACGCTAATGGCTAGCCGTGTCTTTTCCTGGAATAGGTTACGAATAGCTATTAGAAACATTTATTTTTTTACAATTTGTTTCCAAAGCCAGATACCTAAAAGCACCAGATCAATCAATAATATCAGCCACAATAAAGCACCGGTAAATCCGTAGCCACCTGCCATATCATGTCCCCAGCTTGAGCCTCCCATCATACTGCCACCCTCCTTTCTTCTTTTATATATCTTTTTGGATTAAGCATAAACTTATTATGACAGCCGCTGGCACAAAAGTAATAGATCTGGCCGGCGTGTTTGGCGGTATCAAAAACCTCCGAGGCAGAAAGTCGCATGCCACAAACCGGGTCTCTGACGATTGGAAATAATAACTTAGCGGGGAATTTATCTGAAAAACCGTGCTGTTCCTGCAGGAAGCCATAAATAGCATCTACGGCTTTAGTTATTTTATTATCGGCCAGCGTATAGTATGACTTTTGACCGTCATGTCTAACGTTAACTAATTTGTAACGTCGCAGCAGTGTTAAGTGTTGGCTGAGATTTGGCTGACGCATACCGAGCATTGCTACCATTTCATTAACACTAAGCTCATGGTTTTTAAGAAGCTGCAAAATCTCCAGTCGCTTACGGTTAGCTAAGATTTTAAATGTCTCTTCCTCTAAATTAATCACCTGCTGATACATGTTCCGATGATATCATAAATATAAATATATGCGAATACTTGAATATATTTTGATTTAGATATATTCTTGAGCCTAGACATGTTCTACGTCTTTCTCGCAATCAGTCTGCTCTTCGTTGGTAGTCTTATCTTAAAGAATCTATCCACCCTTCGACAAGCTCAGGGCAAGAAGCGTCCGATTTGCGCACTGTGTGTCGCTGTTGCTCTGACCTGGATTTTTCTACTAGTCCTGTATAAGGCCGACCGTTTCCATGATCTAGCTCTGCTCGGCCTGTTGATGGGCAGCAGTGTTACCGGCCTTTACTACTTTGTCCAGAAGCGTGTGCCTAAGGTGCTACGAATATTTAGCTTGCCCTTTTTCTTGTCTTTGACGGCCGTTTTTTACTTATTGATAACTAACGATTTCATATGGCCGGTCTTTGTCTTACTGACGGTCTTGTGGGCGACCGCCTGGCTGATCTTTTCCTGGCGTAGTGATCTCGCCAAAGCCCGTATAGCTAAGGCCACAATGGAATGCTGCGAGGACGATAAATAATGGAGCTTGTTGCTACAGCCTCGTTTATAACCGCCTTTATCGCCGGTGCAGCGGCGCTTTTTGCGCCCTGCTGTATAGGTGTGTTGCTGCCATCCTATCTAGCGTCGGTTTTTAAAACCAAGACTAAAATTTTTTTGATGACATTTGTTTTTTATCTAGGCATACTGACTATCTTTTTGCCTCTCGGTTTGGGCATAGCTGGCTTAAGTACCTTCTTCAGCGGCAACCATCAGCTGCTCTTTACCATCGGCGGCCTGTTTATGCTGGCTTTGGGAGCCAGTATGTTGCTTGGTAAATCGGTCATGCTGCCGTTGCATGTGCATCCTAAACTAGCTAGATACGATTTTGGTTCGATCTATGTCCTTGGCATCTTCTCCGGCATAGCCACCACTTGCTGCGCGCCAGTTTTAGCCGGTGTACTTGCTCTTTCGGCTCTGCCCGGTTCGTTGTGGCTGGGAACTCTATACACAATAACGTTTGTAACTGGCATGGTTGTGCCGTTATTTATTATGGCTGGACTGATCGATCGCGGCCGCCTAACGCAAAGGTTTGAATCTCTAAGACGTCGCGTCAGCTATAATCTTCTGGGTCGCCAGATATCCGTCAATATTTCCCACCTAATTTCCGGCTTTATCTACATAGCTTTCGGGCTGTTTATCTTAATTTATCAGCGGACAAATCCTGACGCTTTTACCTCCAGCTTCCAGGTTGACGTCAATCTAATAGCCGCTCAAGTTACCAGGTTTATCCAACGCGTAACAGATAGTGTTCCAGAGGCCGTCTGGGCGGCTGTGTTTATAGCCTTGTTTGCAGTAATAAGCTGGCTGGCATATCGCCAAGCCAATCAAGTTATAAAAACTGAAAGGGAGAAATAATGTCTAAAAGACTCGTTCTAATACTGGTAATCTTAGCTGTATTAATGTTTGGCTTAGCCGCTGCCTTTAAAGACAAATCGAAAGATAATAAGCCAATTGTTCGGCCGCCAGCCTCACTTGAATCAATGGTCGGTAAGCCGGCTCCCGATTTTACGCTCCAGGATCAAAAAGGTCAGACCTTCAAACTCAGCCAAATGCGCGGCAAAAAAATGGTGCTTTTCTTCAACGAAGGTATCATGTGTTATCCGGCCTGCTGGAACCAAATGGCGGCTTTAGGTACCGACCCCAAGCTCAACAGTCCTGATGTTTTAAGAGCCAGTATAGTTATCGATAACCCTCAGCAGTGGAGTAG
>CAZXDA010000040.1:0-6310 GCA_964639445.1 uncultured Candidatus Saccharibacteria bacterium
CCATACAGACGCTTATAAGCCGTTTGAATAATAAAGCCTATATAGAGAAAGCTCCCAAGGAATTAGTCAAACAAACACGCTCTCAACTCGCAGCCGGAAAAACTACCTTAGCCAAAATCGAAGATGACATAGTCGCCTTTACAGAAATTTAGAATAATTTAGAATAAATAAAACAGCCCCGTATCGTGGGGCTAGACGCCGGACTGGTTACCGAAGCTCATTCCTGAGCTGCTAGAAGTCCTTGAAGGCCTTGTACATGTTGCCGGCCGCGAACAGCCAGGCGACGCCGACGATGATCACGCCGACGATGAGCCCTGTCTTCCAGGAATCGTTGACGGCGAGAATGACACCGACGATGACACCGGTGACCATGAGGGCCATGGCCAGGAAGTGCCTCCCGAACATGCTTTTACCTCCTTCAGACGTGGCTGATGATCTTGAGGCCGCTGTGATGGGGATGATCCTCGATGTACCGAGAGTCGAACTCGTTGGCTGGCGGCCCCCAGCGCTTGCCATCGATCTTGAGGATTGCGCCTTCGACGCGATACTCGTTCCAGTACGGCGATGGGCGGCGGAAGTCCGAGAGCTTTGTCACCTGCACCTCGACCTCGTGCTGCTTCTTGTCACGGTAGTTGACTACCGTGAATGTACACGTGCCTCTCCCGAAGAAGGAACCGATGACTTCTAGGTTCCACGGGAGATAGACAACATCGAGCATCTCGTTGAAGGGAAGTGCGCTGGCCACGACTAGGCCTCCTTATGTACGACCCGGAATGGTGCCGGGCAACACCGTCAGTCATTCGCGCCATGCGAACAACCCCACTCCACACACTAGGAGTTATGAATACAGTACCATAATTCTGATAATTTATCAAGTCAGAACTCGAGGGCGGCTTTGACGCGGGTGAGGGAATCTTCGGGCTGATAGTCGTCGAACCAGATGACTTGCCAGCCTTGACGATCGGCCTCTATTAAATTGGGGCGCTCGTTATCAATAAACAAAATTTCATTAACCGAGACATTGGCCATTTCTTGGGCGATTTCGTAAATTTTGGGCTGCGGTTTTATGTAGCCCGCTTTAGACGAATCAACCACAGCAGCTAATGGCACATCTGGAAGATGGCCATCTTTAAGCAATCTATCGGTGAAGCCCGGGAAATGATTGGTTAGCAGGCCAACTTCAAAATATTCGGCCACCCATTTAAGCAGTTCTTGGCCGGCTGGAATAGCTTCTAGATTATCAAAGTAGATTTTTTCGATATCAAAATCTTTGGTTTTTAAATGTTCGGCCATTTGCCTGTTAAACTCGGTCAGCGAAATTTTGGCGGTTAGGGCTTGGTCTAAGTAGCGGTAAAAAACGGTTTCGACGACATCCAGTGGCTGGTGAGTTTGGCTGGCAATGAAGCCAAAAGCCTTATGTATAGATCGCACTAACACGTCGTTGACATCAAAATAAACGAATGTAACGCCAGACTTGGAACGTTTTTTGGAGGGGGCAGGGGAGTTAGTTGAGCGCGGCGCCATTTCCAATAAATCTTCCAATGGCGTGGCGGTGGCTTGGGCTATGGACGCGACCGTGAAAGCTGATGGTGAGCGGATGGCGCCGCGCTCGATTTTGGCTAGCGTTGAGTAGGAAAGGCCGGCCTTTTGGCAAAGCTGCTGCTGTGTCAGCCCCGCTCGCTTGCGCGCCAACTGCAGTCTTTTGCCGAGCGCTTTCTCATCCACCGTAACAACTCCCAAAACTCCACCTCATATAGCCATATAATACCAAAAGAATGAAGAATGAAGAATGCAGGATTAAGGTGGATAAATGGTATTAGAAGGCTAGTTTAGCGGCGATTTTGGCCAGTTCTTCGTGGTTTGGCTCAGCGCTCATATCTACTCGCTGTCTATATTCTTCCATAGTAGAGAAGGGGAAGACATGAACGTGAGCATGCGGCACATCTACGCCGATAACTTGCAAGCCAATGCGCGCGGCGCCTAAAACTTCTTTTTGGCGCCGCGCGATCTTCTTAACCGTTTGCATTAGAGCGATATAATCTTCATCCGGCAAATCTTGGAATTCGTCAATTTGTTTTTTGGATACTACCAGCGTGTGGCCGGGAGATTTGGGGTGAATATCTAAAAAAGCAAAGGTTTTATCGTCTTCGTAAATTTTATGGCAGGGAATTTCGCCCTTAATGATCTTGGTGAAAATAGAGTCGGCCATTAATGGAATGCTACCCCCAGAATTAGCCAAACAACAAAGAAAATAAACAACCCGCTGATACCGGCAACCGTAAGTGAGCGCTGCGTCAAGCTACCCGTACGCTGCATAAATTTGTTATAAATCCAGGTCGCGCTCCCTAGCGCAATCAAAAAGGCTATCAACCCGTTGCTCATTAAACCCATAATAACAGAAATGAGATATAATTACCTCTGTTGATGGAGAGGTGGCCGAGTGGTTGAAGGCGCCGTTCTCGAAAAGCGGTATGCCCGCAAGGGTATCGAGAGTTCGAATCTCTCCCTCTCCGCCAAGCTGTTACAATAGTGCTTATGCCTATTGTGAGGAAGTTTTTCCTGGGCGTTGCCGCCTCAGCATTAGTTTTCCTTCTCTTTGTAACTGCGCTCGATGTTAGTTTGGTGCGGGTAGCAAGCAGTCCGGAGCCCATCAAAAAGATTTTGGCCGAAAGCGGCATTTATCAGTCAGCCATACCTAGCACCCTGGAGCAGGCTAAAAAACAATCCGGCAATCAAACCGAAATCCCGCTTAGTCAGGCAGCCATAATGACTGCCGCAGAAGAAACATTTACGCCACAACTTGTCCAAACTAATGTTGAACAATTCATTGACGGCATTTATCACTGGCTGAATGGCAAAACTAACCAGCCGGATTTTAGGCTGGATCTCAGCGGCGCTAAAGTCACATTTGCCGATAAGGTTGCGCAGATCGCCAAAGCCAGAGCGGCTAGTTTACCCATCTGTGCTACATTGCCAAGCACCACAACAGTAGATGTTTTCAATGCCAGCTGTTTGCCAAAATTTATCACTCCCGATCAGGTGGCCGCTGAAGCCCGTGACACAATTTTGCATGGCCAGGGTTTTTTGAATAATCCTGTAATTACCGCCGATACTTTGAAATCCAAAGGTTCAGACAAGTCGATTTTCGCAGAAGACCAACTGAAACAAGCGCCTGATATTTACCAAGCGGTTATGGCCACGCCGGCTATTTTGAGCCTGTTAATCATTTTGGCGGTGCTGGCTGTTATTTTACTAAGCCGGCCGCGCTTGGCGGGCCTGCGCCGTGTTGGCCTTATTTTGGCAGGAACAGGGCTTATTGTGGTTATTCTGGCTCTTACCACAACTTCGGCTGTCAAAAATCGGCTGGTGCCCAAAATCAGCCTAGACAATAAAGTCTTACAGGCAGACCTGCGACGGTTGGCAAATGATGCCGTCCAAAGAATTGACAACACCACACTGGCGGTAGGTGGCGGCTACATTATATTGGGCGCATTAGGCGTGGGTGGATATTATTTCTATTCGCGTCGGCCGAACGTCAAGAGGTAAGTTATGCCTGAAGCCAATAAGGCGTAGATCAGCATGGCTACCAGAGTATAGATTTCCACCTGAGAGATGCCGTTGCCCATGACGTTGTAGTGAAACATGTTAAAGAACGGTGCTACAAGCGGATGAGACGCGTCATAGATGAGGTTGACAAAACCATTAGCTGGGTTGGCGCCCAACAGAGCCAATATGAAACGTAGAGCCAGTAGCGAAATTACCACACTGGCAATAAACCAGATCAACCTGGCCAGAAAAGTCAGAGGACTAACTGGTTGCACCTCATGAGTATGATGGATGACCCGAGCCATAAACTCCTCCTTTCTTACACCAAACAGATTATCAGGATGGGCTTTTGGCTTCTGTAAATTTTCTCGCAGCTCGAATTAAGCCAGAGTAGTAGCTTGAAATAGGAGGGAGGCAATTATGGCCAGAAAATACGACAAAGAGGCGCAAGAAAGCGTTAAAAAAGAAATGCACGAGTATAAGCGGGGCAGGGCTCACAGCGGACGATCCGGGCAAAAAGTAAAAAGTCGTAAGCAGGCCATCGCAATCGGGCTTTCCAAGGCTCGCCGCCAAGGCGCCAAGGTGCCTAAGAAGAAGTAAGCCGTCTTAACGCTAACATAAAGGCAGCCTCCTTGAGCGAGACATTATTCTGCTGAGAGAGCGTATAAACAGAATCTACAGCCTTGAGAATATACTTCTCTAGTTCGTGATTGACCCTTGCCTCAGACCAGCGTTCCTCGTTTTTATTCTGTAGCCATTCCACATAACTAACTACCACCCCACCAGAGTTGGCGATGATGTCCGGTAAAATTATAGTTCCTTGATTTGTTAAGTAATTTTGAGCGGCCTCATTGATTGGGCCATTGGCCATCTCGACAATATATTTGGTCTTAACCTGCTTCATATTTTTCTCGGTGACGGCGTCTTCTAAGGCGGCGAGCACAAGAATGTCTACCTTTAGACCAAATATGTGCTCGCCATCCGCAACCTGAGCCTCCTTATAGTCGCTAAAGCGCTGGCCGGCTTCTTTGAAATCGGCCAGCGCTTTAGCATCCAAGCCATGCTTATTAACAATCGTGGCGCTGGAATCGCTGGCAGCAATTAATTGCCAGCTAGGGTGTTGAGTCTGAGCAACCTTAGTAAACCAGGCCCCGACATTACCGTAACCCTGAACAGCAAAAGTCAGTTCTTGATCCGATTTTCCTATGTGTTTGAGGAGCTGAGCAAGGGCAATAACTCCACCACGGCCGGTGGCTGCCTCTCGTCCCAAACTACCGCCGCGCTGCACGCTTTTGCCGGTAAAGGCGGCGTGGCTCTTGTCGCCAGTCAGTTTTTCATACTCATCCACCATCCAATCAATAACCTCTGAGCTGGTGCTGACATCCGGTGCTGGAATGTCTTTGTCGGAGCCAATGTGCGGGTGAATAGCTTGGACGTATTTACGGCTTAGCTCCTCCAGCTCATCTCTGCTCAAATCTTTGGGATGGACGGCCACACCGCCCTTGCCACCGCCTAGCGGCAGACCAACAGCTGCCGTTTTTAAGCTCATGAGTGTAGCCAGTGCCCGAACTTCATCTAAGTTAACCTGGGGGTGAAAACGGATGCCGCCTTTATATGGCCCCAACCGGTTTTTGTGCTGAATTCTGTAGGCCTGAAATTTTTTACCGCTATCTAGATTTATTTCGAACTGGTGCTCGGCATCGATTTTGATTAACTCATCTATTTCTGCGCGGCTTAGGCCAAGTTTTTTGCCCGCCTGCCGGATCAGATTATGGGCGGTTTTTAACATACGCTCCTTATCATAACAGAGTGGTTGTAGTAATTTTTAGGGCTTGCACTGCGCTAAAAAAGGAGTATATTTATTTTCTGGATTTATTATTAGAGAGAAACGTCAGCCCTATGTCAGAACAAATTAGAGAACTACCTGTGATGGAACGCGCCCCGACCATGGAAGCTGAGCCTAGTGTAAGATACTTCCAACGGCTAGCCTTTGAAGGCCTAAAAAAGCTCTCTGACAATGGGGGTATTACGCGACAGCATGCTGCCAATGAGCTCCGACGAATCCGAGCTGCGCATAACAGCACTAATTAAAAATTTTCCGAGGCCAGAGTTTTTTGGCATGGACAGTACCGGCAACGGCTGCATAAAGTAGCACTTGTGCCTGTAGGTAAATCCAAAACAGCAAACCCAAAACCATCGCAAAAGCACCATAAAGATTGCTGAGATTTTTTAATTCGTGGGTTAATAAATAGCCACCGATAAGCTGCAGGATTTGTACGCCAACCGCCGCCACGGCGGCGCTTACTAAAAGATCTTTTCTTGTCGGCTCTCTAGAATTGATACCTAAGCTGAACACCTGATAAAAAGCGCCAATTAAAATAAGTAGGCTCACCAGAAACGGCACTAATCTAAGCGTAAAAACGTGGGCCAAGCCAGCGGCATAACTTGACAAAACAGAGGCTAAAACCAGCCCGCCGCCGCCAACTAAAATTATCAGCAAACTATTAAGTACGGATGCCGGAAAGCCGGGACGTTTATCTTTTGGTATACCCCAAATCTGATTAAACGTATAGCGAATGGCCGCCGCGCCACCGCGAGCGGCATAGAGTGTGACCAAAATACCAATCACCAGCGCCAAGCCGGTTTTGTGAAGAGCGTGGATACTATTTTCTAAATCCTGCCCGACCAGCGGGAAATAGTTGCTGATGGCCTCACTGACTCGCTCACGCAGATGTTCGTGGCCTTTAAGAAATAGTTGTGCGGC
>CAZXDA010000041.1:0-6244 GCA_964639445.1 uncultured Candidatus Saccharibacteria bacterium
GTGGAGTAGCGCTTTTGCTAAAATGCCCGATCTGGCTCGCGGCACTATTCTTTTTGATACAGACAGAACTGTTTCCGTGCAATACGGCATGATGTCACTGGAATCATCTATGCATAGAGGTAGTATGCCGGGTCATACATATATAATTGTCGATCAAAAAGGCATTGTGCGATTCACGCTAGACGATCCCAGTATGGGTATTCAAAATCAGAAGCTGGTTTCAGAACTCAACAAAATCTAATTGGTGGAGCATGGCGGATTCGAACCGCCGGCCTCCGCAATGCGAATGCGGCGCTCTACCGGCTGAGCTAATGCCCCGAGAACACCTTAATTTTATCAAAAAACTGCCCTTTTAGGGCAGTTTTGGAGCTTCGCGCAGCCCACCCTTGGGCCCCGGGCGAATTTGTTTTAATAATCTTTGTGTTGATGTTCGCTTCCGGTATTTGCGAGCAAAACCGGAAAGGCCCGGTTGCGCGAAGCTACCTTCTATTACAAGCTTATGCTTAGCGCCTGTCAAGCATTTTTAGGAATTCTTTTTCGGAGATTTGTTTGGTGCGAAGTTCGCGGGCGCGCTTAAGTTTAGTCTCGCCTACGTTTTCGCCGACCACTAAATAATCTGTCTCCTCACCAATAGATGATTGAAACCGGCCGCCGAGCGCTCGAATGCGTTCGGCGGCCTCTTCGCGGCTCATTGACTCGAGCGTACCTGTCACTACAAAATTCTTACCACTTAATGGACCTTCTGGTGGATGAGCTGTTTGCGGCTTAACTCCAACCTTTTCAAATTTTCCCAAAAGCCGCCTATTGCGCGGCTGCTCAAACCATTCCACAATCGATTCAGCAACTACCTCGCCGATACCCTCTATCAGACTCAGCTCGTCAATGGTTGCGGCTTTAAATTTCGCAAATGTATGAAAATGGTTAGCTAAATCAACTGCCGTTTGCTCGCCAATGTGCCGAATGCCAAGGCCGTAAATGAATCTATCGAGCGGCGGATTTTTCTTAGAAGCAATAGCCTTTACCAGTTTTTCAGCAGAAATATTGGCAAAGCGTTCCAGTTTCAGCAAATCCTCTTTTTTAATCGTAAAAATATCGGCTGCATCTATTATTAAGCCGGCAGAAATCAGCGCAACAACATTTTTTTCACCCAAACCTTCAATATCCAGCGCACCTTTGCTGGTAAAATGCTGAATTTGCTTCCAGGAACGAGACGGGCAGGCGTTATTCGGGCAGCGCCAAATAGCCTCTGTTTCTTTACTCTTAACCAACCTTGTACCGCAATCAGGGCAGTGCGATGGCATAACAAACTTTTTCTCTGAGCCATTGCGTAATTCTTTTAGCGGTCTAACAACTTCAGGAATCACATCGCCGGCTTTATGGACTATAACCGTGTCGCCAATCCGGATGTCCTTTCGATGTACCTCGCCCTCGTTATGCAAGGTAGCCATCTGCACAGTACTGCCGGCTACCACCACAGGTTCGAGCATAGCGACCGGTGTAGCTGCACCAGTGCGGCCAATGCTCACAAAAATGTCCTTAACTTTGGTGGTTGATTGTTCGGCTGGGTACTTGAAAGCCACTGAACTGCGCGGGGCTTTGCCAACTACTCCAAGTCGCGCGTGCAATCGTCTGTCATTAACCTTAACTACTAGCCCGTCAGTGTTAAATGGCAGTTCCTTGCGTTTTTGCTTCCATTTTTTGGCAAATTTTAGAACCCCTTCAGATGAATCTATTTTTGCGGCTTCTTTGCTGGCAATCAGCCCCAGCTCACGCAGAGCTTTATAAACAAATTCATTAGTTGGTGTCTCGGCCGTATTTTCCCGTAGCAAATCGTAAGCATGGAACTGCAACGGCCGACTGGCTACCAGTTTAGGGTCAAGCTGTCGGACGGTGCCAGCCGCCAAATTACGCGGATTGGCGAATTTTGGCAGTCCCTGCTTTTCTCTCTCGGCATTTAGCTTCTTAAACTGTTCCTTGTACATTACGATTTCACCACGAATTTCGGTTCGGCCGCGAAGAAACACTTCCATGCTGTCATTCCGGACTTGATCCGGAATCCATTTTCTACTGGATCCCCGCCTACGCGGGGATGACGATGGATGGCGCAAGCGTAGCGGGATCGATTCAATTGTGCGAACATTAGCCGTTACGTCTTCGCCTGCAAAGCCGTCGCCGCGGGTGATACCCTGCGTCAGGACGCCGTCTTCGTAAACCAGGGCACAGGCCAGCCCATCCATCTTCAGATCAACAAAGAAATCAATCTTAGTGTTATTGGCTAGTTTAGAAATTCGCTCCACCCAAGCTCTAAATTCTTCCTCGTTAAATACGTCGTTTAGGCTCAGCATCCGTTGGCGGTGGCGGATTTGCTTAAAACCGGGCAGCGGCTTGCCGGCCACACGCTGAGTCGGCGAGTCAGGCGTAATCAGATGTGGATATTTTTCCTCTATCTGAGATAATTCATGTTTAAGCGAATCAGCCGCCGCCTCGCTCATTATTGATTTATTTAATACATGATAGTTATAGCGATACTCGCTAATCAGCTCGCGCAACTTAGCCGCCCTCTCCGCCAAATTGCTATTTGCTACTTGCGACTTGCTACTTTTCAAAGCAGGTTCCTATACAGAGTGTAAAAATAGGTATGGACGAATAAAATGGTCACTGCACTTAAGATATAAAAAACCGGTGCTACCAAAAACGAGGCGTATAAAATCAGCGGCACAATAATTGCCGCCATCACTATCAATATAAAAATTGGTAAGAAGAATACTTTGCGCATCAGCGGCCAGCGCCTAAACCCCACCAGATTTTTAGCCGAGCGCAGCGCCTGGCGCGGTTGCATATCTGGCAGAGTAACAACGTAGAGCGCAAAAATCGAGCTGCTAATCATATAAAAAGACCAAGCTGCCAGAGCTGCGAATATTACCACTAAAACAACGGTCAAGAACCCGCTGGGCAAAAAAATGGTTGTCAGAATTGCCGCAATAATAGCCATACCCAAAGTAACTGGCAGCAATTGGATGAAAATAACGGCTAAAACCAGCAAAAAAGGCACCAGTGGCATCATGGCATGGTAATAGGCCTCTTTAACTCCTATAGAGTTACCGGCCAAAAGCTGGCGTAGCGACCAAATTACGACTAAGCTTACTAAAACTATTAATACGGTCTGCAGAATTGACCCAGTTTGGGAGCTGTTAGCACCCGCGCTGCTGACTAAAGCGCCAAAACCACCCAGCGCATTCCAAAACCGATGACCGTTTTCTAAATTAGATCTGATGTCAGATACGCTTGAACTGAGGTTGCTGATACCGCTGGCAAAGATAATATTTAAAATCAAATAGACAAGCATAATGCTACCCAAAGGCTTCCAATACTTTCGCAGTGTCGAAAATACTTGACTTGTTAAGTAAAGACTGCCGGGCAACTTTGATTTCTTTTGAGCTGCCTGTTTAGCGGCTTGCTTCTTCTGACGCCGCGTCAAAATGCGTACTCGCCCAACAATTGCACTTGCAGGTTTTTTCTTCCCCTGCTCCCTTTTCGCCATGTATTAATTATAGCTCAAAAACAGATGTATGTTGGCTACAATTCCATCTCACGCAGGGCCTTTATTCTAGCCTCTATCGGCGGGTGGGTGCTGAAAAGATTAAAAAGCGTATGGCCGCGCAAGGGGTTGGCGAAAAACATATGGGCTGTGGCGGTATTTTGAACTTTGGTAGTACTGCCAACTTTTTCGATTTTTTCTAGAGCGCTAGCCAGCCCTTCCGGATAGCGGGTCGTTAAAGCGCCGGTGGCATCAGCCAAATATTCGCGGCGACGGCTGATGGCCAGTTGCAGCAATGTTGCAGCAATTGGCGCCAGTATCACTGCCACAATAGCCAGCGCATAAAAAAGCTGATTGCGATTATCCCTGTCATCACCGCCAAAAAGCGTTATGCGCCAGAAAAAGTCGGCAATCATTGAGATTATTCCAACCAACGCAAAAGCAATAGTGTTAACGCGCATATCCAAATTTTTAACGTGGCCGAGTTCGTGCGCCATTACGCCTTCCAGTTCCTGATCGTCCATGATGTTAAGCAAGCCGGTGGTAGCAGCAACCGCGGCGTGGTTGGGATCACGGCCAGTGGCAAATGCGTTAGGTGCCGGGTCGTCCATAATATAAATTTTTGGCGTTGGCAGCCCTTCAGTAATAGCCAGGTTTTCGACTGTTCGCCATAACTGCGGATTGTCCTTTTTTTGAATTTCTTTGGCGCGGTTGACGGCTAGAGCCATTTTGGCGCCACCGAAATAACTGATGGCGGCATAAACCAGTGAGAATAATCCGATGAAAAAGAGTACACCGCGTTGACTAGTGGCTAAACTGATTACATAAGCCAGAGCCCATAGCAGTACTAAAAAAGACAGCAGCAAGAGCCAAGTGCGCCGTTTATTGGAAGAAATTTGCTCGTACATTATTTAGAAAAATCGACTTTGACGGGTTCGGCAATGGCGGCTACTTGGTTGGCTTCGACGTCAAAGAATTCGCGCAGCTTAAAACCGAGCATGCCGGCAAAGATGTTGGTTGGGAAGGTTTGGATTCTAATATTCAAATCGCGGACGGCACCGTTGTAAAAGCGGCGGGCGGCTTGGATTTTATCCTCAGTGTCAGTTACCTCGTCCTGCAGCTTCTGAAAATTCTCGCTGGCTCGTAATTGCGGATAGGCTTCGGCTACGGCAAAAAGACTTTTAAGTGCGGTTTGGAACTGGTTATCGGCTTCGGCTGCCTCGCCTACTGTTTGAGCTTTTAGGGCGCTTGTGCGCGCCTTGGTTACATCTTCAAAAACCTGTTTTTCGTGCTTGGCGTAGCCTTTGACAGTCTCAACCAGATTAGGAATTAGGTCGTAACGGCGCTTGAGCTGGATGGTTATGTCGCTCCAAGCTTCATCAACCCGCACTTTAGCCCGTACCAAACTGTTATAGATGTAAATAATCAGCAGAAGCACTACGACCGCGACCGCGATTGCTATCCACATAATTTTATCCTCACTTTCACCTATAATTATACATGAGCCAGAACTATGCGCCGTAAATTATTGACCTTTATTTTAACCTTAGCGACTGTGCTAACTGTTGCTGGATTTTGGTTGTACAACAGACCGCTGTCTGAACTGAAGCCCCAAGTGACTCTTAGTCAACCGGTGGCCGCTCAAGCAGCACAACTACCATGGCCAAATTACAGCCAAGCTGCCTTCGGAGCTGTAGGATTTGGCGTGCTGGCATCAAACAATGCATCTTCTCCGGTACCGATTGCCAGTATTGCCAAAGTTATCACCGCTTTAGCCATACTTAAGGAAAAACCGCTGCAACCCGGCGAGCAAGGACCCTTAATTACAATTACTGACGCTGATGTCCAAGCCTATAATGAATATCTGGTTAAAGACGGCTCAGTCTTACCGGTTAAAGTGGGTGAACAAATCAGCGAATATCAGGCCTTACAGGCTATGATGCTGCCATCTGCCAATGATATTGCCGATACGGCTGCGCGTTGGGCATTTAATTCGATTGACAATTACGTGGCTTATGCCAATCAATTTGTAAAAAATCTGGGTATGATCCAAACTGCTGTGACTGATGCCAGCGGCTTCTCCCAGCAGACGGTCTCTACAGCCAAAGATTTAATTCTGCTGGGAGAAGCCGCGCTTAAAAACCCGCTACTGGCGCAAATAGTCAATCAAAGCGAAGCCGAGTTTCCGGGCGCTGGAACCATCAAAAACATCAACTGGCTGCTTGGATCAGATGGAATCGTAGGTATTAAAACGGGCAATACCGACCAGGCCGGCGGTTGCTTTTTGCTTGCCGCCAAACGTCTAATAGCCAACCAGCCTGTAGTAGTAATTGGCGCATTTTTAGGCGGCCCGACACGCGATCAGGCTATGAATGATGCTCGCAATTTTATCGTAGCCGCTGATAGGAACTTCGAGGTTTCTACTGCAGTTATTGCCAATCAAGCTGTTGGCCGTTATAACCTACCGTGGGGCGGTAGTATTGAAGCTATTGCATCTAATGATTTAAAGATGCTCAATTGGAAGCCTAATCCTAAACCCATCAACGTCAAGCTGGAAAATGTAATCATACCAAGCTCTAAAGATTTAGTTGTTGGCTCAGTTAAAGCAAGTAGCGCTGATACCAAACCGGTGTTGGTATTGTTAAAAGATCCTGTACCACCACCGCCCGAAACCTGGCGCATCTGGCACTGATTCTGTACAATAAC
>CAZXDA010000042.1:0-5649 GCA_964639445.1 uncultured Candidatus Saccharibacteria bacterium
GGAGTAGCCCTTGGTGATAAGGTTTACCGGGCTGGCATTTGGAATGTACAGCTATAATTCATAAAACACTAGGCGATCCAATAGACATACATTCTGGCGCCGTTGATCTAATTGGCACCCATCATACCAATGAAATGGCTCAGACCGAAGCCGCTTTTGAGCATAAACTGGCCAATTACTGGGTTCACGGTGAGCATTTACTGGTTGAAGGTCAAAAAATGGCCAAGAGTGCTGGCAATTTTTATACCCTAATTGACATAGTCAAACGCGGTTATGATCCCCTAGCGCTCAGGCTGCTCTATTTGCAATCTCACTACCGCAGTCAACTAAACTTCACATGGGAATCGTTAGAATCGGCAGCTGAATTCCTTCGAAGATTAAGAGCTTGGGCAGACTTAAAGTTTCAACCTGAGCTAGGGCATAAAAAAAATGCCTCAGGATCATACGACGGGTCTTTAAGGAAAATGGCAGAAGCATTAAAAGACGACCTAAATACCGCTCAGGCACTGGCCATGCTTGCAAAACTGGCAGATCTAGCAGAACAGGAAGGCGTCAACATCACTAGACTACATGCTTTACTAGAAGGCATTGATGATATGCTGGGGCTTCAATTATCCAAACGGGAAGACATAACGAAGCAGCAAAAAGAGGTGATAAAAGAGCGTGAACAAGCTAGACAAACCAAAAATTGGCAAAAGGCAGACGAGTTGCGCAGTCGGTTGGCTAAACAGGGAATCGAAATAAACGACACCCCCCACGGCCCCGTCTGGTCACACTCTCAGTCGTTGTAGGCGTCAGAAAGTCGAGATGGCCGGCGGCGCTCGCCAAAATGTTCTTCGAGCAGGATTTTGACTGCGCTAGCAGCAGGAATAGCTACTAACGCACCCAAGAAGCCGCCAAAGCCAACACCAATAATTGCCGCTATTAGTACTGTCAGAGGTGTTAATTCGTTTAGGCGTGATTGCAGGTAGGGCTGAAAAGTATGGTTTTCGATAAAGAAATAAACAACAAAGTAAATAAGCATTACCAGCGCCAGTGCTGCGGAGTTAAGCAAACTGACCAAAATCACAATAACTGCGGCGGTCGGGTTGCCAAAAAGAGGAATAATGCCCAAAACCGCTACAATGCCGGCCAGCGCTATAGCATTAATCGAAACGTTAAGAATGTGGCTGGCTATCTCCAGAGCCACAAAGGCAAATGTGCCGGCCACTATAGCTAAAATTATCTGACCGTCAACGAAATTAGTAACTGCCTTGTACATCCGGTGAGCTATATGCTGATAGCGCGCTCTGTCTTTTTCGGCTACATTGCTCCACAGTAGCTGCAACCACCTAGGCCCCTCTACTAACATCATAAATGTCAGCACCAGCACTACTAGAACAGAAACCACAGCTTCAACAATCCTTTTGCCGGTATTTAGAATCGTGCCACCGAAATTACTATAATGAGAAGCAAAATTTCTGGCGCCTTCTGATAGTTTTTCATCAAGATTGTAGCGTTTAGCGGCCCTTGAGAGACTATTGTCCTGGTTTTGGAAATTAGCAACTGTTTGCGGCACATCTCTAATAAAATCACGCGTTTGTGTAACCAATGGCGGAATAATAAGGGCAAAAAAAGCGACTAATATAACAATAACGGTTAAATAGGCAGCGGCTGTGGCTTTGACACGGCTTTTGATACGCAGACGTCTGCTCATCCAGCCAACAACCGGATTGAGCGCCATGGCTAGGAAAAAGGAGGCAAAAATCAGCACCAAAGCATGTGTAACCCGGCCTATAAAACGATACAGCAAAATTGCCACAAACAACCATAACAACGTGCGAATAATCGTCCGGTTAGAAATAGTAACGCTAACTTTGCGCGGAGACATTAGCTCAATTATGACGGCTTTTATGGTGCTTGGCAATTGCCGCGTGATAAATTTTTTCTATCTGCGGGCCAACCGTTTTAACATCATATTTTACAATTTGAGCAGACTGCCATTTATGCAGCTTTTCAGCCAATTGATTGTCGGTTAGCAATAACTGTGACCGATTGGTAAATTGTTTAGTGTCCTTTGGATTTACCAAGAGTTCTTTTTGTTCACCCAACACACTGGCATACCCCGGGTTATTGCCGCCCAAAACCACTCTGGCACCGGCTGCCATGGCTTCAATCAAGACAATACCAAAGCTCTCGCCATAAAGAGACGGAAAGCAAGCAATATCGGCAGATGATAGCAGTGCAGCCTTATTTTCCTCGCTGATGTAGCCCAAAAATTTAACATCTTTATCTAAGCCTTTTTGCTGCACATATCTCTCCAATTTGTGGCGCAGTGGACCATCACCAGCAATTGTCAAGCTGACTTCAGGCATAGTTTTAATTAGTTGATTAAAGGCTTTAAGCAGCTGCTCGCAACCCTTGCGCTCGACTAATCTACCCAAGAAAACTATTTGTTTACCATCCTTTTTAATTTTCTTAGTAGACTTAATAAACCTTGCTACATCAACCATGTTGGGCAGTACTTCGGCACTAATACCAAAGGTCTTTTGGGCAAAAGCGGCAGCTGGCGGACTAACCGCCAGCATATAATCAATTTTCCTTAAGCTGTTATTTAGGAGCAGGCGTAAAAAGCGGGCGCCGATATCAGCCCAAAGAGCAGAGGGATAAATATGAAAGGTGCCAACAACAGCTGTTTGGGCGGGCAGTTCAGCAAGTACATGCTTAGCCATAAAAGGAGAGTAAGGCACTTGCACGTGTACAACGTCAAAGCGTTGCCCTGATAAAACTTGTTTAATTTTCCGGCGATTGGCAGGCAGTGGGATGCTTAGACGGTTACCATTAAAATTAACCGTTTGGTTTTTTGACAAGCTGTAAACTTCGCCACCTGCGAATTGGCCCATCTTAGTCTCGCCGACCAAATAGCTAACGCTGTGGCCTTGCTCGTTCAACCAGGCGCCTAGAGTTTTGACATACTGTGCTACACCGTCGGTGCTATCAAGCGTGTCGTCGTACAAAAAGGCGACGGATAAATCTTTTTGGCCGCTCTTCATTATTTACCACTGCTTTTCCGTTGCGTTCGGCTCTCGCAATTTTAATGGCTTCTTTATACGCCGCCTCGTATTGGTCGATAATTTTGGGATAGTCGTATTTTTTGACTTCATTGAGTCCCCAGCCACGTAGCACGTTGTTTATCTTATCGTCAGACATAATCAGCATTAAACGATCGGCAAAATCGGCGGTGGAGCGAGAATCGACCAGCCCCAAGCGGCCACGACCGCTTAAAACATGAACATAACCGCTATTGCGGCCAGCCGCAACCGGCGCGCCCATGGCCATCGCCTCAATTAAAACAATGCCAAAGCTTTCGCCAAACATGGCGGGGCTACAAAAAACATCGGCATTGCCCATTAAGCGCCTTTTTTCCTCCTCGTCAACATAACCCGCAAAGTGAATATTCTTAATGTTTAGAGAATGGGCTAGCTCTTCCAGACCATTGCGGCGCGACCCCTCGCCAGCAACTATTAGATAGGCATGAGGCATAGCAGCCTCGACTTGGGCAAAAGCTCTAAGCAGCCACTCCACACCTTTGCGCCGATCTAGTCTTCCAAGATAAACTACTGTTTTGGTGTCTGGGCCATTAAGCGGCAGACGTTTTTTGGGCGGTTTATAGATTTTTAGATCAATGCCGTTTGGGATGTATTTAATATTTTCAATTAAGCGCTTCTCGGCCGAGTGATTATGATTGACCTTTTCAAGCAAAAGGGTCGCCGGCGCTGGCGAGACAGCAGTTAGAACATGCATCTTTTGGCCAATGCCGCGTCCGTATGGCAGAAAAACATTAACCCACGATTTGGCTACGGCGCTATCAATCAAATTGGCATGAAAGGTACCAACATGAGCTGCTTTGGAGTGCTTAAGCATTTGCCAGGCTAGAATTGGCAGCCATGGCTCATGGAAGTTGATGACATCAAACTTCTCCTCTTCCAGTATGCGGGCTATTTCTTCGCGGTCAGCCGGCATACCCCAGTCGCCAGAAACGCCAAAGCCGCCCTTAAAGTCTCTAACTGTACCAAATAAAATATAATCTTTGGGAATTTCGCCCTTAAAACCAGCTGGTTTTTGGGTAATGATTTTAACAGCATGGCCTTTTTTTGTCAGGCCATCATGCAGGTGCTGGACGACCTGCTGGACACCACCACTCCGCTCGAACATATTATACGGGCACACCAGTGCGATCTTCATGGCTTAATTATACCTTTCTTGCGGTGTTCTTTCTGGCAAAAATCCGCCTCAAGGCAGTAGGTATAAATGGAGCAGCGGCTTTGGCATCGGCAATCACGGTTGGGGCGTGGTTTCCGCTCTTCATATAATAAATTCTAAAGTCCTTAAAAATCCGGCGCATGTGCTCTTCCACCCGCAGGTTATCAAAATATCGGTCTTTTCTAGAGGCTATATGATAAACGGGCAGGTTGATGGGCGTCTTGGTGTTATCAAGGGTGAGCATGCCCACGCCGGTCGCCATCTGAGTTCGAAAATCATTTATTTTCCAGAGCGTTATCTCCATATCCATAGTTCTTTCAAACTCGTCGCCCGAAATCCGTTCGAATTTTTCTTTGGCATTATGGCTGTATTTATAGACTCTTCTTAAGTATCTCGGCTGCAGAAAAACATGCTGGAAGAAAGCAGCTGTTATTTTGTACGAAAAGAAGGATGCCCCCCAGCGATAGAACAAAAAACGCGGCCGACTGAAGATAAAATCATCCTTATGAGTAAAACCTACTACGCTGACTAGATCATCAACTTGCTTAACCCAATCAGGGTAGCGCTGCAGCATCCGAGTGACAACAACAAATCCTAAACTCATACCAAAAATTGTGACATTTCGACGCTTATATCTGAGTTTGATGAAAGCCGCTAGATAATCAGCCAAATTATCAATTGAAGCATCAAGACCAATTTTATAAAGGGGTGTCATACCGCCAAAGCCAGGCAAATCGGGCATAGTGACTCCACCCACTTTGTTAAGCTCATAAGCCAGCCCCAACCAGCGCTCGATACTTGAGTGCTGACCGTAAATGAACAGGATTTCGCGGCCGGTTTTGTTAACATCTGGCAGGCGCAGCATCCGGCCTTCGAGACCATTTATATTAAGCGGCAGAATATAATCTGCCGGCTCTTTGGCAGTTTTGACCATCTCTAGCAACAGATTATACGATATTCCGTCACCTCTGTAAATCAGTTTGCGCTTTTGATACAATAAGTCAGGCGATGGGGAGTGGCCAAGAGGTAAGGCACCAGGTTTTGGTCCTGGCATTCGGGGGTTCGAATCCCTCCTCCCCAGCCAAGGACTTCAAGGTAATAGTTAATAAATGTTAAACTACACTTAAATGCTAAAAAGAACTAAAAAAATTTATATACTACTTGCCATACTGGCAGTTGGTATCATTGGTCTCATTCTTTTGAAGCCAGTTGTAAATAGACTTTTGGATAACAGCGAAATAAGCGAAGTAAGTTCCGCTTACGACAAGCTTTTTAATGAAATCGAGCTTTACAAGTCAACTAATCCACAAAAGACCATAACACTTGCGGATGTGCAAAATCTTCTAAAAGAAAGGTCGTCTCTTCAAAATTTACACCATCCACAAATCGGCCAACCCTATACAGTAA
>CAZXDA010000043.1:0-5550 GCA_964639445.1 uncultured Candidatus Saccharibacteria bacterium
CAAAACGATCAAGAGCATAAAATAACGAGGCAGTATACGGACTAATCTCAGAGGCTGGCCCGTACTCGCCATTTAAATAACGCTGGACAAAGTAACTGGATGGTTCTTCATATCTTGGAAAATCATAAACATCAACTTCATGACCTGCCGCCCGCAGTCTCTCAGCCAACAATTTGAATTGCGTGTCTTTGCCTGATCCGACAGTGCCTTCCAAAACAACAAATAATCCGCTCATCCTCAAACTAAATAAACTCTTTTAATATCTATATAAGATAGCAGATTTACCTCATCTGTTAAAAGTATTATAAATATCACAATGTAGCTTTGTGGCTATTTATCGTAGAATAGTTACAAACGAGGTCTTATGAGCAAGAAAGAAAGTGTTGAGTATAAAAAATACGAGGAGCGAGAACCGGATACTCAATATCACGATCTCCTTGAGAAGATATACCGCTCTGGTAAAGATGTTATGCCAATTCATGGAGAAATCGCACGAAGAATATTAGGTGCGCAATTACGTTATAAAATGGAGAATGGCTTCCCAGTAATTACCGAGCGAGACCTTTCAGGCTTATTCAAGGGGGCGTTAGCTGAACATATTGCTTTTTTGAATGGTGCGCGGACCCAGGCAGAACTGGAAAAATTTGGTTGTAAATGGTGGGACAGATGGGTGACTCCCGAAAAATGTGCCGTATTCGGTCTCCCGCCGGGAGATTTAGGCGACGGATCATATGGTGCAGCTTGGACTAGCTTCCCCATCGCCGAAGGTAAGTCTTTTGACCAAATTGAAAACGTAGTTAAACAGCTAAAGGAGCAGCCAGAGCGAAGGACGCACTTTATTAGTCCCTGGATTCCGCAATATACCATCCAGCACAGCGAGCTTCAGCGAAAGGTCGTTGTAGCTCCGTGCCACGGCTGGGTGCACATTTTAGCAGATCCTGCGGAAAAGACATTAAGCATACATCATTTTCAGCGCAGCGCGGATTTTCCCGTGGGGGCACCCTTTAACATGATCCAATATGCAGCTTTAGGTATGATGTTAAGCCAAAATATGGGCTATACATTTGACGAGATTGTCTATACATTCTCCGACACACACATTTATGAGTCCCAATTCGAGTATGTGGAGGAACTACTAAAGCGCTCGCCAAAAAAACTCGGCACAGTTGTACTCAAGAGACAATTAGTAAATATAAAAGATTATCGGCCAGATGATTTTGAATTAAGCGATTACGAACCTCATCCCGCAATGAGGATACCTACACCGGTGTAAATCTATGGCTAGATATGTAAACAGGGCAAACGCCTTAAGGCCATCTGCCAAACGCGGACAACAGCATAAATACCATAGGGTTATAGAAAAGATTCAAGATGATGGCGTATGCCCATTTTGCAGTGAAAATCTAATGAAATATCACAAAAAACCAATCCTACACAGATCCAAATATTGGCTAGCTACCTATAACATGTATCCGTATAAAGGTACAAAGAAACATTTACTAATAATCCATAAAAGCCATATCGTTGATATCAAAGAAGTTTCACCAGATGCATGGCTAAATCTGCGCGGTTTAATCAATACCTTAACCAATGAATATCGAATTAAAGGCGCCACATTACTTCTTAGATTCGGCGACACCAATTACACCGGAGGATCAGTCAGCCATTTACACGCCCAGCTAATTGCCGGTTCTGGAGACCCGGGTAATCCACCTATCTTGGCGCGCGTTGGTAACCAATAACACTCAAATAACTTTGATCAGCTTTACTTTTTTAGCTTTTAGAACATCTTCTGCATCGAGCAGCGAATACCCATGTTTAAAATACACTTCTTCGATGCCGGCATTAGCTATTAGCTTCGCGCAAGCCGGACACGGAAATGTAGTAACATACATACTGCATCCTTCTGTCGATACGCCCTGTTTAGCGGCATGTGATATGATAGCCGCCTCAGCGTGAATAAATTTAGATAATTCATATTTCTGCCCGGCATCAAAGTTTGATCTCGGATCACCAAAGACCTCAACTGTATAGTTCTTATTAGGGTAACTTTGGTTGTAGGCAGACACAATTACTCGTTTGTCTTTTGCCAGTAGAGCACCAACCTGTCGCCACCAATCAGGACTTTTTTGAGCTAAGGATTCAGCTTTGACCATCATTTTTTTGTCGAAATCCCTGCGAGAAATCCTGTGCTTGTCATTTGGCTTTATTTTTTGATTAGCTGCAGTCATGTCCCAGCGAAGAAAAATGTCCAGAAATTTAACTTTGTGACCAGGTAGATACTTATCAACAAATTTTCGGGAAACATCTTCGTTAGGTGCAATAATGGTTTGGTTTTTTGCCAAAGAAGCCACGTTATACTTACTTAGTGTCTTTATTCTTACGTCTTTAAAGTAAGAACTGAGCATAGGCGCAACCTCGTCAGCTTTAAGCGCCCTAATATCTCTCTCTAGCCTTGGGATTAAACCAGTTACTAAATCGTTATCTATTAAATATACGTCAGTTATTTTTTGATTTCGTATAAGATTTAAGTATGCCGAATGGATGGCCGGCATATAAATAACTAGACTTTTCTTCATCTTTCTATGACGAGTGAAGCTTCTCAATGAATTGAGCTGTCAATTTGTTGATCTCGCTGGCTAAAGAACTAGCGCCGTCGATCGTTAGTTTGCGTATTCTAGCTGAAGTACTGGTGGTACTTTGAGGTGGTAAAGTTACAATTCTGCCGCAATAGGGTCTATAAACTCGAGCGAGAGACTTTGTGAAGTCGCTAGTACTGCGAGATGTAACCAACACGTCAGGCCTAATGGTGCGGATCAGGTCAGCTTTCTCGCCTAGAACACCACCGACGTCCTCTCCAACATCCCTTAAGACTACATAGTCAACATATCTGAGGTGCAAAAGCATCTCCACTCTTTCGCTTTGTGGGACTATCGGACGTCCGGGTCCTTTACGTTTTTTAGTTAGCTCGTCAGAATCCATGCCAACCACCAAGCGATCACCGTATGATTTGGCAAGCTGTAGGTACTTGGCGTGTCCCTCGTGGATTAAGTCGAACACGCCTTGGGTCAGAACAATTTTTTTGCTGGCTTTCCTCAAGCTTTTTAGTAGAGGTATAAAGTCATCGACTGATTCAAAGTACCTTTGGTCTTCAAATAATAATTTGGTGTTCTTCACTTTTACCATTGCTAGCTCGGATAGTTGAATTATACCTTATCTTAGAAAAGCGTTTTCATCGCAACGCCTCATAAATAATAAATTTGTAATTATAGCGATTACGATCGTCCCTTTGGTGCTCTTCTTCACTTATAATACGCCACTTTTCAGCGTCAATTGCAGGAAAATAACGGTCGCCTTTTTTATCGGCATCTACCTCGGTGACATATAATCTGTCTACTCTGTCAATAGCATCTCTGTAAACGCTCTCACCGCCAATAACGAAGGAATCTTGCCCATCTCGCACGAGTTTATAGGCCTCATCCAAATCTTTGGCAACTTGGCATCCCTCAATCTGGTTTGAGGTGGAAGAGAGTACAATATTGTCCCGTCCAGATAGTGGCATGTCTATGGATTCGAAAGTTAACCTGCCCATGATAATGGCAGTACCCATGGTGGTTTCTCGGAAGTGCTTCATGTCAGCCGGAAGCTCACCCTGCCAAGGTATTTTTCCTTTGTAGCCGATGACTCTATTCTTACTATAAGCGACGATGATGTTTTTCATGAGCTATGCATTATAGTTCAGCTTTAATACTCGGTCCCATAGTAGAAGATAGATAGACCGATTTCACGTATGTGCCTTTAATCGATGCCGGCTTGGCAGCTTTTATACTACTGACGACCACCTGGGCGTTTTCCAGCAGCTTCTGCGGCCCAAAACTAACTTTACCAATGCCGACATGAACGATGCCGCTTTCATCAACACGGTACTCAATTTTGCCGGCTTTAGCTTCAGACACAGCTTTCGTAATATCTGTTGTAACGGTACCGCTTTTAGGGTTAGGCATCAGGCCTTTGGGGCCCAAAAGCCGCGCGTATTTACCTAAACGCGGCATTAAAGTCGGCGTTGCAATCAGCGCGTCAAAATCTATTTGTTCTTTGTCTAGTTTAGCGAATAATTTTTCGGCTTCGCTGTCATCCGCTAAGGTGGCGACCCGGATGGCTTTCCCTGTACCTTGAGGCAACACAACCGTGTCACGCACATTCTGGTCAGCTTGCTTGGGATCAACATTCAAATTGATGTGCATTTCGACAGTGGCATCAAATTTTGTCGGGCTGGTTTTAGTCGCTAAGTCTAATGCTTCGGCCAGATTGTAAACTTTATCTTTTTCAATTTGTTTAGCGGCATCACGGTATTTTTTACCTGTGCGCTCGAGCCTGCTACGCGCAGGCTTAGCCTCAACTTTTGGCTGCTCGACTTTTTCCGCCTCAGATTTTTTACGCTCTACCTTAGCCTGTTTTTCTTCAGCTTCTTTAATGGCTTTAGCGCTACGTCTGCCGGCCTTAGCTACTTTTTTTTCTTCTTCGGCCATCTTATACCTCTACCTCTACCCCTATGCTGCGGGCGGTGCCAGCCACCATCTTTTTAACAGCTTCAATATCATCAGTATTCATATCGGCGGCTTTGGCTTCGGCAATTTCTGTTAGTTGCGATTGACTCAATTTCTTTTCCAGTTTGGTCTTGTTCGGTTCGCCAGAGCCTTTATCTACCTTCAGTGCTGACATTATCAGCTCATCTGTTGGCGTGCCAACGATCCGCCAATCCATTGTCCGATCATCATAAATAGTTATATGAACGGTTAGGTTCTGCCCCATTCTATCCCTTGTCTGTTCGTTAAAGGGGTTAATGAAATCCATCATATTTACACCGTATTGACCCAGCGTTGAACCTACCGGTGGCGCGGCAGAGGCTTGCCCGCCGCGGATCTTCATTTTTAATGTTGCTCTAACTTCCTTCGCCATCTTAAACTCTCTTCACTTGCAGGCCGTCGAGCTCCACCGGTGTCTCGCGGCCAAACATATTAACTAATACTTTAAGTTTACCCTTTTGGGCGTCAATCTCGTTAATCGCCCCGTCAAAGCCTTTAAACGGCCCATCAATAATATTAACAACCTCGCCGACGCTGTAATCAAACTTGTGCTTGGGCTCTTCGCGGCCCATGCGCTTCATGATTTTATTAATTTCCTCTTCGCCAAGCGGTGTTGGCTCGGAGCCAGTACCAACAAAGCCAGTGACATTCGGCGTATTGCGGACAATATACCAAGCGTCCTCACTCATTTTCATCTCTACCAGTACATAGCCTTGAAAGATACGCTTTTCTACCACTCGACGTTTACCGTTTTTAATCTCAATCATCTTTTCCTTAGGTACCAACACCTGAAAAATTTTATCACCCATATCAAGCGATTCGGCTCGCTGGCGGATACTCTCTGCCACCTTTTCCTCATAACCGGAATAGGTGTGAATGGCGTACCAGTGCTTAGTTGAATCATATCGCTTCATCCCATTACCTCCAGAAAGCGCTTAATTCTGTTCTTTAGGTATCTTTTGCC
>CAZXDA010000044.1:0-4962 GCA_964639445.1 uncultured Candidatus Saccharibacteria bacterium
GGAGTTGTAGCTTCTTATTAAGATACAGTTCCAAAGCTTCCACCTTAGAACTTACTAAAATTATACTATCTTATACCGTTTATGTCAAGATACCTAAGTGACCACCTAAGAAGCCTGTTCAAGTTTTGTCAGACGCTCGTCTACCTGTTTATTAATTTCTTCTATAGCCTCGCCCACGCCAGCAAACCCGTCAAGCATTTCTTGCCTAAGACTCTCTACTTCTTGCCTCAGATCATCTATTCTCCCGTCAAATCTGGCCTCAGATTGCGAAATTCGACCATCAATAAACTGTTTTAGATCTTCCATTTGCTGGTCGTTCATACTCCGATTCTAGCACACTGGGTATTTCTATTTAGATTTGCAGGCGGTTGAAACGATTGACCGCAAACATCACTAGCACAACCAGCGTTATTGTCAAAACAAGCAAATCTTTACCAATGCCAAAGTGACTTTGGTTGATGAGCGTGTAGCGTAGGGCGTCAACGGCATAACTGATGGGGTTGGCCGAGGCTAAATAGCGCAGCCAAGTTGGCGCGTTGGTTAACGGATAAAGCGCGCTTGATAAAAAGAACAGCGGGAAGATTAAAAAGTTGTTGATAGCCTGAAACCCTTGAAAATCCTCCACCATAGACGCTACACCAGCCCCAAAACTGGTAAGCATTAGGCTTAAGGCCACCATTACCAGAAAGGTCAGCGGCAACATGGCCCAATTTTCCGGCCTAAAGCCCAATGCAAAAGCAATAATAAAAACCAAAATAGCCTGAATCAGAGAAATAGTGGCACCGCCCAGCGCGTTGCCCAGTAAAATCCGCAGGCGGCTAACTGGCGCCACCAGCATTTCTTTTAAAAAACCGAAGCGCTTATCGAACAGAATTTGAATACCCCAGAAAACACCGGAAAAAAGTAATGTCTGGACAATAATGCCTGGCACCAAAAATTCCAGGTAATTTCCCTGTCCAGCACGCTTATAAACTGAGCCCAGACCATAGCCTAGCGCCAGCAAAAACAGTAGTGGTTGACCAATCGCGCCCAAAATCCGTGAACGGGAGCGGGTATAACGCCGAATTTGCCGCAGCCATAAAATTTCTATAACATCCATCCCTATCTCATTCTTCCAAGGCGCGCTGCCCGGCGGACGTTTAAGCCATCGTTAGATTGCGACGTCTCATCGCGCACTTCACGGCCAGTCAGGCTAAGGTAGGCCTCCTCCAAGGTTTTGGTTTTGGTTTGACTCGTTAAATACTTTGCGGTGCCAGTGGCGACAATTTTGCCATAATCTATAATCGCTATGCGATCGGCTATTTCTTCGGCCTCATCAAGATAGTGGGTCGTAAAAAAGATAGTGATACCTTTTTTCTTCAAATTTCTCACATAGTCCCAAAATAGGTTGCGGGTTTGGGCATCAAGACCCAGCGTCGGCTCGTCCAAAAATAAAATCTTAGGCTGGTGGAGCAGGCCGCGCGCAATTTCTAGCCTTCGGCGCATACCGCCGGAGTAAGTTTTGACCATAGAATCGCGTCGTTCCCAAAGATCGACCAGCTTAAGCAGCTCCTCGATTCTTCTCCGTGCTGCCACCCTTGGCACATGGTAAAGAACGGCGTGAAGCTCCATATTTTCATAAGCCGTCAGTTCTTCTTCAACCGCTGGATCCTGAAAGACAATGCCAAAACTTTTGCGTGCCGAGTCTGGGTCTTGTGTCACGTCATAACCGTCGAGCAAAAGCTTGCCGGCGGTTGGCCGCAACATCGTTGTCAGCATATTTAGCGTAGTGGTCTTACCCGCGCCGTTAGGCCCAAGAAATGCAAAAATCTCTCCGGGGTAAACCTCGAAGTTAATGTTATCAACAGCTTTAATCTCGCCGAAGCTCTTTTGCACGTCTTCGGCCTTGATAATAGGCCTAGTCATTCGATATATTATACATTACAAAAATACTTAACAAGTCAAGTATTTTTGCTTAGGACTTCTTCGCTGGTGCTGCCCGGTTTATAGGTAAATAAGTCGCCTGAATCTTGCCGCCATTTTTGCTGCACTGGCTCCAAAATCCGCCAACTCTCTATCACTTCTTCGCTGCTGGCAAAAAGACTATGACTGCCGCGCATGGCATCTACCAAGACTCTTTCGTAGGCGTCAGGCAGCCGATCGTAATGCTGCTCATACGTGAAGCTAAGGGATTTTTTCTGCAAACGCCGCTCCAGACCCGGCTCTTTTATCCAAAGCTCAAGCTCTATGCCCTCGTTAGGCTGAACGCGCAATTTAAGCAAGTTAGCCTCTGAGGCATCTTTTTTCTTAAAGTAAACTTTTATTTCGGTGAGTTTTTGGTCCAGGTTTTTGCCGGTTGCCAGATGTATTGGCACACTACTCCAACGCGGATCGGACGAAACCAGCGTCAGGCGGGCAAATGTCTCGGTCGCTGAGCTGGGATTAGAAACTTCTTGGCGATAGCCTTCATATTGCGCTCGAATAGGGTTATCGCCTGTTTTGACAGCCAGTGCTTGTAGTGCCGCCAGACGGCGCTGTGGCAATTCTTCAAATTCAAAGACGCCGCTACACGGCTCCATAAGAGTCAGCGCAGCCAGTTGCAACAGATGGCTTTGGATGATGTCGCGCAAGGCGCCGGTTGATTCATAAAATTTAGCCCGGCCCTCAATGCCAATAGACTCGGTGGCTACAATATCAATTTTTTCTATAAACTGGTTGTTCCAGACGTCGCGGAAAAGAGCGTTGCTGCCCAAAAAAACAACTATATTTTGCACCATCTCTTTGGCTAGATAATGATCGATTCTATAGACCTGCTCCTCCGAAAAGCACTTATTGGTCTGTGAGATTAATTGACGGGCTGAGACAAGATCGAACCCAAAAGGTTTTTCGAGAAGTAACTTAGTATTTGGTGTATTAAGACCAGCCTGTCCAAGATGGTTGATGATTGGCAAAACAGCTTCAGGCGGAACCGCCAGATAAAAAATAACCTGGCTGTTTGGCTGCTGGCTTAGTTCATTTTTTAGTCTTTGATAATCTGGAGTTTGGTCTAGATCCATCTGAAAAAATTTGGTAATGGACTTAAGGGCATCTTGATTAGTTCCCAAAACCTCTTCAGGATCTAGAGGACGCCGAGAGACGCCTAAGATCTTAAGATTTTTTGTTAAGCCGGCTTGGCAAATCTGATTTAGGGCTGGCAATAAAAAACGCTGCGACAGATCACCGGTAATGCCAAAAATTACAAGGGTCATGATCTTAAGTATATATCCATTGGTTCAATCTGGGGAAATGTGACTAATATCAATGATATATATCACAAAATTATTGACAGTGGCTTAAGCGAGTTGAAGTCAGAGAAGTTGAACTGGTACAATAAGTGTTAATGATTGGAGGGGTATTCGCTCAAGCCACTGAGCCGTTGGCTCCTGATAAGCTGTTTAGCCTCGGACCGCTGCCGATTACCAATAGTATGGTCTTTGGTATTTTAATGGCAGTTTTTGTGCTGGCGTTATTCGGTCTTGCCGCTAGAACCAGTAGTTTATGGCCAAAAAGCAGACTGGCCTTTTGGTTTGAGAGCATAACTGAAATGATCATGGGCATGGTTATGGAAACATTCAGCGGTGATAGGCGGCGCACCCTGCGTCATTTTCCGCTTTTGATTACGCTTTTTATTTTTATACTCTTCTGCAACCTAAGCGGGCTGCTGCCCGGAGTTGGCACAATTAGCTATCGTGGCACGCCGCTTTTCCGTTCCTGGACGACCGATTTAAACTCTACCCTAGCCCTGGCAACGTTGGCGCTTTTGACAGTGCATATTTATGCTATTAAAGAAATTGGCGGGCGAGGCTACTTTCGCCATTTTTTCTCCGGCAATCTTAAAAATCCAATCAATATTTTTATTGGTTTAAATGAGGTTTTTGCGGAAGTTATGCGTTTAATCACCCTGTCTTTGCGTCTTTTTGGCGTGATATATGGCGGCGAGACGTTGGTCTTTGCGATTGCTTCTTTATCTGGTAATCTGGCCTGGGCGGCTACCTTGCCGGTTATCTTGCTAGAGATCTTTGTGGCGTTTATTCAGGCTTATCTGTTTATGATGCTGACCGCCAGTTATTTGGCAATGTCAACCACGCAGGAAGGTCACTAAATAGATAGTGTTAATAATTAATTAAAGGAGAAAGTTGTGGCAGTAACATCAATAGATCCGTCATTAATTAAGGGCTTAACGATTGGGCTTGGCGCCATTGGCCCGGCAGTCGGCGCTGGCCTGATTGGTGCGGCAGTGGTAGGCGCGGTTGGTCGTAATCCGGAAATCCAAGGCCGGATACTGGTGACGGCGTTTATTATGATTGGCTTGGTTGACGCCTATTTTGCCTTCGTACTGCTGATACTATTTACAACCTAAACAGGATATAGGGCTTAGTGGTTAACTTCTCGACACAATTTGCTGAAGCAAGCGGTTCCGCCGGCGGGATTGGCGCTTTTAACATAAACCTTAAGGGCTTTTTGTTCCAGCTGATAACTTTTGTGATTATCCTGCTGGCACTGCAGAAATGGGTCTTTCCGAAATTAACAGCCACTTTGGAAGCCAGGCGTAAAGCGGTTGAAGAAAGCTTGAGCAAGGCCAAACAAGTTGAAGAAGCTTTAGCTAAAGCCGAAGAAAAGTCGGCGCATGTTATGGGCGCCGCCCGAGCCGAAGCCGATAAGGTGCTGGCTGATGCCAATGCCGCGGCCAAAGAGATTGTAGCCAAAGCCGAGACGGCCGCTAATTTGCAGGCTGAACGTTTGACTAATGAAGCTAAAGCTCGCCTGGAGCAGGAGCGGCTCCGCCTACACGAGCAACTCAAAGATGAACTAGCAGACCTAGTGGTTTTAACAACCGAAAAAGTGCTGCGAGCTAAACTTAACGAACGCGAGGAAAGACGGCTGATTGAAGCCTCCTTAAGGGAGATAAGATGATTAACTTTTCGCGCAGGCAACTGGCCAGAT
>CAZXDA010000045.1:0-4871 GCA_964639445.1 uncultured Candidatus Saccharibacteria bacterium
GTTTAGAAGACTCCCCACCAGAAGCCGTTTGCGGAACAGGGGCTTCGGCTACGGCCGTGCTGTCAGAGGCCTTATAAAAGTCTTCGCCATCATTCATGCTAGAGCTTATTGTAGAGGATTTATAAGCAGAAAACTATGGCGGAGAGGGGGAGATTCGAACTCCCGCGGGGGCTTTCGCCCCCCTAACGATTTAGCAAACCGTCCCCTTCAGCCTCTTGGGTACCTCTCCTTATTTTGGCGGAAGGGGTGGGATTCGAACCCACGAAGCTCTCGCTTGCCGCTTTTCAAGAGCGGTACCTTCAACCACTCGGTCACCCTTCCGTATATATTTTAGCTGGGTAAGTATAACAAGAAAACCCCTATAGAGCCACTTATAATCGTTTGGCGAAGATGAGGGCGTCGATGCGTTTGGCGCCGGCGGCGCGTAAGGTTTTGGTTGTAGCGCGTAATGTCGCGCCGGTAGTTACCACGTCGTCAATCAACAGTATATTTTGACCCTTAATTAAATAGGGTAAGCGGGCAAAAAATTGACCCTCCAACTGTTTGAGACGCTCTGCCCGCTTCGTACCAACCTGCCGTGTCTGGCCGGTCCGGCCTAAGGCATTAGCGTATTTTAAACCTAACTTGCGAGCAATATGTCGAGCCACTAGAGCAGAGTGGTCAAAGCTTCTGTGTCTAATGCGGCTGGTGGCCGTCGGCACTGACACAACCAGATAATTGAGCGTTGACACAAATTCAGGGGTATTAAAATCAAAAAAAGTTTCAACCATTAGAGTCGCCAGAGACTCGGCCACCGCCCGTCGGTGGCCGAATTTATAAATTTTGATTAGTTTTTGGGCGGCATTTTCGTAAGTGGTAGTTATCCAAACGTATCTGGGGGCGCTTTTGCGGCAGGCGGGGCAGGTGCGGCCGCCTACGGCGGCCGCACCACAGTCAAAACACCGTTCGCCAAAAGGCACAATTTCAGCAGCCAAACAAGCGCGGCACAAAGATGAGCCTTCAGCCCCACACACCACGCATTGCGGCGGCGCCAAAACCCCAATCACAGCCTCAAGCAAGCTCATATACCCTCCTTGAGGCATTTAGCATTTTATACAATTTACATTTTTCATTAATTTATCATTTACCATTTTTCAAGGTCGAAGTAATTTTTTGGAAGATAAACAGAAGTTGTGAAGCTTCATCAATCAATTCATCAGCATTTATACGTGGGTTCGTTTTAGCTGCTAGCCTAAGCCAGTATCTGGTTTCCGCTGCTTCCTTTTTGGCTATGTATACCTTATTCCTGAAATCTAGTTTAGAACTGGAGTTATTCGCCTCAGTGTAGTTAGCGCCAATACTAGAAGATGCACGGATTAGCTGCTTGCAGATTATTTTGTTTTCAGCGGATCCAGGTAGCGCTCTACAGAGTTGGATAACATCAGCGGAGAAATCCAGTGTTCTAGCCTCCAACCTCTGTGGCCTTGATTGTAAATTGATCATTGGTAAATTATTGTGAATTGCCAAATGTAAAATGTAAATTGCCTAAGCTTAGTGCTTAGGCATGTGTTGTACAAATTATGTTGTGGATATTATGCATTAGCGTTGCAACCATATATAAGGCAAGTTATACTAGCATTAAAATAAAGACGCAAACATAAGAATTACTCTTTAGTTTGGAGGGTTTTATAATGGCTCGAGGCAGCCAACCGCAAGAAGATTTGTTAATGGGCGACGATATAACAGCCGCTTTTTTGAGCGAAGACGACGTTCCGGTGCAAGATGACACCGCCGCCACAGCTCAAGCACCAGTCGAAGAGGAGTGGGAAGACGAACCAGCCGGCCAGCTGGCAGTAGATGTCTACGAAACCAAAGAGAAGCTGGTGGTTAAAGGCCGTGTAGCCGGGGTTAATAAAAGTGACCTAGACGTTAGCATCTCTGACAACACGCTGACCATCAAAGGCACGCTGAGCGCTGGCAATGAAGACGAAGTAGAAAACTACTTCCTACAGGAATGTTATTGGGGCGAATTTAGCCGCAGTATTGTACTCCCGGTACCAGTCAAAGAAGAAGAAATCGAAGCTGTACTCAAAGATGGGGTACTGACAATCAGCTTTGCCAAAGTCAAACAAGACACCGTCAAAAAGATCCAAGTTCTCTGATGTCATCCTGAACTTGATTCAGGATCCAGACCTGTCCTGAGCGGAGTCGAAGGACTGGATTCCCGCTTTCGCGGGAATGACTTTTTTATGCTTGAGTCACCTTATTCAATACGAATCTGACTAGCAATTGTGCAAGTGCTACAATTATTAAACCGATTACAGCATAGAGTATGGTGTTTTTGGCGCCGGTGACGCCGGTGTCACTACCGCCACTGGTTATATAACGCAGGCCGCCGACGATTATCATAATCACAGCCACAATACCGACAACTAGGGACAGCAAGTTAATAATGGTGCGTATTAAACTGTTAAGTTTCTCTGTAGCCTGGCTATTCTGGCAGTTAGGATTATTGACATCCAGGTTTACGCCGGCGCACAAACCTTGTTGTATCTCGGGGCTAGTTTGAGCCAGAGCCACAGGAGTAGCCAGGCCAAGCATCATTACCAACCCGGCCAACAAACTAGCTACACCGATTAAAAACCTCGGCTTTCCCATACCCGACTATTATAGAGTATTTATCTGTTAGTAGCTAGCCTATGACGGTCGTTTTATTCAGAACAAACCTAACTATTATTTGGGCTAGAGCAACAACCACTAGACCAATAATTCCATAAAGAATGGTGTTTTTAGCAGCGGTAACCTTTTCGCTGGAACCGCCACTAGTAATATATCTGAACCCACCGATGATAATCATGATAACAGCTACGACGCCCACAATTACGGAGATAATATTAATGACCTTAGCTAGAATGTCGTTGAAGGTAGTAACACTGCCTGTTGTTTTAGAGCAATCTGATCCGCCCTCGAGTTTTAGCGTGTTACCCCCACTACATAAGTTACCTTGTATATCAGGTGAAGTTGCTGTATCAGCCGCAAATACGCTTGTCGGTAAGGCTAGTGGTGTAACTAAGAGTAGACTTGCTGAAAATATCAGTACCTTTAATTTTTGAATCATTTTCTTTGTTCCTTCTATTGTTTCTTAATTTAAGTATATAGGCACTTATAGCATAGTCAAGCCGCTTATGGCAATTCTTCCTAGCCAAAAACGGTAGTCTTGTTAAGCACAAATTTAACAATTATCTGGGCCAGCGCGACAACTATTAAGCCAATAATCGCATAAAGGAGCGTCTTTTTGGCGCTAGCAACAGTCTGGTCATTACCTGCACTCGTTACATATTTAAATCCGGCTACAATTATAATAATCACAGCCACTATACCTACTATCGCAGATAAAATGTTAATTACATTGGCAATCGTATTATTCAAATCCTTAACAGGAGTCTGATTTTTGCATTCATCTGCAGTAAGTCCATTAGCCTCACAGACTCCGCTTTGAATAGCGCTCTTGGTGTCTGCATACGCCAGGTTGGAGGTAAGGCCAACAAAAAATAAAGTTGATAGTATAGCAGCCAGCACTACTGTTATTTCTTTGATTTTTCTCATAGCTTAAGCTCTATTGAATCACCCTATCGGTAATAAATCTAGTTAGTGCCCAGGCCAATGCTACTACTGCTAGGCCTACAACAGCGTAGGTTAGGCGGCGGCGAGCATTGGCTGCGGCTTCGGCGTTACCGCCCGCTGTCACAAAATTAAAGCCGCTAATAATAATTATTATTACGGCGCCAATACCGGTCATTAACGCCACAATATTGGCTGCCGTGTTAATAATGTGGGTCGCCGGATTTTCGGTCGTGCCTTTACTAGCGCAAACCGGATTATTTTTTTGTTGGTCTGCAGACAAGGAGTTGCAGGCACCAAAAAGTTTATCCTCGGTGGTAGCAGCCGAAATCATGTGTGGGGTGGCTATAAAAAGCAAAAGGCAAATGGCAAATGGCAAAATTTTCCTCATACTCGCCCCAACACAAAATTTACAATGGCGGCGGCGGAAGCGGCGATAATCAGCCCGATAAAAGCATAAATAATTTGCCTTTTGATTTCGGCCACTTTTTCTGGTTGCCCCTGCGAAATCACATAGCGGAAGCCGGCAATCACCATCATCAAAAAAGCTAGCGCACCGACTACTATAAAAATCTGAGTTAAAATTTTAGATAAGGTTTGCGGCGAGGCACCGGTGTGGGGTAAGCTTTTATCACTTACTAGTTGCACGGCTGTAAACTGTAAACTGTAGACTGTAGACTGGAGTGATTTCATCGCGACTATCCTATCTTATTACCCACCCAAGACACCAGCAAGCTGGCGCTTAGTACTATAGCCAAACCAACCAACGAATTGACGATTCGGCGGCGCGCGGCAGTGGTTTTTTCAGTATTGCCCATTGAAGTGATATACATAATACCGGAGATAATAATTGAAACTACGGCTACGATACCGGCCAAATAAAGCAACATGTCAATGACTGCAAAGGCTATAGACCACAGGCCATTGGGCAAATCTGGCTTTGGGATGCAATTGCCAAACCCGTCTTTTTCGCCAGTGTGGATGTATTGCCACCAGTGCGGAAAACCAAAAAACGGATTTGAAGGATTAGCTTTATTGGGATCGCAAGGATCGCCAATTTTCGCAAAGAATGTAATTTTGTCTAAAAAACCCAGCCACATTAGCCAAAAATTCCTCCGGGAATTAGCCACTGTAAGAAGGCAAAAATAAACAGATAAGCAACAAGGGCGATCGCGGCATTAATAAGCCGCTGCTTGGCGGCCGCTGTGGCGTCCGGCTTGCCGCCAGCCATCGAGTATTGGATGCCTCCGACAATCAACATAGCTATCACC
>CAZXDA010000046.1:0-4865 GCA_964639445.1 uncultured Candidatus Saccharibacteria bacterium
CACTAAAGCCGCTATAAATTCCAGCCTCTTAGAACGAGCAACCAGCAAGAAAGCAACTACCCATATTAAAACCACAAAAACAAAAAGGTATTGGGCAAGAAAAACAATCAATGTATCCATACTTAAATCTACTTTACAGGATTGATGTAAAAATGCTTATACTTTAGAATAAGCATATAAATTAACTAGAGGGAATTTTAATGGAACCACAACAGCCCACGCCAACACAAACACCACCAGAAACTCCAACCACACCAACCACACCGCCGCCATCCACGCCAACTCAGCCAACTCCTCCCAGTGGTGGTGGCAATAATCAGATGTCAAAATGGCTACTCTGGCTGTTAGTTATCGTAGTCATTGTGATCATTATTTGGTTACTAGTTAAGTAAGATGGCTCAACCAAGCCCTGAAGCGCCTAAACCCGACAAAAGCTATGGCAAGCGGCCGCTGTGGCAGTGGATTGTCATTTATTTGATTGTTGCAGTCATCGTTTACGCCATAATCTACTTTGTCTTCATCCGCAAAAGCGGTGGCGGTTATGGTGGTGGCGGCACAAGTACTGGCGGCGGCTACGGCTACTAGACGACATACTCGTTCTGGGTTGCACGTTTTTTAAGGTTGTTAAGACGGGTATTAAAGGCACTGGCGGCGCCTTGAGCGCCTAAGACTTTTAGTGCCCCGATCAAAACATGAAGCTGGTCAAGTTCGTGCTCCAGAATCTTGGGTGCTGCCTCGGCTTCTTTAAAAAACATCTCAGTTTTTTCAATTAGCCATTTTTCCTCAGAGGCTTTAAGCTGTTTGGCAACGATTTTAGGCTCATTTAAAATAGTCGGTTTTACCACCTCCAGCGAGCGCGCCGAACGATCGCGCTTTTGCAAATGGCCGCGCTTAATTAAATTATTAACATGTAGGGCCACAGTTGCTACAGAATTATAATTTAGCCCCTGTTTAATCTCACGATAGCTGGGGCTATAGCCTTTGGCGGCAATGAATTCCTCAATAAAGGTTAGCAGTTCCTTTTGTTTCTTGGTGGGGCGAATCGTCTTATTCGCTTTTTGTTCTTCCACTATTTATCCAGTATACACAATTTCGTTCTCTTTAGTACGTTATAATTTTATTATAACGTACATCTAGTGCACTCAGGTTGCTAGATGATGTGGGCGCACATGGCGTCTCGCGGGGTGGCGCGGGGCAGGCAACCTTTCCGGGAAAACCCACCAGCGGTACCAGACGTAGTTCCATATCGTAAAAAAGCCGGCGGAAATAAACTGGCCAATGGCCGGGGTAATGCCAATTTGTCTTAGGTAGTACAAAATAAAGTAATTAAGCACAAAATCAACTAAAGTTATAAAAATATAGCGGCCGGTAACTTGTGCCAGATGTTTTTTAAGATGCGGGTTTTTAAACACCCAGTAGCGCTGCAGTAAAAAGTTAATTGTCCAGCCAAAGAGGTTGCTGATAATGGTCGACCACCACAGATTCCAGTGCAAGCTGTAGTAAAGCAAATCAAGAACAAGGTAACCACTCCAAAAATAGGCTCCACCACTTACCAGATATTCAATGAATTGAATAATAAGCTTACGCCGTCGGCTGTTTATTTTAGCCATGTTGTTTCAATCATACACTTGCTACTTGCAACTTGTCACTTCAGGCGTGGCGCTAGCGCTACGCCTGCCAGACCCCACCAAATATAAGCTAACGTATCATCCGCCCAGGCATGAGAAAGTAAGTTTACGAATGTTATGCCAATTAAACTGGCAAATAACGCCAATGCTAGTGGGTCGGTCCGCCGCTCATAAAGCTTCTTCCCTACCATCACACAAATAACAATGAAAAGTAACATAGCTATTACACCGGCTTCCTGACCAATTTGCAAAAAGTAATTTTCGGCGATCCGGGCGTTGCCCGAGCCATTGTAAACAGACTGCGGCCCGGCCGTCCCTACCCCTACGCCCAAAGGCTGGTGAATAATATCGCTTATAGCCGACTTAAAAGCCGAGGCATGCTGCTCGTTCGAGCTGATAGCAACTTTAGAGTTCCGCTCGGTATGAAAAACAATGTTTTCAAAAGCAGAATTATTACGCAGGATCATGGCTAATGCGGCGCTCGCAATTACGATCGTGGCCAAAACCCATATCACAACTTTTCTAGCATGAGCAGATCTCAAAGACAGCCAGCTAATCATTGCTACACTTAACACTGTGCCAATCCAAGCACTGCGCGAGAAGCTGAAAATCAATGCCATCAGTAAACCGGCTGCTAGAAAGATGCCCTTAAAGCGTCTAGGTTTATTTTTTATTAATAAAACAGTTAGGGCGCTGATGGGTAGAATCAGGTACGCCCCAAGGGGGTTTGCGCCGCGTAGCGTGGAAATAACCCGGATATGTTGGATATTACGGTTGATGGTCTCGTAAGGCGCGATTGTTGAGTCACTGTAACCGAAGTGTTTCAAAAAGTCATATGGCAGTATCAGATACTGCAAAATAGCAAAAGCAGCTACCAAAATAGCTGGCACAAAAAGTATTTTTGGCCAATTCTTAAAAAGCAGGCGCGATTTTGCTGCCAAAATTAACACCACTACGAAGAAGACGAGGAACCTTAGGTCGACCAATAGCCCATACCACATTGCTTTAGGTGTAACATCATGCCTCGCCCAAGGGATGAACGCCAACAGTAAGAGCAACGAAGCATAAACAGTCATCAGTCTAACAAGCCATGAATTTATTATTTTTTGGCGCAAACCTTTGTCGTTAATAAGAATGTAAATTGCACCAATTAGGATCGGAATAAGTAAAAACTCTTTCCATAAACGCAGCAGTGTGTAATGGCCAATTAAACTAGATAGCCAAACTGTCAAAAAAGCATGAAAAGGTAAAAGAATAAGTGTGATAACTACTAACCAAGCCAGCTTATCAACAGTAGTAGATTGCTTCATGAATGCTACAATCTAGTATAGATGAAAAGTAACGCGTCGCTCGTTTACAGTCTGGTTTTGGTGGCGGGCGACTTTTTGGCGTTGGTGGCCGCCTTTGCGTTTGCTTATGCCATCCGCGGTCCATTGAGCAAGGTACCTGTGGCACATCCTGTACCCGCCACTACCTATCTGAAGATCTTTCTCTTGCTTTTGCCTTTTTGGATTTTAGTTTTTGCTCTACTCGGACTATATGAAAATGCTATTCAGGAAAAGCGCTTCCAGGAACTGGGGCGTTTGTTTGTTGGTTCCTTCGTGGGGCTACTATTTGTAATTGGCTACGGCTATATAACCAATCAAACTATTTTCCCTGCGCGGCTGGTGCCGGTCTACGGCTTCGGCCTGGCTTTTATATTCTTAGTGATTTTTCGCAATTTAGCACGAGAGATTAGGGCTCACCTATACCAATATGACATCGGCATTACAAATATTTTAATTGTTGGTAACACCAGAGTTGCTCAAGAGCTAGTAGAAAATCTAGCCGACCGGCACATCTCCGGCTATCGACTCGTTGGCGTGGTAGGCAACAAAAACCATTCCCCAAAACGTTATCCGCACTTGCCGGTTTTTAACACTTTTGAAGAAGCAGTCGCCAAGCTTAAAGCCGACGATATTCATAGCATTGTCCAAACCGAGCTATATGCTGACCAAGATCGCAACAACGAAATATTAGAATTTGCGCAAAGGAATCATATAGCCTATAGATTTATACCAGGCAACAGCGAAATGTTTGTTGGTAACATTGAAGTTGAACTTTTCCGCTCACAAATTCCGGTAATTGCCGTCCATTAAACAGCTCTTATTGGCTGGGGCCGAATTGTCAAACGGCTAACAGACTTGATTCTGGGCAGTGTGTTTTTGGTTATTGCCCTACCCTTTATGGCAGTGATTGCCTTGTTGGAAAAATTATCGGATATTCGAGCACCAGTTATATACAAAGAGATGCGCCTAACCAGATTTGGTAATAAAATAATCATTTATAAATTCCGAAGCATGAAACGAGCCTACACCGACATGAGTCCGGAGGCAGCCTTTACTAAGATGGGGCGGCCGGAGCTTATCAGACAGTACCGCGAGGACGGCGATCAGCTGCCGCGTGACCCAAGGGTTACCAGGCTGGGGCGCTTTTTGCGCAGCTCCAGTCTGGATGAGTTACCGCAATTTTTTAACGTCGTGAAGGGCGACATCAGCCTTGTGGGGCCACGAGCTCTTTATGCGCCGGAGTTGGAAAAGTTTGATAAAAAGGATCTGATTTTAGCGGTTAAATCCGGCCTTACCGGTTTGGCGCAAGTGTCTGGCCGGCGTGATATTGGTTTTGAAGAACGGCGAAAGCTGGATCTATACTATGTGCAAAATTGGAGTCTTTGGCTGGATTTAATCATTTTGGTTAAAACTGTTCGAGTCGTTCTGGCGCGCATAGGAGCAAAATGAAAGTCGCCATCGTTTGCGATTGGCTGCTTGGTACTGGCGGGGCAGAACGAGTGGTATTGGAGCTGCACAAACTGTTTCCCGAAGCACCCATTTATACATCACAGTACAACCCCAACCCCAAACTATGGTTTGGTGATAAGTGGTTTGAAGATGCTGATATTCGGACCGGCTGGCTGCAACGGTTGCCAAAGTCACTCAAAAAATTTCTGCCTCTTTTTAGAGCCTGGTATTTTAGCCATTTAGACTTGAGTAATTACGATTTAATCGTCTCATCGAGTGGTGCCGAGGCGAAGTTTGTTAAAGCACGTCCTGGCGCCAAACATATTGCCTATATTCACGCGCCAACTCACTATTATTGGGAGCGTTATGATGAATACTTAGCTCACCCCGGATTTGGCTTCTTTGATCCGCTTGCTCGACTCGGCCTAAAGCTTCTTGTCGGGCCAATGCGCCGTTGGGA
>CAZXDA010000047.1:0-4628 GCA_964639445.1 uncultured Candidatus Saccharibacteria bacterium
GCCAAACCAATGGAGCTTAACGAAAAACTTAAAGACGCCATTAAAAAACATCTGGCGGATGGCGATCTAGTGATCGGCCTTTCCGGCGGGGGTGGTGGATCACTCGACGAATGGCTACGCGAGAATTTTAAAAACTAAAGCTCTACGGGTTGGGCGTTTTCGAGGGCAATAAATTCTATGCCGTGTAGTTCAAGCAACTCTCTACACATTTTGTAGCGGGCCTCGCGCGCGGCTTTATGCCACTCCCAGTCATGAACCGGAGTAACAACTTTGGGCTTGAGCTTAACAACTTTTTCTAGAGCTTCCCGCAGGCTTCCCCACGGACCAGTTAGCGGCATGGCTAAAATCTCGCAGCTGGCTTTAAAATCAAACGAATCGCCGGGGTGAGTAAGCTTATTGGCCACATGTACGCCAATATTCGTAACATTTGGCATGTTCAGCGGTAGCGGTTCGTGGGCAGCTTCAAAAACCGTCAGATTATCACTACTGCCAACCTGCAATGGGTTGGCTAGCTTAAGCTGTTTAATTTTTTTAGCTAAATCTTCATTACTGACTATCGGAGTATGAGGAAATTTTTGTGATATTTGGCGCAAAAAAGCCTCATGGTAATGATCGGCGTGCTCGTGCGTAATAATTATATAATCTAAATTTTCAACTTCCCTGAGGTTTAACAGATGGCTCTCATATGTAAAACTGCCTGGATCGATCAGAGCTATAATTTCCGGCGTCTCTACTAACAAACAGGAGTGGATGAACTTAGTAATCCGAATCATTCTAGCCTTTTCTATACGCCACTACAGCAGCAATAATTAAAATGAGGGCTACGGCGCAGGCAAAGACAATAGCCAAGATTGGTGGGTTTGCGGAGGCAGAAGCAGGCTGTGGTTTTGGCAACGGTTTGGTTGTCTTTGGCGCCGGCGCTGGATGATTCGGCTGTGGTGTATCTAAAACGTTTTCTTTATCTTTAATAGGCTTAAATACCGGCTTATTGACCCTGGCCAAAAAATGACTTCTAGACGGCGGGGTGGCACTTTGAGCCTCAGTATCAATCGGGTTCTTGACCGGTATATCATGAACAAGCTCAGGCTTCACTAAATACCTCCGGCATAAGCAGTAGGTTGATAGTCTGTGATTTTAATAGCCTTGCCGCCTTTGGCGCTCATAATATAAAGCTCACTGCCGCCCTTGCTCACCAGCAGATAGTTATCGCTAAACCAGGCGTATGGGCTGTAATCACTTAAACTTGCTACCGTTGCGGCGTTATTGCCACTGGCATCACCCACAAACAGAGTATTTTTGCCGTCGCGATTTTCGGCCCAGAATGTCTGCTTGCCGAAAGGTGAAGTGTAGTAAGAAGGGTATGACTGGTAGAACTGATCACTCGTCAAACTAATCGCTTTAGGCCCGCTTAAACCAATTGTGTAGTCATAGAAATTGTCGCTGCTGTTTTGCCGCTGCCAAATATAAACGGCGTTAGGAGCATGCTGGACATATTGCACGCTGCCTGTCGGATCGTAATTGGCGATTGGCTTGCTGCCCTGCCCGTTAGGATTAATGATTGCCGCGCTGTTTTGCTTGCCGCTAAGCAAGTCCGGCGTAGAGCCGTAATAGGTCTTTAGCCAATCTTTAGCATAAAAAACATTGTTAGCGTATATGGTTATAAAGGCATAGCTCTCGTAAGCTGAAGCGCTGGCATCGCCGGCGGCGGCACTTTGATCAAGCAGGGTCAGCTTGCCAGTAGCGGCGTTATAGCTTTTGAGCTTATTTTTACCTATTTGCCAAGTTGGAGTGTCGTTATTGGTTACGGTATAAATTAGGTAGTTGTCTGACCAGCCTTGGAGGCTGAAGTCGGCATTGCCGCTATCAACGCTAAGCAGTTTATCGTCAGCCGTCGATAAAACATAAAGCTGCGGGGTGGGGTCAGTGGCGCTGCGCTTGGCCACCAAAGCCACGTATTTCCAATCTGGTGACGGCAGCAGTGTAGTGTCATAGTCGTGCTCGTAGCCGCTGCCAGCCACTACTACCTGCGCGCTGGAGCCATCTAAATTAACCTTCATTAAATCAAGCTTGCCGGTACGCTTACTCAGGAAATAGACCTTGCCCGCCGGCGTCAGCGCAAAATCGTTTTCTAAGACTTGCGAATCGCTGATCTTAACATCCGCATTGGCATCGTTATAGCCGCTTAAACTCAATTTGGCCTTTTGGCTGCTAACCCCGGCCGGCACCACAATAATAGCTGTGCCGTCTTTATCGGTTTTAGCAGATGTACCCGCTACTTCGATGTCTACTCCACTCAAGGGCTTCTTGGACACCAGGTCTTTAATCACAAGCTTAACTTGACGACCGGTAGCTACTATTTTTACGTCCGGCACCTTCTTCTGTTTAAGTATCGGCACAAGGGCGCTAAAGCGGCCGTCTTGGTAGTACTTTTTGCTGACGGTAAATGTGTGCTGGCCAACCTTAACATTTTTAAAAATGGCTCGGCCTGTGGCATCAGTCTGAGCATTCAGCGATCCAAAGCTAACCAAAGCTCCACTGACAGGCGTGCCCGAAACCGAATCGACAATCTTGACATTAAAATTTTGCTTTAATAGCAGCCCGGCCGCTTTATAGCGCGTCCATGGCACAGACGCCAAAATTATTAAAAGCAAAAATACACTGGCTGGGATTGTCCATTTTTGGTGCGCACCATACCATGTGCGAAAACGTTGCCATTTTGATTGGCCGGTAGGGGGCAGAGATGCTGGAATTTCCGGCTCTAAGCTTTTTTGTTCGTCCATATTACTAGTTTCAGCTTATGTCTAACTATAATCTGATTCTAAGTAATACTCAATGATTGCAGCATGTTCTTGAGCGGCTGGGCAAAAGCTTGGTCGCTCCAGTTGTCCGTACTTATGCTCTTATCAAAGGTGATACTGATTACGGGATCTACTGTCTGAATATCTACTTTAGGAATAGCCTGATCTTTTTTATAACCGTTATTGCCGGTGATGTAGATGCCGTCAAAACCGCCACTCGACTTGGCGTAACTCAAGAAGCTAATGTAAGTGTTAGCTCGCTGAGATTGGGTTGGCTTGGTGTAAGCAATTTTTTCAGAATCAAGCGCCGCGGTTGCATTACCGGCGTCAAATTCCGGCAGTTTTTGATTTTTGGCGCGAATCGTTATCGTAATTTGCGTATTAACTGCTTGCCCGCTAGCATCTTTAAGATTAATTGCCGGCGATCTGACAGTCATAATACCGCCGCCGCTATCTGTTACTGTCCAGTCGGCCGGATAATCAAAACCCAAATTAAAGTTCACCGAATCATAGTGTTTGGTAGCGGTGGTAATTTTGGCGGCCGCAGGTGTATTAGTAGTTGAATTCTGAGATGAAGAAGCAGATGAAGTCGGTTTTGGAGTTGATTTGTGATTTTTAGCGTACCAGTAACCAGCTAAAGCCAGGATGACAATAACTGCTAAGACTGCCAAGCCGATGCCAACTTTACGCCACATAGGGTTTGGTGCCTTCTGCGGCGCCTGATAGCTGGCATAATCGGCCGTCGAGTGCGCCGCGGCCTTATAGTCCTCCTCTTCGCTGCTCGGCTCAACCATTGCTCAAATTATACTCTCAATATCGAGAACAAACGTCTCAAAATGCTTGACTAGTCAAGCATTTATAGGCCGAGCAGGTGGTAGACCAAAAATGCTGGCCAGACTAGCGCCTTGAGTAGCGCGACAACGCTTGGCCAAAAGCCAGTTGTGGTGTGCAGGTAATACACCGCCGCACCAATTATTCCCAAGCCATAAAGTGGCCCGCCGGGATTGCCGCCCGCCTTACCTTTTGCCCATTTTTTCATAAACATCTCCCTTATCCCTTTATCCTACACCGAAAAACCATAAGGTAAAATCTCCATATCATTGTTGTTTTGATTGTATGTTATAATTTTTTTATAACGTACAACTAGATGAAGTTTATAAGGAGGCAAAGAAATGATTAGAACAATTATTAAGGTTGGAAACTCGGAGGGAATTACGATTCCGGTTGGTGAACTGCGCGCTCACAAACTTAAAATCGGCGACAAAGTTGAAGTTTACATTGGCAAGCCGGGCGAGCGGGCCAAAGACCTTGAGTTTTTACGTGCCGCCGAAAAATTTTTGGCAGAATACCAAACCGCCCTCAAAAAATCCTCCAAAAAATAAAGAACCTCAAAAGAGGCAGACACAAAGCACGTTATAATTTTATTATAACGTACCTAGCTGCTATAGTTGGTGGTTATTTTGAACGTACTTGATTCATAATTTCATCGCGTAGTGAATTTGGGTTGTCTATGTTCTCGAGCACTATTCCATTAACATCGTTACCAGCCATAATAACCACATCCCCGTAGCCGAGCATCCTTTCGTGGATGTTTTGTTTGACTGTTACGCTGTTGATCTTACTAAAAGGGATTTCGTTCGATTTCTTCGTAAGAAGGCCTGACCTATATATAACTGATGTAGGTGTGAGTTCTACTTCTATGCTTCTTTTGACAGGATTACCCATCACCGATGGCGCCTTGCGGCTAGCTTTGTAAACATTCCCCATGGCTTCTCCTTTTAATCTATTGTACATTCTTTATTATTTGGAGCGTATAAGCCAGCACTATGG
>CAZXDA010000048.1:0-4403 GCA_964639445.1 uncultured Candidatus Saccharibacteria bacterium
GGCTTAAGCTTATGCCTTGCGAGTTGGCTTTGCTTTGCAGGATGGCGCAGCGGGTTTCAAAATCCGGCGTTTGCATATCAATCGTCATCCCCCAAGCAAAACGGCTGCGCAGACGATCCTCTAGCGTTGGAATATCTTTGGGTGGCTTATCGGAGCTCATAATAATTTGCTTATTGGCCTGATAAAGGGCATTAAAAGTGTGGAAAAACTCTTCCTGGACCCTTTCCTTGCCGGCCAAGAATTGAACATCATCAACTATCAGCACATCAGCGCTGCGGTAGTAGGTAGAAAAATCGTGCGTGTTCTTCTTGATGCGCAAGGAATCAACAAATTCCTGGACAAACTGCTCGGTAGAAGCGTAAATTACGCGCGCTGCCGGGCGAGCAGCCAGCACGGTGTTGCCGACAGCTTGAATGAGGTGGGTTTTCCCCACGCCCACACCGCCGTAAATAAAGAGCGGATTGTGTTTGCTGCCGGGTTGCTGTGAGATGGCTTGGCAGACGGTGTAAGCCAATTCATTAGAGGCACCCACCACAAAATTATCAAAGCTGTAGCGCTGGTTAAGGCCTTGGCGATAAGCGTGAGTAACATTGGCAATAACGGCTTTTTTGGTCAATGTGGCAGTGCCGGTTTCGCTGGCACTGCTCGGGCTATTTAAAACCTCAACCTGATGATTAACAGTCAGCTCTTCTTCACGACGAGACGGAGTACTGATAATGGAGTGGATTTTATATTCTACCCGCACTGGGCGCGCGCCGTTTTTGGCCAACACTTCAATAATTAAATCATGGAACTTACGCTCCAGCTGGTTTTTGACAAAAACATTCGGTACGCCGACTACCACTACATCATCCTTGTGCCGGATAAGCTGGGTGTTTTTAAACCAGGTTACAAAATTGCCCCTTGAAACAGAGAGCTCAATTTCCCCCAAAACCGCCTGCCACAGAGCATCTTGCTGCATGACTTTCACTATAGACAAAGGCGGATTGTTTTTCCACAGTCTTGGACAAAATCACAATAGTCAAAACTTGCTTGGCTGCTCAAGATAAAAAATTATACACAGGGTTAAGAGCTATCTGTTATTTTGTGGAAAAAAATATGCAAATCGTGGAAAACCAATTTGGTTTAGTGGATTTTTGTAGACAATTCTACTTGTTTTTGAGCGCACCAGCAGTAGCCAACTGGCTTTTGACTTGAGCGACTAATGACTCGTGCGGTTCGTCAAGCAAAGTTTCACTATAAACTGTTATCACAATGTCAAAAGGCTGACTAATTTCGGATTCAAGATCTCTGACGATCTCATATATCCGCCGCCGCATACGGTTACGAGCGACGGCTGATTTATGAACTTTGCGGCTAACTACTACTGCCGTACGGTAGCTTTTGCGGCGTGGGTTTAACGTTGACTTAACCGAAAAAAGCGGCCCGCGGGTAGTTGAGCCTTTTTGATAAACATAGCGCAAGCTTCTTTGGCCGCTGAAACGGTGCTCTTTGGAAATCACGGTTAGTGCGTTAGGCGTTGGCGGCCTTTTTGGCGGCGGGATTTTAAGACTTTGCGGCCGGCACGGGTGGCCATGCGCTTCATAAAACCATGTTCGCGGCTACGCTGTCGTTTTTTGGGCTGATAAGTCCTTTTAGGCATGTCATAAATTATACACGCTAAGATGATGGTTGGGCTTCTGTGATATAGTAACAGGAGTAACTAGCTGAGTTGGCCGTATGTTTACAACTATTATTGTTCAACCGATTTTTAATTTACTGGTACTGATTTATGCTCTGATTCCCGGGCATAATTTTGGACTAGCGATTATTCTTTTTACTATAGTCATTCGGCTTTTGCTGTGGCCACTGCTTAAAAAACAGCTGCACCATGCCAAAGCCATCCGCGAGTTGCAGCCGGAGATTAAAAAAATAAAAGCCCAAGCTGCCGGCGACCGCCGCAAAGAGCAAATGCTAATGATGGAGCTTTATAAAGAACGCGAGATCAACCCGCTGGCGTCTCTTGGAATTATTATTGTGCAGGCTGTAATTTTAATCGGTCTTTATATAGGTTTGAGCCGGGTTATAAAAAATCCGCAGGAGATCATTAACTTCTCTTACCCGGCACTTCATGATTTAAGCTGGATGCAAACTCTGGCCCACGACATTGGCCGGTTTGATAATTCTCTTTTTGGAGTAATTGACCTGCACAAAACCGCGCTTGGCAAAAGCGGTATTTACTGGCCGGCATTGGTATTGGTTGTAGGCAGCGCGGCAGCCCAGTTTTTTCAAAGTCGCCAGCTTATGCCTAAGGGCCAGGATCAGCGCGGTCTGCGACAAATCCTGCGCGAAGCCGGGCAGGGCAAACAAGCCGATCAGGCTGAAGTTAGCGCCTCTGTTGGCCGCTCCATGATGTACGTGATACCACTGGTTTCCTTCATATTCTTTATAAATTTCGCCGCCGCCCTGCCGCTTTACTGGCTAACCGGTAGCTTAGTGGCAATTTGGCAGCAAAGCCGAATCTTAAGAGAAGACGTGCAAGAAGCTGAAGTGGAAGCCGGTAAGCCGAAAGTGACCATTAGAACAATAGGAGAAAAGACAAAAGACAAAAGACAAAAGACAAAAGTTTCCAAAAACCCTGCTCATAAAAAGAGAAGGAGACGGTGATGAAGCAGGATATCGAGGAAGCGATTTTGTATGCCAAGAAGTACTTGGAAGATTTGTTGTCTTTTTTTGGACTCAACACTGACGTTTATGCCACAACCGAAGATCACGAGGTTATCGAACTCAATGTGCCAAGCACCCATCTTAATGGTTTTTTGATCGGCCAGCGTGGTGAGACAATGCGGGCATTGCAATACATGATAAGCACTGCTCTCAAAAACCAGAGCTTTGTTCATACCCGAGTGAATGTTGACGTTGCTGATTATAAGAAGCATCGGGCCGAGCGCTTGCTTAAGCGGGCTGAGGAGTGGTTTAGGGAAGTGCGTGATAGCGGTACGCCAAAAGAGCTTGCGCCCATGAGCGCCGCCGAGCGGCGGGTGATACACCAAGCTGCCACCGATTACGGTCTACAAACCGAATCAATAGGTGAGGGCCGCGACCGCCACATTATTCTCAAGCCGACTGCCAGTGCAAATACTTAACAAGTCAAGTATTTAGAACTTCGCGATAGACTTCTAGTGTTTGCTCTGCCATTTTTTGCCATGAGTATTTTTTGGCTTGTAAGCTGCCCAGCCGCACTAGCTGTTGGGCGCGAGCGGGATTATCTAAGACGTTACTGATTGTCCTGACCATATCGCGGATATTTTCTGGGTCAAAATACTCGGCCGCCTGGCCATAAATTTCCGGCAAAGATGTGGCGTTAGAGCTAACTACCGGCGCTCGGTGCATCATGGCTTCCAAACCAGGCAGCCCAAAACCTTCGGAAAGCGACGGGAAAACATAAGCCGCGCAGTTTTGATATAACCAGCGCAACTTACCTTCCGAGACGAAACCGGTAAAAACTACGCCTTCAATATGTTCTTTTTGCGCCCAATGAAAATGCTGTTCGTACAGTGAATCTCTTTTGCCGACAAGCACCAATTTTATATCTTTGCGAGTATTACGGATGATGGAGTAAGCTTCCATTAACCGCTTAAGATTTTTATGCGGCAGTGGCCGGCCAACGTACATAATGTATGATTTGGGCGCCAGCCCGGGAATTGGCCTGGCTGGCTCAGTAATATTGTCAGCTGCCTCATATGTGACAGTAATTTTATCGGGCTTGATTTTTGTATATTTGGCAACATCATGCTTGACGTATTGGCTTGGCACGATTATATAGGCTGATTTACGAGCTACCCGTTTTATCAGCCACCTGTAAACCGTTTGCTTGATAGAGAAGATCAAGGGATTGCGGGCCGGATTACGGAAGCGAGCTGTAGTTAGATCGTGAATGGTGGTGACGGTTTTTCCACGATACCAGGCCGGCTGCTGTGTCATCGTAAAATGCACCAAATCGGGGTTGAGACTGCGTAGTTGTTTTAAAAAACCGATTTGTTCGTCAAACGTAAATTCTCTAAAGTCTGATTCTAAAACCTCAAAAGCTGGCGCGATGCTTTTTATGTAATCCGCCCGCCCCGATTTAGTTAGTACAGTAAAATCAAATTCAGGCTTTAACTTATGCAAATTCTCAATCAACTTATCAACATATCTCCCGGTACTGGTGCCGGACTCTCGCGCATCAATCACAACTTTCATACTGTCCTTCCTGTTAATTTACGCCATCCGGTACGTAGGCGGCGGAGTTTTTGGGCGTTTGGAGGTAAATCGTGCGTAATAATAGAATCAATGTAGCTGACTGATACTTTACGATTTCTCTGGATGTTATACCTTTCGACTAATTTCTTGGGACAGAGTAGTAAGCCAATAGAAACACCATA
>CAZXDA010000049.1:0-3975 GCA_964639445.1 uncultured Candidatus Saccharibacteria bacterium
AGTCAAGATAGCAAACGCCGGTTCCTCAATTCTGTCTCAGCTTGGTCTTTAACTGAACCAGTACGATAGTTATAAATGCGCAATAGATCTGGATTTGATAATGCAGCCCAGCCTCCGATGCGCCTCACTTCACGATGAATGTCTGAGTCAGACATTCCAATAATCGCTTCGCTTCTGGAGCCGGTAGGCGCACTTGGAGCAGGGGTTACGGCCCCAGGTCCAGGCGCGACGGCAGGAGCTGGAGGGCCGCCGCCAAATATTCTATGGCCTACTGGATTAACACTGCCAGCATATGGCTGGCCAGAAGTCATAATTCTTCGGTAAGTTGCCTCGGCCTGGCCTCGCAAACCAGCCGCAGTGGCCTGTTGCTCATATATTCTCCAGCCACTGCTGGACTGCGTGGCAATTGTCTGATCATTTTGACCTGCCATCCAGTCCATATCCTCGGCGGCAGTGAATGTCCTACCCGTTACTCTACCTGTATGAAGATCTACATGAGCCAGCATCGCTGCCGTTGCTTGATTAGTGAGTACAGGTGATGTCGAATTAAAGTCATCAAAGTAGGTTGATACTGCTCTGTTCCATTGTTCACCTCGGCCGCTTTGTAAGAGATTGTCTCTAACTCGCAGGAGCTCATCGCCACCCCTCAACATGCCAAGCTGCTGCAGAAGAACCTGCCGCCTGAACTCATTTGTTGCTGGATCAATTGCATGGGCCTCTAAGTATCTCAATTTATCTTCCCTAGCCATTTCGGAATATCGGAGCCCTGTGACTGGATCTGTTTCATTGGCAAGCTGCAGTGTCTGTTCTTTTATTTCTTCCTCGCGCAATCTTGCCTCGCCGGCGCGAGTAACAGCTTCTCTTATGGCTCTATCTCTGCCGCGCAGACCTGGTATTAGTGCTTCCGGGCCAGCCAGCCTTGCTCTCCTGTATCGGCCGCGGAATCCTTCTGCGCCAAGTCGCCTGACAAAGCCAAGTTTCGCTCGCCGCTCTACTTCTGCGCGCCGCGCTGCTCGGGCCTGTTTCCACGGTGACAAACCTTGGCGCCATGTCAAGTATCCCTTGGCTGGTTTGCCAGCTCGTTCCACCCCGGCTTGCACGCCCTTACCCGCTAGTTTCATTGCAGTTCCTCCCCATTGAAATGCCTTTGGTAATAAAAAGTACGGCCCAAAGTATGCACCTATGATTATAAACAACCCTATAAAATCAGTGAACGACGCCATATACGGTACAGGCAGGGACCCTATATGCGCAAAGGCTAGGTGCGGCGTTGCCAGCGCGGTCTTGTAACCACAGTTTCCGTTGCTGCAAGAGGTTATGTAAGCAAATATCCGGCCTGCGGCAATTAGCCCCATAATGATCGGGAACATCAAAAGCAATTTTGTAAAATTATCCTGCCACGATTTCCAGTATTTTTCTGTACCCGGGAGTATCCAAAGAATGAAAGCCACTGGTGCCAGAATAATTAACAAAATCAATATCAACTTTCGCAAGATCAAGACAATAAAAGCCGTTAACAGCGCCAGCACCATATAGAGCCCCATAAGGCCTAGCCCCGCCCAACTGAGAGCCAGTGCGCCCAGTACGCCACCGGCAATGGCCGCCAGAAACAGTCCATCATTAGCGCCATTACTCCACCCGGAGAAGTTATAGCCAATTAACTTATCGAGAGCCATGTTGCCTTCACCGCCAAATGGGGTAAAAAGCAGATCTTGGATTCCTTTGCCTAAGTCATTAGTCAGGTCGATAGCGAATTTAGTAATAACCCACGACAGCTGTATTAAAATTACGGCAGCTACTATCTTGGGAAGAACTTTTCTGACGGTATAGGCGTCAAAGGGGCCGCCGCCAATTGCCTGGGATATAACCATAACCAACATCAAGATTACGAGCAAAGCTGTAGCAATATTTTTGAATGAAGACCAAGCTGTCTTGACTCCGTTTGGTTTGCCTGTCTGTTCGCCGTAAATATTTGCACTGCCGCTGCATGGATTCCTGTTCTTGAACGTCTCTCCACCAGCCGTGCTGCTTGTTCCTGTATTCACACACAGTTGGTCATTTACAAACTTGTTCAGCATGCCGGTAAACCCGTCTAGTCCTCTCAGAGTCGGACAAATAATCCAGTCAAAAGATGAATTTAAGTTCGATTCGCAAGTTGGAGTTGTACTGCCGCCCGGGGGGGTGGGGTTGGCATTGACTGGCGTGCCGTTTGGGTCGGTAGTTACATCTATATTTACTTGTTTTGTAGCGTTGGTAGCATTACTACAGGAACTATTTTTCGGCAAGTTTACGTTGACAGTACCTATTTCATTCATGCCTGCTTGAATATTGCTCATGTCCCCCGTTGTTATACCGGTGCTGCCCGCACAGAATTCACCAGATGAGGGCTTGTATACCCAGCCGGAGCCTTTATTAAAAGTATAAGGATTATTATCTATAGTGGCGTTGATTACGGACAGATCTTTCGGATTGACCCAATAGTGAGCCGGGGGACTAGCCAAATCATCAGGAGAACTCGGTGCAACTACTGGGGCTCCCGGTTGAGAGAGGCTGTAGGCAATCTTAATATCAACTGGTGGTTTTAGGACCTCTTGTGCGCCATTTTCATTGCAATCAACTGCAGTATCGCCGCTGTAGCCTACTCCTATTTGCCCGGCAAAATGGGCTTTTCCATTGCCGTCTAGCACGGGGCTAGGTGTGTATGTTATACCAAACATATCGCCGCCCTGGCCTTGCTCCATACCGCAGACAGGACCGGTAGCTTTTTTGGCCAAAAACTCTAATCGGTTAGTATTGTCGCCAGTATTCTTATCAACAAAATAATAATCTTTTCCTTCTATAGTTAGTATTAAAGTGTCAATTTTGCCGTTTGATGTATCGAAACCGCTGACTACGTATTTGTAATTAGCGAAATCAGACGGTTTCATGGTAGCGGCATAGGCTTTTTGATTGTGGAAAAACACTCCTATCAGTAGCACTAGCAATAAAGAGAGCCCAATGCCGATTTTTTTGTGTATTTTCATGCTTATGTTTCTTAGTTTGACTATAACATAAGCGTTCACTGGTGTGAACGCAGCTAATAGCTAGTAGCGATCAGGCGGCAATTAAATTCTGGCGTCTGATAGCTGGATTGACAATTTTTCGGATTCTAGGATCACGCTATCGCTGGTCATAAACCTATAGTCGCCCGTCTTAGCGACGGCTATTAATAGATTATCAAAAGGGTCTTTATTCTCAGGATCAAAAATCCGGTAAGCTGCCAGCACGGCTCTGTCTGCCGGCACAAGCCGCAAATTCATAACAGCTATATCTTCAAAAATCGAGTCGTCATAAGTCATTTTGCCAATGGCGGCCTTAAGCACGATTTCCAAAATTGAAAAATAGCTGACAGCCACTTCATTGCGTGGATCTTCCAGCTGTTTGCGGGCGCGCTTGCCAAGTTTGGGGTCATCTTCCAGCAGCCACACCAATACTTGTGTGTCGATTAAAGTAGCTTCCATTACGCTTTAGTTTTCGCCCAAAAGCAATTTGCTAATTAACTCATCAGTTGTGCGGCTAAAGGCATCCGTCGAGGCCTTGATTTTGCCTTTGGCGACGCCAAAAGTTCGTTTAGAAGTAATGGCTTTTTGCGACAGCGGTTTTAGCGCGACTTCCGGCTTGCCAAAGCGACCGATATATATACGTTCGCCACGCTTGGCGGCAACGATGTATTTGCTCAAGTTAGTTTTGGCATCGTGCACAGGAACGTTCTTCATAATCTTAGCTTAGCTAAGTTCGGCTGGATTGTCAACCTTTTATTTTGTGCTATATTCTAATCAAGCTAACGTTTAAAAATGCAAATAGAAAAATTCATAAATTTTGCTGCGGCGATAAACTGCGATGATCCGGCTAACAAGAACAAAATTCAGTGCAACCCGATAGTTGAAGATATAAACAGCATAGTCAATTTTCTAAGCATTGGCGTGGATGTAGTGG
>CAZXDA010000050.1:0-3808 GCA_964639445.1 uncultured Candidatus Saccharibacteria bacterium
TGTCGTATGTTCAACGCGCTCTTGGAAAATTATGGAACATTGCTGAGATTCGACGGTAAAAAGCTCGTGGGGTTTGGGAACCCTGGACGGCTACAAAATGTAAGAGAGGAGGATTTGCGTGCGCTAAAGATAGGCTACCGCGCTAAATCAATTAAGAAAATCGACGAGGAGTTCGAGAATGGTTTGGTCGATGAATACAAATTGAGACAGCAGGACCGAGACACACAGATGGCCGAATTGCTAAAACTGTACGGCGTTGGTCCGGCGACCGTTTGGTATTTGCTTTTTGATGTTTTTCACCATTGGGATTTTTTCAATCATATTTCGCCCTGGGAGCAAAAAATCTATTCCAAACTATTCTTTAATCGCAGTCCCGAAAACCCTGTGCCAGTCTCAGAACTACTTAAGCATCTCGAAAAGTATGGTAAATATAGACAGTTGGCAGTTAGTTACATCTGGGAAGATCTGTGGTGGAAACGAAAGAACGAAAGCATGAGCATATTCCCTGGCTAGAGAAAGAGATTAGATTGTAGTTTTGTCCAAAATAACAAAGAGGTCGGAGCAGGCACTCGATTCACTCTGCTAATGCAAAGTGGGTGCCCTCACGTCCGGTCCACGGACCGATACAAATTTTGGGCTCCCTTTAAGAACCGACTGTTCAGAGAATTTTGTGCCGCTACCGACCGATTTAATTATAGCATCAGGTTCGGAGCTAACAGGTGTACGAGACCGATCATTAAGTTGCCTATTGGGTTGCCAAAACTAAAGATCAAAAATATAAAAATTACCAGACCCAAAAGCCCGGTGCGCTCGATTGATTCCATGAGTTCCTGCAATGGCCGCGGCGCAAAAGCATAAAGCAGCCGTGAGCCGTCCAGCGGCGGCCAAGGAATGGAGTTGAACACAAACAGGCCAACATTTAGCACGATTGTAATTAGGAAAATATTATAAACGGTACTGCCTGATACCGGATCTAAGGAGTTAAATATTAGAGCCGCTACGGCCGCAATTGCAAAATTAGCTAGCGGGCCGATCATACCAACCAGAGCGCCGCCAAATTCGCCATAACGCAGACGGTTGAAATTAACCTGTACCGGCTTGGCGGCACCAAATAGAAATTTACTGCCTGAAAGGAGCAAGAGCAGCGGCAGCGCCACTGTGAAAAAAGGATCAATGTGCCGTAAGGGGTTAAGTGTTACACGTCCCATCAAACGAGCCGTGGGATCGCCCAGCCAATCGGCCGTAAAAGCATGCATCATCTCATGCAACGACATCGAAACCAGCAACACCACGAGCAAAATTGCAACACTAGTCAAATTGGCATCCATTCTTCTAGCGTACAGCTTGAAAGCTGAACCGTAAAGATTTTAGAAAGGGGCCTCCTCTAACTCAGCAGCTCGAGCTTGACGGCTGGCAAGCTCTTATAGAGATCGTACAGCTGCTTATCGAAAGTCAAGAAACGACCCAAACCGGACCTGATGGCTACCGCCAGCTGCAGAGCGTCTTCAAAATCTACGCTGCGGGCGTTGGTAAAGGCCCATTCAAAATCAGCCGGCGTCAGCGCCAGCATCTCATAGTCGTCTAAAAAAACCCGTAGTATCGCCATGTCCGTCCGTGACAGCCCAAAATGTACCACTAAATGCGCGGTTAAAGCCGATATAGCGCTGACGCCGGCGTGTTTTTTAATAATTTCTCTAGCGGCTACCTGTTTTGGCCTATCTAAAATAACCTCAAGCAGTATGTTAGCGTCTAAAAATACAGCATCAGGCGGCATATTTATGGGTAATTGATTTAGAGTAGAGTTCCTTCAGAGGAGCATTCGAGTCGTAGGGTGATGGTCGCTTGCGAGCTTTATCAAATACCTTTAGGCCAGCCAGTAAATCTTCGCTCTTACGAGGTGTCACAACCGGCTCCAGTTTAAGGGGCTGCTTAAAACGGTGGGTAACTACTATTTCCTGGCCGGCGTTAACACGATCAAAAACCTCATCCAACTTCTTGCGCAGATCCGTAGCTTTGATAGTGTTGTCTGGTACATTCTTCATGTCTCTAGTTTAAGTTAAATTTAATTTTAAGTCAAGGCTTTGGATCGCCCAGCCAATCGGCCGTAAAAGCATGCATCATCTCATGCACCGACATCGAAACCAGCAGCACAACAAGTAAAATAACTATGCTTGTTAAATTGGCATCCATAGTCCCAGTATATCTTAGATTAGCGAATAATAAGCCAGTCGAAAGTAGCTCCGGATGGTGCTGGCTTATCAAAGTCAATTGTGAAGCTGCTGGTAGATTTATGGATCACGCCATAGGCGGTTACCCAGCTAGGCGTAATCTGCAATGTATAGTTAGTATCTCTCTGAGTAGTGCTCAGATTAATAACCATTTCGGTGCTGCCGGCTGGCACACTGATGTTGGCACCATGACGGCTGTCGGCTGTGATGATATCGCCCAACACACTAATATCCCCTCCGATTGTGGCATTGCCATTGACGGTTTTGGTATCCAACTGTTCAAATATCTTTATAAAAGATTCAAACTAATTGACAAAAAACTCGAGGAGCACGATAAAAAGTTTAGCGACATGCTTGACGCAGTCGCTGAGCTAGCTGGTGACATTAAAGTCTATCATGAAGAATTATTGATTCTTGGTCATAAAGTCGATCGGCTGGAACGCTGGATTCATCAAATTGCCCAGGAAACTGGTGTTAAACTAACAATAGAATAGCAAAAAACACCTCTTTCAGAGGTGTTTTTTGCAGCTCACAGTGCCTTTTAGGCACGTGGTCGGCTAATACGACTTGGGCCACGACGGCTCTTTAGGCCACCTTTACGGCCAGCCTTACGGGCCAGTTCACGGTTCTTGTAAAAGCCGCCTGTGTGGCCAGCCCGGCCACCCATAGCGCCAATACGGGCGTAAAAATCAGCACCGTATTTGGCCTTGTTGGTCTTAGCAGCCAATGCGCCACCTCTAGGTGTTCCTGCCATGACATACCTCCTTAAGATTTATTAATTCTCCACCCTTTGCCCGCACAAACTTTCTGTGAAAGTTTCGGCGGGCGGAGTCGAAAAAAGAGGGCTATTACCCTCTTTGTCTTCCGAAACTATGCTTATGGTATCACCTCAAGACGCTTGTGTCAATAGATCCAACGGTACAGTAATGACCCGCGCCAATACAGTGTAGGAGCAGCGCCGAACGGGCCCTGAGCCACAGCCATTACTTCTAAGGTATCTTTAGTCGGCGCAGTCATACTGCACCAGCCCGGATTTATTCCTGCCGGTGTGGTTATACTGGCTACAACGACATTGCATTGTGGAACTTGCAGTTGGACTTCATCGCTTGACCCGCTCGTAATCTGATACGTCCCGAATCCCAGAGTGCATGTTTGCCCGGAGTCACTACACCAAGCTGAACCTACAGGCTTGATTTGGAGAGTTAGCCCAAGGTCTGTATACTGCTTTGCCTGCAAAGAGAAAGACGACATAACCGTATCAAGATTGCTGAAATATATACCGGTACCGTTGGCCGTCGTGGCTGCCATGGTACCTTGGCTCTGCGCTGAGCCACTATCGCGAGCATTGCTGCCAGAAATTCCGACGAGTTGATCAGATACCCAATGACCATAAGTGGCATCATACGTCAAGGTTACGAACTCATAGGGGCTGGCCCCGACTCGGAGCTTGATAGTCCTACCGTCATACAGATTAGTCGTAGGGACACTAGTAACAACATTAGTCCCAGCAAACGTATTCCACGCCCCATTGGCACAGCCTCTGAATTGGCTGGAGTTGGAATTGTAGTAAATGCCGCCGC
>CAZXDA010000051.1:0-3693 GCA_964639445.1 uncultured Candidatus Saccharibacteria bacterium
TCCTCGCAAACAACTTCAACCGTGCCGCTCCCATTTTCCATATGGACGGCTTCGTGATAACGCGGGTCAAACTTCTCGCCGACTGTCCTGATGCGCTCTACGCCCAGCTGTTTGAAAATCTGCTCGAACTGTTTAACTACTCCTAGAACACCTTTGGTGTAATCATGATCTTTTAAATCTTTAGGAATGTGCATTAGGGCACGTTCTAAATTATCAATGGCTGGCAATAGCTCTCGGATCACCATTGCCTTGTAGAAATTAGCCATTTGTGCCCGTTCTTCGTCGACTCGGCGGCGCAAATTAATAGAATCAGCTCTCTCCCGCTGCAGCGCCTCTGTTAGCTCGGCAATTTTCTGCTCCAATTCTTTGATTGTTGGCTTTTTACTCATGGTTTTCCTCATCCTCGCGTATCTGTCTTGTTTTCTCTGCGATCTCGATTTGAACTTCTATCGGTAATTGAGATAAATAATCAACCCCGTACCTTTCAAGATATGGCCGTATTAACACTTGAGATTTTCTAACAGACTCGGCCACAAAGCTACGATCTGCTGCTATTCTATCTGGTGACTTACCTTCCTGCAAAAATCTAAAATCATCTTCTGCTTCTAGATGACGCATTGCCTCGCCAGGTAGATTATTCGGATCAAAGGTTGGTGATTCATTAGACATACAGCGTTTCCTCCAAAGCTTTACCGGCACGGCCAACCAGACTCATCACATCGCGGTAACTCTGGCGAGTCGGTCCTAGAACCCCGATATAACTACGATCGGAAAACGGGCTACGGAAGCGGCTGATAATAAGACTGGCCCCAGCGCTACGACCTATTGGATTTTCACGCCCGATGTAGACACTCAACGGCTCATTGGGCGCAGCTTCATAAAGCCATGGCTCCAGGTTGTCCAGAAGCCGTGCAACCTCCTGGACTTGACCCGGATGCATGAACTCCGGCTGACCAAACAGGTAAGAAAGCCCGCTCATATATAGTTGGTCACCGATCGTCGCCATTCCCAAGTTGTGGGTCAACTCTACAAGAGTATCAACGGCATTACGAATGGTTTGTTCAGGCATGCCACCGCCAGCCACCCGGGCTTCCAGAGCCCGCTCAACTCGATCCTTAGGTTTCTTGATATCTTCAGATTTAACGATTTTATTAACGTAATAACGATAGCCTTTGTCGGTCGGCATCCGCCCAGCGCTGGTATGTGGCTGCATAATATAGCCCATGTGCTCCAGTTCAGCCATTTCTGATCTGATAGTAGCGCTTGACACGCCGAAAGCCTTAGCTAGTAAGCTGCTGCCTACCGGCGATGCCACTTCGGCATACTGTTCAACAATGGCTTCTAAAATTTTCTCTCGTCGAGGTGTCATCCCGATTAGACCTCCGCTCCGCGACGAATTATTCTAACAAAAATTCTAGCTCTAACGGGATAGACCACGTTAAAAGTCTGATTCGCTGAATCAGGAATTATCATTAGATAGTTACTTTTAATCGTGGTCATCTGGCACTCCTATATCCTGAGTGCTAGTTTACTGAAGCTAGCACTCCGGTGTCAAGGGTGCTAAATGGCGGCAAGTAATTGACGAGCTAAGTCGCGATTATGTGACTGGGTTGATAAGTCGTGCATCCCATGAAGAATCTGATTGGCGGTTCCTGCAATCTCTTGGTTGACCACAAAATAAAATATTTTGCTATCCAAAGCTTTTGCCAGTTCAGAGCGAGCACTTTGCAAACGGCCTAGTCGCTCGACATGACTCATGTGGCTCCTTTCTTCCAGCCACCGCATCCATACTTCATAACTGGGCGGCAGCAAAAAAACTGCCTTGAGCTGCGGTAGATACTTAGTGATTGCCTCTACTCCTTGGATATCCATGTTTAGTAGTGGCCGGTAGTTGCCAGATATAACATCTTGATAAGCCCGAATGCTGCTGCCGTAAACTGCCTCGCCGTGAACAACTTGGGCCTCAATCACGGCCTGGCTATTTAGCAAATTGAGCATGTCTTCTTCGCTGACAAAGTAATAATCCCGGCCATTAGTCTCACCGGTTCGCGCTGGACGGGTAGTATGAGTTATCACCGGCCGATAGTCACTAATTTTAACGATATATTGCACTGCCGAATCTTTGCCGGCGGCCGTAATACCGGCAATGATAAGCGGCGGGTGCGCTTTAAGCAGATCCTGTGCCGCGGCAGGCATACGATAATCACGAAGCTTGGCCAAAAGCTCTTGATTAACGGTTGGCATAGAGTAGAGTTGCTTTTGGTCCCTTAAATTGTTTAGCGCTTTTGGTCTGAATATCCTGGGCGTAAACCTGGTCTTGATAGCTCGAGAAGTCCGCCGGCTTAGAAGCAGTTTGTTGATCGTAAATAATCGTGTCATTGTTTAACCAGCCCATGCCGGCGATATCTTTAAGATTAGTGTCTTTAACGGTTACCAGATCAACAACTTGTTTCTTATTCAAATCAAGATAAGCCATATAGGTTGGCACTAACGCCCCTTTGTAATCGGCCGGAAACCTGATTGTGCCCGTTCTAAATAAGACTTTGCCTTCATCAGGCGACCATTGAAAAACATTGGTACGTTCGGCTATAGCTGCTCTTTGCCACTTAACGGTGGTCTCTTTGTTGCTGGCAGTATCAACGACATGTAATGTGGTTTGCGTACCATTCTGTTGCCCCAGGCTAATCGTCTGGTAGATTAAATTTTTAGCATCTGGCGAAAGTGACAAGCTGTAACCGGCTAAATTAGGCACGGGAATAGTTGTGAGCCTTTTGCCGCTGGTCAGATCGATCTGATAAATAGCATTGATTGAGCTGCTAATTTTGTTCTTGCCGTTGACACGCAGATAAACCGAACGGCCATCTTGACTCTTGCCTAGAAGATAAGCATAAGAGATCAGTTCTTGTTTAGCCAGGCCGATATCTACTACATTTTGGCTCTGGCCGGTTGATGTATTGAGGCTAACGAGTTGGCAGGTTTTATCAGCCGGACAAGATACAAAATTAACGGTTTGGTTATCGGTAAAAACAAAATGGTGAGAATCGCTTATATAATCGGCACTGCGCAGAGCGGCTAAAGTTTTTTCATTAAATTTGGCCATGCCCCCTACCATCATAAAATCTCCGCCCGGACCAGTAGAGTTAAGCGAGAGCAGAGCTGCGCCATCTGGGGTTAAAGCCTCAAAATTGACATAACTGTTTTGTGGAAACTTAGCATCTGCCAGTGTGCTGCCGGATTTATCGGCTAAGTAAGCTTTGCCTTGAGACGAGTTGGCATAAACCAATCGGACTTGAGCTTGCTTACTGTTATTAGCGTTGTTCTTAACGGCTAGGTAAACGCCGCTGGCAATGACCGCGGCTAAGATAATCACGATTATGCCAATATTCAGCCAGTGCGAACTGCGCTGCCAGGTAGTCTGATGTGATGGCGGCATCTTAACATTCATTTTAATCTCGTTTAAGCATAACAGCAAAAGCTTCCGCCGGAATGTCGACTTTGCCGAAACGTTTAAGGCGTTCTTTGCCTTTCTTTTGCTTTTCCAGTACTTTCTTTTTGCGCGTGACGTCACCGCCATATAGGCCGGTGGTTACATCTTTGCGGAAGGCGCTAATATCTTCACGGGCAATAAATTTACTGCCAATGGCTGCTTGCAGGCTAACTTTAAACTGCTGGCGAGGGATAACTGCTTTGAGC
>CAZXDA010000052.1:0-3345 GCA_964639445.1 uncultured Candidatus Saccharibacteria bacterium
ACTTAACAGAGGTCGTGGATAATCTTGCGACCAAACCGTCAAAATGCGACCATCAAAAAAGCGCACCGAGCGGTACGCTTCTACCTCTGGTGAGTATGTAACAAATGATACTTATGGTGGGGAAGGTAGGATTCGAACCTACGACCTGTCGGTTATGAGCCGATCGCTCTAACCCCTGAGCTACTTCCCCTTTCATCCAAAGTATAACAGATATAAAAGGACGCTTTTTAGCTGTAGGCTTCTTTTTCCAGTTTTTTCATATTGGGCACCAAGATATACTGATGGCTAGTATCAATTAAACCTTTTCCGCGTAATTTTTTCATTGAATTCGTTACTGTTTCCCGCGTCAAGCTGAGATTGTCTGCCAAATCCTGGTGCGTAAGTGGAACATTAATATGAACCCCGTTAGGTTTTTTAGTCCCAAATTCCTGAGCAAAGTATAGTAGCTGATGAGCAACTCGGTTATAGGAAGCTCTCAGGCCAATGTTTTCTAGCCTTTGGATATTAGATTGTAAACGTCTACCTGCCTCAAACAACAAGCCCTTGACGATAGCGGGATTATCTTCTTCGAGAAATTCGATTAAGCTGTTCTGATCAATCGTGAATAACTCCATAGCCGTCATGGATTGATAATGATATACCTCAGGCCCCTCATAAATATCTCGTCCAAAGAGGATTTTATAAGCAATGGTTAGCGGGAAAGCGTCTCCAGGCCCCCAAATACCTTGTACTTTTATTGAACCGTCGTTGGTGATTAGATAACGTTTAACGTACCCGGATTTTACTAGATTAAATACCAGGCGCGTATCAGTTGACTGAAATATTTGCCCTTTAGGCACCTTAAAGTATCTTCCTTTCTGCTGAAGGAATTTATACATTTCATCAGGTGTATATATGTTGATCATATTTTTGCCTGTTAGTATAACTTCTATTCTACATCATCTATATGAGGTTAGGGACGTAGTAGAGAATCGTATTCTCCAGAAATCCGCACTTCCTCACATCGAGAATTCTGCCAATATAGAACCTCATGGGGCTTTAGGCCACTAATAGAAGGGTTAATAACAACTGTCCTGTAAGAATATGGTTCGCGCCAATCGGGATAAAAAGCTAGCTGATTAGAGACTGACCTTTTAACTCCAACAAAGTCTTGGATAATAATTAAAGCATTTGGCGCTAAAATATTAAGAGCATTTTTTAACATTAGTTCCCGTTCATCTTCAGATACCTGGCTTAGGACTGTAACAAAGGATATGACATCAAATTGGCTACGACCAGTACGGTTGATTACCTCGAGGACGTCACTCTCATAAGAAAAATCACCTCTAACTACACCGTGATAATTTTTAGGGTTGGCTGTTTCCAATCGCGTAAACTCCTCTGTTTTAGTCTTGTCAAGCAGCTCTGATGGGTAGAAAGAGCAGCTGTAAATCCAGTCTCTGTCTACAGTTTTATTACCAGGCATAATGTCAATTCCTACGCAGTCGCCAAAATTAACTTCGGCTGAAAGTCTTTGATTTAAGGCATCGTTCCATCTTGGCTTTCGTTGCAACAGCGCTGTGTCCTGATACCATTCCATTGTCCTTTTAATTGGCCTAAAGTTGTCGTTGAGCGCTAGTTTTTTACAACCATTTCCTAAGCTGGATCCTACATCTAGGTAGTGAATAGGACCTTTAAAACGCTCTGGATAATTAAGAATAACGGCTTTAACTCCCTTATATCTGTCTGCGACATTGGTTTGCAGGGGCCGCCAAGAGATGTTGGCCAAAAAATTGTCATACCTTTCCTGGTTATCAAGGATTATCCTCCAACCTTCAAGACATTTCTCCTTGGTGACAAATTCCTCAGGATAGCCGATGCCATCTATTCGCAATAGCTCATTTTGATAACCGACTCTTATAAGATGAGCAGCGTAAAGAGGTAGTGGAATTGGATGGATTCTGTCCGGCGCTCTTCTGGCTATTCTTTTTACGACACTGATATCTGGATTCTCATGAAATTCAATCATATTTTTTACTGCTTCATTAAAGAGAGGATTAGTATCAAAAACTTCAAGCGTTGCTTCTGAGAGGGCTGCGATCCTGGGGTCGGCGCCGAGTGGCCGCATAATCCATTTTTCAAAAACATTATGGATAGATTCTGGGGTCGTTCTTTCACCAGCTGACAGGTTATTGCGCTCTGGATCTATTTCTCCCGTAGCATATTTATATCATTTTTCGAATTTATAAAAATCCTAGAGGGTTATAAACAAGGCCCCGACACCTTAAGGTGTCGGGGCCGTTTTTTAACGTTTTTGTTATTTTCAATATATCACTTAAGAGCCGAATTTCAAGACCGCAAAAGCTTACTCAGTTTTTCTAATTCCTTCTGACGGCGTTCCTCTTTTTCGGCTGCAGCTTGTGCAGCGCGTTCCTGTATGCCCTGCTCAACAATGTGCTTAGCCATTCTAGCGTTCATAATTTTAGCTGCCCGGCGAGGCGGTACGCCGGCAGCTTCCAAGGCATCTTGACCAATTGTCTGACGCGCTTGCGCATCTCGACGATCCAGTTCATCACTAGATACTTGAAGCTGTTCAAGTAATTCCTCTCGCTCTTCGTCTTTCCACGTCCGTATACTGCTTTTTTGGTACTCTCTGTCAGGAGTTGAGGTGAAGAGATTTCCTTGTACTTCATTTGCCATAACGTCAATATTATAGCATAAGCATTGACTTTTGGCAATAGTTTTGCTCCGATTAGTTTTTTAGGGCTTGCTTGACGCGTTCGGCGGGCGGCAGCTTGGGATCGGCTTTTTTAAGAGCTTCAGCTGCATCAGCGACCGAATAACCAAGAGCTACTAAGCCTCGGAGGGCTTCGTCACTTGGATCAGCCGCCGGCGTGGTCAGAAATTCAGTAGCCGCTTCGGACGGCGCTAATCCGACTTTGTCTTTCAGATCAACCACTACCCGCTCGGCTACTTTGCGGCCAACGCCGGCGGCTTGCGAGATAAACTTAACGTCACCAGCAGCAATTGATTGGCGGACTTGCGCAAGAGAAGCCACGCTTAAAATCGCCAGCGCCATTTTTGGCCCCACTCCTTTGACGGTTAGGAGTTGTTCAAAGAGATTTTTAGATTCCAGTTTCTTAAAACCAAAAAACTCGAAGGCATTTTCCCTGATGCTTTCATAGACATAGAGTCTTGCTTGCTCACCAACTTTTAAGTCGCCAAAATCTTCAAAACTGACAAACAGGCCGTAACCAATACCGCCAACTTCCAGTACTACCATCTGTCCATGCCTTTCGGTTAATTTCCCCTCCAGTGTGGCAATCATATTAATAGGATATAGGACATAGGGTATAGGGAATAGAG
>CAZXDA010000053.1:0-3151 GCA_964639445.1 uncultured Candidatus Saccharibacteria bacterium
AGTTTATACTTTTAATCAATGAATCGTTGGCTGACTCGCGCTAATCAGCGTATATCACTACCAAACGCTGCGGCTTTATTAGTTGGCGCCTCGCTTTTTGGCCAGCTGCTGGGTTTTATGCGCACCCAAATTATTAACGGAAACTTTAATCGCCCAGGCCATATCACTACTGATGCTTATTTTGCCGCTTTTAAGATCCCCGATTTCTTTTTCTATACCATAGCTGCCGGCGCCCTTGGCGTGGCCTTTATGCCCTATTTGGCTGATAAGCTCCAAAAGGGTGATCGCCAATCGGTGTGGCAGCTAACATCTGGTTTACTTAATTTACTTACCATTTTGATGGCGGCCGTTGGCATTATTATGCTTATTTTTACCGAGCCGTTGCTGCGCTTGGTAGTCGGCCACAATTTAAGCCCTGACCAAACCCATGATGCCGTTACCATTATGCGCATCATTGCCTTAAACCCCTTATTGTTTACAATTTCGGGTATTTTAACCTCTTTGCAACAAACGTTTGGCCGCTTTTTCTTTTATGCTCTAGCACCCATTACCTACAACATTTGTATTATTGCTAGTGTCTATGTATTTAAAAACAATTTAGGTCTGATCGGTCTGGGTATCGGCGCTCTGGCCGGAGCCATGGTGCAGCTTTTAATTGTCGGGTTTGGGCTGATTGGCATGGACTTTAAATGGCGCCCGCTTATTAACTTCCGCAGCACCGACTTTCGGCAAATCCTACGTAACTTGCCGCCGCGTTCTATAGATCAGGGCATTGACTCCATTAACTCCATTGTCGAGACCAACCGGGCTAGTACCCTGGGGCGCGGCTACATTACCTTTTATGAAAATGCCTACACTCTGCATTTGGTACCGATTCTTCTAATCGGTACAACCATTGCTACGGCTGCCTTTCCGCGGCTCAATGACCGGCTGGCGCAGGGGCGGCCGGATCTTTTCCGGCGTGATTTTTTGCAGGTCCTGAGGGTGATGATTTGGATAATTCTACCTGTGGCAGTCATCACCTACTTTGCCCGGGCCTACTTTGCCCGCTTAATTTATAAAAATATCTCACCGGAGATTGCCCTTATTTTAGGCTTTTTGGTGGGAGCCATAATTTTTAGGACGCTTTATGCCATAATTTCGCGTTATTTTTATGCTCAAAAAGATACCCGTACGCCGCTTTATGTTTCGATTTTTGCCATTGCCCTAAATATTTTCCTGGCCTTTACATTAGTCCAAGCTTACGGTGGTGCGGCTAATCCACTACAGGCCGTAACTGGGCTGGCGATTGCCCAGTCGATTGTGGCAGCCGTTGAAGTTTTAATTTTGGTTAGCATCATGCTCTGGCGCGACCATAAGCTATTTAACGGGGAATTTTGGAACGGTGTTGCCAGAACCCTGTCTTTGACCGGTTTTACGGTCATAACGGCTTATTTGATGGTACATATCTTTCAGCTGGAAGCTACTGACCGCGGTTTTATAACACTTGGCACCAAATTATTCTTGATAATCATGCCGACCTTTGTGATTCATGTAGCGATCTCGGCGCTTTACGGGCTTGAAGAGGCCAAGCCGGTAGTTGCCAAAATCCGGCAGATCATGTTGAAGCCTGTGCGGATTCAATAGTTAGCTATTGGTATAATCTGCTCAATGGATCAGAGACATATCAGGAATTTTTGTATTATTGCCCACATTGACCATGGCAAGAGCACTTTAGCTGATCGCTTGATGGAGATAACTGGTACTGTTGAGAAACGCCGGATTCATGAGCAGATGCTAGATCGAATGGATCTGGAGCGCGAGCGGGGAATCACCATCAAGCTCGCTCCGGTACGCATGAACTACAAACTAAAAATTATAAACTATCAACTAAATCTAATTGATACGCCGGGGCATGTTGATTTTAGCTACGAAGTTAGCCGCAGTCTGGCCGCAGTAGAGGGTGCAATTTTGGTGGTTGATGCCACCCAGGGAGTGCAGGCGCAGACGCTGTCAAATATTTATCTGGCTTTGGCGGCCGGCCTAAAGATTATCCCGGTGCTTAATAAAATAGACTTACCCGCCGCGGACCCCCAGCGCGTTAGCGAAGAAGTTATAAAAATCTTGGGTTGCAAAAAAGAAGACATCGCACATGTTAGTGCCAAAACAGGCCAGGGCGTGGAAGCAGTTTTAGAAAAAATTATAGAAGTTGTCCCGCCGCCGCGTGGTCACGCGGCGGCGGCCACTCGGGCTTTGATTTTTGACAGCTACTATGATCCGCACCGCGGAGTAATTTTGTACGTTCGAATAGTCGATGGTCGGATAAGAAAAAACGCCAAAATTAAAATGCTGGCAACCGGCGCGACTTCACATGCTCTGGAAGTTGGCAGTCTAAATCCTGAAATGAAATCAGCGGATCAATTGTCGGCCGGCGAAATTGGCTACATCGTCACTAACCTCAGGAGCACCCACGATGCCAAAGTTGGTGATACAGTAACCCTGGTCGGCAACCTACGGGTCAGACTCGTAGAGGGGTATAAAGAAGTTAAACCGTTTGTTTATGCCGGCTTTTTCCCCACCAGCAATGAGCAGTATCAGGCTTTAAAAGAGGCGGTGGAAAAGCTGAGTCTAAGTGATTCTTCGTTGCAGTATGCAACCGAAAACTCACCAATACTTGGTTTTGGTTTGCGGCTGGGCTTTTTGGGGCTGCTTCATATGGATATCATCCGCGAGCGGCTATCCCGCGAGTACAAACTTGATTTGATTATCACTAACCCATCAACCGATTATCAGGTTAAGTTGGTAAACGGAGAGGAAAAAGACATAAAATCAGCCGCCGAGTTGCCGGACGTGAGCTCTGTAGCTGAAATCAAGGAACCATGGATTAAGGGCGAAGTCGTATGTCCAGCGTCTTATGTCGGCACTGTTTTGCAGTTAGTTATCACTGCCCGCGGGCTGCAGAAAAACATCAATTATGTCGACGGGCAACTAGCAGTTATAGATTTTGAAGCGCCACTGGCTAATATGATTACCGATTTTTACGATCAGCTTAAAAGCGTCACCTCCGGTTACGGCTCATTTAATTACGAGTTGGCGGATTACCGGCCGGAAGATTTGGTAAAAGTAGATTTTTACGTGGGTGGCGAAAGAGTTGATGCGCTGAGTGTTATTG
>CAZXDA010000054.1:0-2982 GCA_964639445.1 uncultured Candidatus Saccharibacteria bacterium
CTTACCGCTTTTACCGCTCTTTCTGATAATCTGCTCATCAACATATTTAATGCCCTTACCCTTATACGGCTCCGGTTTTTTCAAGGACCGAATTTCAGCTGCTACTTGACCAACTTGTTGCTTGTCGTTGCCGCTAACGGTAATAATGTTTTGCTCCACTGTCACATTTACGCCTTCCGGTACTTTGTAAATCACGTCATGCGAAAAACCAAGGTTGAGCTTAAGTTGCTGACCTTGAGCTGAAGCCCGATAGCCAACACCATTTATCTCTAGCTTGCGTTCGAATCCCTGGCTGACACCCTGTACCATGTTGGCAACCAGAGCTCGGATTAAGCCATGGCGGGCTTTAATAGTCGGCTCGTCATTCCTACGGCTTACCACAACTTGGCCATCTGTCTGCCCAATCTTAATTCCAGGGAGATTGTGCTGTTCTAACGCTCCTTTTGGACCTGTAACTTTAATAACGTCTCCGGCAACCTCCAGATTAACGTCTGATGGCAAAACAATGGGTTGACTACCTACCCGACTCATCTTAATAGACCTCGCCTATTAATTCGCCGCCTAGATGTTTGGCTGTGGCTTCAGTGCCCGTCATTACACCTTTAGAGGTTGATACAATAACGATTCCCCGACCGCGCTTAATGACGGGAATTTCTTTAGCTGCGACATATACTCGCCGGCCAGGACGACTTAAACGTTTGATATGTGTGATTTGCGCTGGTTGATCTTCGCCACTAATCTCAATTGTTAGATTCTTGCGTCCCTCTGTCTCTTTTACTTTAACGCTCTTCAAAAAGCCGTTAGCTACCAAAACCTGCGCCACCTCTTCTTTGAGCTTGGAGTAAGGCAAATCCACCTGGTTTTGATTGACTAAAATGGCATTACGCAGGCGCGTAAACATATCGCTAATTGGATCGGTTGAAGTAATCATAATCCTTACCAACTACTTTTAGTTACTCCTGGAATTTCGCCTTTGGAGGCATATTCTCTAAATGTTATGCGCGAAAGACCAAACTGGCGCATATAACCACGCGGCCGGCCGGTTACAAAATCACGGTTCTTGCGTCTTGTTGGTGAGGAGTTGCGGGGAAGTTTGGCTAATGCCTCATAGTCGCCGGCAGCTTTAAGCTCTGCCCGCTTGGCAGCGTATTTATCATGCAGCCTCTGTCTTTTGGCGTCTCTGGCAATAGCCGATTTTTTAGCCATTATCTGTTCTCCTTTGCAAATGGTAGCCCTAATTTTTCTAATAGAGCTCTTGAATATTCCGCTTTGCCGCCGCTAACCACAAACACCACTTGCATACCATGCGGCGTTGCAGTGTCTTCGTATGTCAACTCCGGAAAGACCGACTGATCAGATAAGCCAAGGCTGTAGTTTCCTTGCTTATCAAAAGCTTTGAGGCTGACGCCATGAAAATCACGCAGCCGGGGCAAAACCAAATTGATCAGCCGATCGGCAAACTCGTACATTCTATCACCCCTGAGAGTGACCTTCAAGCCAATGGGGCTGCCCTCGCGCAGCTTAAAGGCGGCAATTGAGGCTTTGGCGGTGGCGACAACCGGCTGCTGCCCTGTTATTTTGCGCAGCGTGTTCGTGGCAACCTCTAGAAGTTTTTTGTCGTCTTTGGCTCTCCCCAAGCCTGCACCAACGATAATTTTCTCTAACTTTGGAACTTCGTGAATGTTCTTAAGTTTAAGCTCATCTTTCAGCTCTTTAGCGTATTTTTGCTGGTATAGAGTTTTTAGGCGAGGAATCATCTTACCTCCTTACCAGATATCTTCATAACACGCGTCTTGCCGCCATCCTTGTTAATTTTGTAGCCAATCCGTGAAGCTTTCTTCTTGGCACTATCATAAATACCAACTTTGCTGACAAAAATCGGCTTATTGAGCTCAACAATGCCGCCTTGCGGCCGCTGGCGAGTTGGCTTAAGATGTCGTTTGACCACATTAATACCTTCCACGGTGACCTTATTAAGCTTAGGGTGGACGGCCAGCACCTTACCGGTTTTGCCTTTGTTTTTACCGGAACGTACCATCACCATATCGCCTTTTTTCAGCTTGACTTTAACCATCATAAAACCTCCGGAGCAAGTGAAATTATACGGCTAAAACCCTTTTCGCGTAGCTCCCTGGGTACCGGGCCAAAAATGCGCGTGCCTCTAGGAGTCTTATTGTCTTCGGCTAAAACCACGGCGGCATTATCATCAAATTTAATCGTAGAGCCATCAGCACGCCTAATTGGCTGCCTGGTTCTGACAATAACGGCCTTGACTACGCTTTTACGTCTGACAGCCCCCGTAGGAGAAGCGGTTTTTACACTAGCCACAATAATGTCGCCAACGCGGGCGTAGCGCCGCCTAGTGCCGCCAAGTACGCGAATACACTGCAGGGTGCGAGCACCGCTGTTATCGGCGGCTATTAGTTTGGTCTCTTGCTGGATCATCCCTTCACCTCTTTAGGTACATCAGCTTCAGTTGATTCGAAACCAACACCAGCCCGCTCGACAATTTTTTCTAGAACAAATCTTTTGCGAGCGGATAGGGGCCTGGATTCGCGAATTCTTACCCGGTCGCCAACTTGGGCCTCATTTTTCTCGTCGTGCGCCATAAATTTGCGGAAGCGGGTGTACTGTTTGCGGTAAACCGGATGAGTTTTGCGGATATCAACTCGTACCACAATCGTTTTGTCGCCTTTGTTACTAACCACTCGGCCGGTAATTACCCGTTTCATGCTATGTCCTCCTTGGACAGTTGCTCGCCCAAAACTGTTAGAACACGAGCTAGATCTTTACGCTTGGCGCGCAATACCCTTACGTTCTGGACTTCGCCGCTGTAAAGACGGCGGCGCAGCTCGGCGATTTCTTCACGCAATTTGGTTTGCTCACTTGCCAGCTTGGCTGTAGATAGTTTACGAATATCAGCCACTTTCATCCCATTACCTCCAGAAAGCGCTTAATTCTGTTCTTTAGGTATCTTTTGCC
>CAZXDA010000055.1:0-2653 GCA_964639445.1 uncultured Candidatus Saccharibacteria bacterium
CATCTTTAGAAAAGTAATAGATAGTTTGTGTCTTGCCCCCACGCAGCGTTACTGTTTTGGAGTTTAAGTAGTAAGTAACACCCTTACTGTTTGTGTGCTTATAAGCCATGGCTTATCTCCCTCTCCGTTAACTTTATTGTACCCCTAACATACTCTGAGGTGTTAACACTTGTCAACCCTTAAAAACTTGCCCCGCAAAAAGCATATGCGTTATTATGGGAGGGTATTTAAGCAAAAGAGGTAACAAACAGATGGAATTCCGATCATTTAGTGGAGATAGAAGCACTCCTCCACCCCGAGCCGAGGCTGCCTCTAGGCCGCCAACAGCTCATCCAGCGCCGCATGGCGGTCGCCGCAAACACATTGATTGGGCTACCCGCACAGTCAGGCTAGAGCTTTTTATTTTGCTCCTTGGTATTGCACTACTACTGGTTGCTTTGTCGCTCTATTTTTGGTCGAGCAGCAACGCCAGCACTGAGTTCGATAAAGTCAATAAGAATAAATATCAAGCCGTTTTTCTGAATGGCGGCGCCACCAGCGGTTCAGTGGCTTACACCACATACTTCGGCCACATTTTAAAGATAAACGATAAATACGTTGTGCTACGTGATGTCTTTTACCTAACAACTGATCAGACATCACAGAACAACCAATCGGCCAATCCACAACTAACCAAACTTGGCTGTCAGCAGTTGCACTCGCCCTATGATGAGATGGTCATTAATCGCTCTCAAGTAGCCTTCTGGGAGAATCTGCAAGACAGCGGCAAGGTGGCTACTGCCATCAAGCAATGGCAGCAACAGAACCCCAACGGTCCGAACTGCAATGCTAGCACCAATACAAACACTCAAAACCAAGGTACAACCAACCAAAGCACAAGCAACAAACAACCCTAAAGGCGCTCGCTTAGTCAGATATTGTGGTAGATGTGCGTTATAATAAAATTATACAGTAGTGAAGGTTTAGACTGATGCTCTGTGTAGTTTGTCGTAGATTAACCTGACTAAGAACGCTAATAAAAATATGGCGCTGGCAAGCAAGCTCCAGCCGGCTAGATCTGGGCTCCACGTGGGACTGACAAAATCAAACTTGTAAAGCGCGGCTGGAATCTCGGGCGCTTTCTGGCCACCGTGACTTAAGGTGTAATCCTGCACACAAGCTATACGGCCGCGTCCGGATATTGAAACGGATGCCGGTATTTGGGCTTGGCAGTAATTTTCAGCTTCAGTGTAAAGCCCTTGATTGTTAGCGGCCGCTTCGGCAGCTGATTGCAGCCGCCCGTACGTATATTTGAGCTGGATTGGCGGCTTAATGGCATTGCCACCACTGGCTAAATTGGTGTTCATATGCGCGTAAACGTACTCACGCAGATTATTGAGAGCCGCGTTAACATCACTATTATTCTTATCGGCCTCATAAACGGCATTGCGCAGCTTAATCATGGTCAGGCTGTTATACCTCAGTGCATAGACAGATACCAGAGCGCTAATGATAAATAGTATTAAGAACACACTACGTGGCACCCGCCCCAAAAATGAAAAAATTTTTCTAATCATTAGTTGTTCTTATGATACATTTTATGCCTTTACGCTTCACGCTTCACCCTTTACGCTATTTATATGCATATTTATTTTTCCGGAATCGGTGGAACCGCCATTGGGCCGCTGGCGCTGATTGCCAAACAAGCCGGCCATGAAGTTAGTGGCAGCGATGCCAAAGATAGCTCTTATATAAAATACTTAACAAGTCAAGGAATTTCGGATATACACATAGGGCAGAGCAGAGAGCAAATTGCAGTCGTTCATGCCCGTAAGCCAATCGACTGGTTTGTGCATACATCCGCCTTGCCTGCGGACAGTCCAGAACTGGCTTTTTGCCAAGAGCACGAGATTAAAATATCGAAGCGGTCGGAATTAATAAATGAGATTTTATCGCAAAACAAGCTAAAGATGGTTGCAGTTGCCGGCACTCACGGTAAAACTACCACCACCGCCATGCTAATTTGGCTGTTTGAGCAATTAAAAATTCCTGCCAGCTGGTCGGTGGGCGCCAAAATTAGTTTTGGCGATATGGGACACTTTGATACCAAAGGCCAATATTTTATTTATGAGGCAGATGAGTTTGACCGTAATTTCTTAGATTTTAAGCCACGTCTGTCAATTATCACCGGCATATCGTGGGATCATCACGAAATTTTCCCTACTCAGGAAGATTACATGTCCGCCTTTAGACAATTCGTTGGCCAAAGTACCGAAACAGTTCTCTGGCAAAACGACTTTCATAAACTTGGTTTTGGTAAGCTGCCAGGACTTTTTGTTGAGACCGAAAATAATACCTTTATTAACAAAATTAAACTTATTGGCCGTTTCAACCGGTTTGATGGCTGGCTGGCAGTTAGAGCTGTAAGTCATCTGACGCAGGGATCTCCGGAAAAGCTTGTCCAACTTATTAATACCTTCCCCGGTGTTAGCCGCCGCTTTGAAAAAATAACCGAGAATTTATATACCGACTATGCCCACACACCGGATAAAATCCGCGGCGTTATGAGCGTGGCACTGGAAACCGCCCAAAGAACCGGCCAAAAAATTGTTATTATTTACGAGCCTCTAACCAACCGCCGTATGCACTTCACGAAGGAGCAGCCACAAAATGT
>CAZXDA010000056.1:0-2495 GCA_964639445.1 uncultured Candidatus Saccharibacteria bacterium
AGCTTTTATTGCTCAAGTGACAGTCTTAACACTAATTGCGCTCCATTTAAGCAATGGTTCTACCAAACTGTTTAAGCCGCTACTTAAGGAATTAGACGAAATGCCAAAAAAGGCTGAGGCGGTGCTGACTTCTACTGATGCCATAAAGAAGGCAGCTGAAAAATACAGTAGCTACCGAGACTTTCTCTATATTGGCCGCCGCTATCAGTTTCCTTGTGCGCTGGAGGGAGCTCTAAAACTCAAAGAAATTTCTTATATCCATGCTGAGGGCTATGCTGCCGGCGAAATGAAGCACGGGCCATTGGCTATGATAGATAAAAATTTCGCCACTGTGGCTATTGTACCTGACGGCCCAATGCTCGAAAAAACTTACTCTAATATTCAAGAGATTAAAGCCCGAGGCGGCCCAATTATAGCTATAGCTACGGAAGGCAACAAAGCAATTAAAAAACTAGCTGACGATGTCATTTTTATCCCTAAAACTTTAGAGCAAGCCCAGCCACTGCTAACAGCCGTTGTTTTGCAGCTCTTTGCTTATTATGCAGCTATGAAACTGGGCAAAAATGTTGACCGACCACGTAACCTTGCTAAATCCGTAACAGTAGAATAGTGCAAGATTTATCTGAAATTTTTAAGGCCTATGACATCCGTGGCAAAGTTGGCACGGAGTTGACTCCAAATTTAGTAAGAGATATCGCCCGAGCCTTTGCTGACTGGCTGCCCCGCGATGGAATTGTAGCCGTCGGCCGAGACATGCGACCGGATTCTGCTCGTCTAGCAGATACCTTTATTAAGGGGCTAAGGATGCAAGGCCGAGACGTGTGGGATTTAGGTGAAGTTACCAGCGATATGATTTTCTTCGCTGTTGGTAAGTACGGTCTTGCAGGCGGCGCGGTCATAACAGCTAGCCATAATCCAGGTGAATATAACGGTATTAAACTATATCGAGATAAGGTGATTGCTGTTGGCCTGGATTCTGGGCTTGATGAAATTCGTGATGCTGTCTTAAAAGGCAATTTCAGAAACGCCGTACCATCGCCTGGTAATTTGGAAGCAAAGCAGATAATTGATGATTGGGTGGAGCATTGCTCAAGTTTCGTTAAAGATCTTAAGCCCTTCCATATCGCCATTGATGCCGGGAACGGCATGGCTGGAGCGATCCTGCCATATATTCTGCCAAGAATGCCAATAAAAGTAGAGAGGATGTACTTTGAATTAGACGGGGCATTCCCAAATCATGAGGCGAACCCGCAAAAACCAGAGAACCTAAAAGATCTGATAAAAAAAGTTCGACAAGACAAATTGGATTTTGGCATTGCTTTTGACGGCGATGGCGATCGAGCTGGTTTTGTAGATGATAGGGGCAGAGTAGTACTGGGGACTGATTTGATTAGCATTGCCGCCAAAACCTATTTAGAAATATACCCAGCTAGTGAAATTGTCCATGACGTAAGAACCAGTCGCGCCACAAGGGAGCTTATTAAAAAATGGGGCGGCAAACCATACCGCACTAAAGCTGGGCGAGTAGTTATAGGTACGATCATGCGAGAACGCAATGCTCCTTTTGGCGGTGAAACTACAGGACATCTTTTTTTTAGGGAAAATTATTTTGCCGATTCCGGATTAATAGCCGCTCTAGTTGTCATGCAAGCCTTAAGCAAAAGTGGCCAAAAGCTTTCAGAACTGGTAGATGAATATAGATTGGGCTATGTTATGATCCCGGAAACTAATTTTGAAGTGGTTAATAAAGAGGCAGCTATAGCCAAATTAAAAGAAGCTTTTAGTGATGGTGACCAGGATGAGCTGGATGGTTTGACGGTTAACTACCCGGACCAGTGGTTTAATATCAGAATCAGTAATACTGAGCTGCTGCTGCGGCTAAATGCCGAGGCGCGCTCAAAAATAAAGCTAGACGAGCTTACTGCAAAAATTAGCGGAATCATAAATTCTATCAATTGATATACTAAGAAAAGATGAAATTGTTAGTCACTGGCGGGGCGGGATTTATCGGCTCTAACTTTGTGCACTATGTCTATAAAGAAAGGCCAGATTGGCATATTACAGTTTTTGACAAATTAACCTATGCTGGCAATCTCAAAAATTTGGAAGGTTTAGACCCTAATCGCTATCAATTCATCAAAGGAGATATCTGCGACGAAGAGGCTATTGAGGGAGCTGTAGACGATTGTGACACGATAGTGCATTTCGCGGCTGAAAGTCATGTAGATAATTCCATCCATGGACCCTGGCCGTTCGTAAACACCAACGTTATTGGAACTTACAGGGTACTGGAGGCGGTGCGTAAACATAAAAAGCGGCTGCATCATATTTCTACTGACGAGGTCTATGGCGACCTTAAGCTGGATAATCCCGAGAAATTTAGTGAAAACCAACCATACAATACTTCCAGCCCTTAATCAGCCACTAAGGCTGCTTCTGAACATTTGGTCCGTGCCTGGGTTCGTTCATTTAATGTGCAGACTACGATTTCTAAT
>CAZXDA010000057.1:0-2023 GCA_964639445.1 uncultured Candidatus Saccharibacteria bacterium
GTTGATATTCCCTCTATCAGCCTATCTGTAGGTGACCAAATCTTATTGCGAGAGGCAAGCAAGAACAATGAGTACTTTAAGCATTTGGATGATCTCAGCCCAGCACCAGCCGATATTCCATCGTGGCTGAAAGTTGATCGCAAGAAGTTTACTGTCGCGGTCTCGGCGTTACCCACACGCGATGATGCTGAACCCGATATTAAAGAACAACTAATAGTGGAGTTTTATTCATGAACAAAACCATTCACACACCAACACTTTCTTCAATTGTCGATCATGATGATCGCGCCGCCACATTTGTAGTAGAACCGCTAGCCAGCGGTTACGGCATGACGCTTGGCAACTCGCTGCGCCGGGTATTGCTGTCATCGATTGCCGGCGCGGCCATTACCGGCTTTCGAATTGAGGGTGTTAGCCACGAATTTACAGCTATCCCGGGTATCAAAGAAGACGTTGTAGCCATAATCCTCAACCTAAAAGGCATTCGCTTCAAGGTCTTTACGGATGAGCCGGTTACACTACACCTTTCTAAAAAAGGCAAGGGCGTGGTGCGCGCCAAAGACCTGCAGCTGACATCTGATGTAGAAGTTGTAAATCCGGATCAAATTATCTGCACAATCGACGACCCCAAGGCTTCTATTAGTATGGACGTGGATGTTGAGACCGGCCGCGGCTACCGGCCCGTTGACGAGCAGGGGAATGACAAAAAAATCTCAGACATGATAGTGCTCGATGCTCTGTTTACGCCTGTTCTGCGCGTCCGCTACAAAGTAGAAAACACCCGTGTTGGCCAAATCATGAATTTGGACAAGCTGCTGATTACCATTACTACAGATGGTTCAATTACGCCGCGCGAGGCGTTTGAAGAGTCAGCTGCCATACTTGTAAGCCAATATCAGGCATTAGCTGGCCAAACCAAAGTAGAGACAGCCGGTGCCTTAACAGATGGCGAGGGTGCTAGCATGGAAACCGGCGAAGAGTCAGAAGAGCCGGCCGAGCTAATGACCTCAATTGAAGATCTTAACCTCAGCGCCCGTACCACCAATGCTCTAATCAATAACGATATTCACACTATTCGTGATTTGCTATCACTGGGCGACGCCGAACTGCGAGATTTAAAGGGTTTTGGCAACAAAGCGCTGGAAGAAGTTAAGGAGAAGATGGCTGAACTGGAGCTGTAGGAAGAATGAAGAATGAGGAATGAAGAATGAAATTCCACAGGGAACGCGACCAGCGACAGGCCTTAATTAAGTCTTTAGCCGAGTCTTTGATTTTGCAAGAAGCAATCGAGACTACTCTGCCTAAGGCCAAAGCCGTTGCTCGCTATACAGAAAAGCTGATGACGCACGCCAAAAAGGGCAAGGACAATCTACATTACCGCCGCTTGGTAATCAGCCGGCTAGCGACCAAAGAAGCGGCTCATAAACTGGTTGACGAAATTGCGCCCAAAATAATGGCAGACAGGGGCAGCGGCTATTTACGCGTTAAACGAACGGGCATAAGAATCGGCGATGGCGCTCAAATGGCTAAGGTTAGCTTCGTGACTGCTGAATCTGCAAAAAGATCGCAAAAAACAGCTGGAAAGAAGGAAGAAAAAGCCCCCGAGAAGGAAGTAGAAAAGACCGAAGTAAGCGCAGAGAAGTTAGCTCCTACGGATATGACCGCAAAAGCACCTGTACCTAAAGTGGCGCCACAAGCGCCCAAACGTACCGGCAGACGAGGAAACAGATGAGGTCTTGGTATGTTTTGGATGCCTCTGAGGCGCCGCTGGGAAGGCTAGCAACAGTTGCCGCTCGCTTGCTGATTGGCAAAGATAAGCCAACTTTTACCCCGCACATTGATGGCGGCGATTATGTAGTTGTTATTAACGCCGAATCGCTTGTAACTACTGGCAATAAGCAAGCCAAGAAAATATATTATCGCCACAGCGGCCATCCTGGTGGACTGCGCCAGAGAAAATTAGCTGAAGCTAGTGCTGAAGAAGTTATCAGACATGCGATTCGGGGAATGTTGCCGGTTAATA
>CAZXDA010000058.1:0-1974 GCA_964639445.1 uncultured Candidatus Saccharibacteria bacterium
CATTAGAGCTTAAGCGGTCTTGCAGAACTTTGATGTCGCTAAAAATAGTTGGTTCGTAGCCGCCCTCTGATGGAGTCTGCCGCAGTATGGTCGAAAGTTCGTTGCGCGCCTGCACATAGCGGTACATGTTGTCGGCAAAGAACAGAATGTCTTTGTTGTGCTGGTCACGCATATGTTCGGCAGCAGCTACAGAGCTTAAAGCCACCAAAACCCGCTGCAAGGGGCTTTGGTCCATTTGGCCAAAGAACATAATTGTCGATTTTAATAAATCGCGCTCGCGCAGCGTCTCATATAATTCATGGCCTTCGCGTATACGTTCGCCAATGCCGGCGAACAGACTTAGGCCGGCACCGCTTTTGGCCACATTATGGATTAACTCCATAATTAGAACAGTTTTCCCGACGCCGGCGCCGCCAATAATGCCCACTTTTCGTCCTTTGACAAAAGGGGCAAAGAAATCAATAACCTTAATCCCGGTCTCCAAAAGCTGAGGCTGGGCGGCTTTAAAGCTCATTTTTCTGGGCGGCAATCGCCAGATATCCTTATAAACCAGCTGCTCGGATTTCGGCAGAGGCTGGCCGTCAAGCGGCCGGCCAAGGGCGTCTAAAATCCGGCCAATGGTAGCCGGGCCAACCGGAATTTCCAGCCCGCGGCCGCTGCGCTCGACTGGCATTCTTTTTTGCAGACTGCGATCACCGAACAAATTCAAACAAATAGCCATTTTGTTTTGGGCTAGATGATCTACAATCAAAACTGTACGGCTTTGGTTGCCAACTATAACCAACTCACCAATATCCGGCATATCGGTATCAAACTGTACCGAGATAACCAAATCGCGAATAGCCGTTACTACCCCGGCAGCCATTAAGCACCTCCTTTCGGAGTCGCAATTAGCAATTTACAATTAGCAATTTTCAATAATTTATCAATTACCAGTTTCCAATATTTGATAAATGATAAATGAAAAATTAATGTGAATTGTGAAATGTGAATTGTGAAATGGGAGCTAAACATTTTTAGCTCCTTTTTGGCTGTTGAGGATTTCGCGCAGGCGTTCGTCTTTGAGCCGCCTTTTGGCGCGGTTATACTGGTCTGTTAGATCTTGGTATGATTCATCAGCTCGCTCGTGCGACAGGCTCGTTGCCCTAAAGCGGCTGGCATATTGCGCCAGTTTGGATTGCAATATAACCTCAGATAGCGTAATTTGCATCATCGAATTTTCCAGATGATCAACCACGGCAAAAGTGCTTGGCTCAAAAATGTAATTGCCCTCTGAAATAACTTCTTCGCTTGAACCAGACTGAACGTTTTGCCCGCGCTCAGTTACGGCCGTAGCCAGCTGAATAGTTTTAATCTCTTGAGTTGTCAGCGACTTATAGTTTTGATAATAAACAATGGTCGATTGGTACCTTTGTACCTCCAACACTAGAGGAATGGTGGTAAGGTTGCGGTCTTGCTTTGGCAGGTGAAAACTGCGCTTAAAGGCTATGCCTCTTTGCTGCAGCAAGACTGCGCCATGGTGCCCCACCACAATAATGTCATTTTTATCAGGTGCGTAATTGGCCAAGGCTTGGGCAATTAAGCGCTCGTCAATATCGCCGCTAAAGCCACCCTCTGAAGTGACTAATATCAGCAGTTCCTTGTTGATTAACTGTCCGGCATGAGCCCGCCGGCCAAAATGGAAAGTCTCGCCGGCCCTAACCTGCGTGTAAATACGCCACAAGACGCCAAAAAATTCGCCCGAACGTTGCACCTGATCTTTAATCTGGGCGATGCGCATGCTGGCAATGCCTTCAAAGGCTCCTGTCAAACCGACAATGGTAGCTACGGCATCACGGTTAGCCGAAATTTCACTTAGCTGCCTCATGCCGCGCCTCCTCTCGGAGTCGCAATTTTCAATTTACAATTAACAATTTTCAATAAATTAACAATTACCAATTTCCTATGTTTGATAAATGATAATTGAGAAATTAA